>JAZGAE010000115.1:0-13182 GCA_036475545.1 Alphaproteobacteria bacterium
AGCAAGTCGGTGGCCAGCGGCTTGACCAGCAGATCGTCGGCGCCCGAATCGATGACCCTCTGCACCAGCGCCGGCCGGGGGTCGGTGGATGTGGCGATGATCGGCAGAAAGGGATTGTCGCCGACCAGGTGGTGGCGGATGTCATGGAACAGGGCGCACACATCCCCGTCGCCAAGGTCGATATCGGTGATCAACAGGTCGGTCTCCGTCAGTGGATTCGCGACCGCATCGCGGACGTGCGCGATCTTGTCGGTCGCGCGTATGTCGCGGAACCCCTCTTCGAAGAGCCGACTCCTGATCGCTTCCCGAACATGGAAGTTCGGCTCGGCAAGGATGAGTTTGACGTTCTCGAAGCGATAATTCTTCATGGTCCCCCTCGCGGCAGGTTGCGGCTTCCCGTCGCGCGCGGCCATCCGGCACAAACGGAAATAAAACAAAGGATCGGTAGCGCTGGCAATAATCAACGAAGTTCTATTAGAAAGCAACACTTTTTATTTAATTAATACTTGAACGATATTTGCCTAAAATTTTATATTCCTGCGCGGAGGACGCGAAGACCGGCGAACGGCCCCGAGACGGGCCCCCTCCGCCAGGCCCCGGGGCTTCGTTCGGCCGGCGGGGCCGCCCTTGGTCGGGGCGCCGGTCCCGCGCATCGAGCGGAACATTGGCGGGCCGCGGGCACGATCCCATATTAAGGTCATATTAGGATTCTGAGACGATCTCCCCGCGAGCCGGCCGGCGGCACGGCAACCGGAGGAAGCCGAGACCAAGATGCTTGGAATCAACCCCGACAAGGTCTGTCACATCATCGTCAAGGCGCGCGAGTTCGACGTCAAGGAAGCGCCGATGGAGACCGACGTGGGCTCCAACCCATCGGACGACGGCGTGCGCGAGATTCTGGCCGACCACGCCGACGATCCCACCTACGAGGAACTCAAGACCTTCCTCGACGACTTGAACGAAGAGGAGATCGTGACTCTGCTTGCGCTGGTGTGGCTGGGCCGCGGCGACTACACCGCGGACGAGTGGGACGCCATCGTCAAAGAGGCCCAAGAGATCGCGGACGAAAAGGCGCCCGACTATCTGCTCGGCTTCCCGCTGCTCGCCGACTTCCTCGAGGAAGGGCTCTCGCAACTTGGCTATTCGTGCCAGGATTTCGAGATGGGGCGGCTGTAGCCGGCGGCGGCGGGCGGCCCGGTCCCCGGACCACCTGCCTGCCGGACGGAGGACCGCGACCGCGACCGTCCGGATCTCTTTGCGCCCGCGCATCGGGGTGCCAGCCAAACCGTTGAATTCGGGCGCGGCGCGCAGGTGTCGACGCCCGTCCGACGCCGCCGTGAGCCTCGTTTTCGCCGGTTGCTACGGGGACGCCGCAATCGGATTTTCCTTGACACCCGTGACAGGGCGGTAGCAATTTGCGGGAGAGGCTTAGCGTGCCTCGACATAGCGTGCGTATGTGGTCCCGCGTCCGGTCTGATTACTTCCCGACATTGTGATGCCTGGAGACGGAAATGCCGGCGCATGACGAGCGGCAACGCACCTGAGTATCTCGAAAGGAAGCATTCATGGCGACCGGTACGGTCAAATGGTTCAATCCGACGAAGGGGTTCGGCTTCATCACCCCGGACGATGGGGGTAAGGACGTTTTCGTTCACATCACGGCCGTCGAGCAGGCCGGGATGGCAAACCTCCAAGAGGGCCAAAAGATCAACTTCGAAATTCTCGACGAACCCAAGGGGAAGAAAGCCGTGGACCTGTCCGCCGCGGATTAGCGGTCGGGCCACCTCTCAAGCCGTCCATCAGAATTCCCTGGGACCTGCCGACGGCGCCGCCTGATTCGCGGCGGCCGCCGCCTTCGCGGCGTCTTTCGATCGCGCATCGCTTGAACCGGGACGGCCCGGGCGCGCCGGGGCCAAGCGAACGGGCACATCCCGGGTCATGAGCCTTGGCTGGGGCGGCAGGATTCGCGTCACTCACGCTCCGCCGCGCCGGCGCCGCCTGCGGCGGCTCGTCGTCGAACGAGGTTCGATCCCGCTCACCGCTCGCCAACGGAAAGAGGCCCCGTTTCGGGGCCTCTTTCCGTTGGCTGGGGCGGCAGGATTCGAACCTGCGATCACGGGACCAAAACCCGTTGCCTTACCACTTGGCTACGCCCCAACGGACCATGCGCGCCCAGGCCGGCCACCGAGCGCACAATAACGCGAAAAACCCCGTCCCGCGCAACACAATCGCGAGCCGCGCTCGCCGCGCCCGCCGGGCCCGCACCGGTGACCACAGGCCGACCTGTCGGCGCCGGGGCATGCCCTCAAGGCGCGGGCTCCAGCGCGTTGGTATCGTCCACGAGCCGCGCCGGCGCCACCCACCATCCAGGCTCGGCGGCCTCGAGATCGGCGGCGGCGCGGCGCGCCGCGCCTTCGTCCTCGAACAGGCCGAAGCAGGTCGCTCCGCTTCCCGACATTCTCGCCAGCCGGCAGCCCGGCGCCCGCGTGAGCGCCCCGATCGCCGCGCCGACCTCGGGGCACAGGGTGACGGCCGCGCTGGTGAGGTCGTTGTGCCGCTCTAACAGCAGCGCCGCCAGCTCGGCGGCGTCGCGGGCCCGTTCCCGGAACCGCGCGGGCGCGTTGAACGGGCCGGAGCGGGCCGCGAAGACTTGCGGAGTCGAGAGCGGCCGCCCCGGGTTCGCCAGCACCACCCAGGCGTCGGGGAGCGCCGGCGCCGGCTCGATCTCGTCACCGATGCCGCCGATAAAGGCGGCGCGACCCAAGAGGCAGACGGGCACGTCCGCGCCGATCTCGAGCGCCAGTTCTACGAGGCGATCCCGGGGAACTTCCAGACCCCAGAGCCGAGTCAACGCCTCGAGCGTGGCGGCGGCGTCCGCCGAGCCGCCGCCGAGGCCGGACGCCACCGGGAGCCTCTTCATGAGCCGGATGCGGGCGCCGGCCTTGAGCCCCGCGGCCTCCGCGAGGCGGCGGGCGGCCTGGAGCACCAGGTTGTCCGTTTGCGCTTCGAGAGTGCCGGCGAAGGGGCCGTCCGCGGCAAGCGTCAGCTCGTCGGCGGGGCTCGCCGTGATCGTGTCGTGGACCGAGGCGAAGGCGACCAGGCTGTCGAGCACATGGTAGCCGTCGGCCCGCCGCCCGACGACGTGCAGGTAGAGATTGAGCTTGGCCGCCGCGGCCCGGCGCACCGTGCCGGCCGCCCCGCTTTCCGAGGCCGGGGGGGTCAACTGCCGGAGTCGTCGGCGCGACTCAACTCCAGGCCACGCTCCAGCTTGGCTTCGATCTTAGGCACCAGCTCGGGGTCGGGCTCCAGGGTGAGCGCGCGGCGCCACTGGAACCGGGCCTCGTTGCGCCTCCCCACCTTCCAGAACACGTCGCCCAGGTGGTCGTTGATGGTGGGGTCCTGGGGCTCGAGCTCGACGGCGCGCTCGAGCTCGCCGACCGATTCGTCGAACATGCCGAGGCGGAACAGAACCCATCCCAGGCTGTCGACGATGTAGCCGTCGTTGGGCCTGAGCTCGACGGCGCGCTTCAGCATCCGCCGCGCCTTGTCGAGGTTCAAGCCCTTCTCGACCCAGGAATAGCCGAGGTAGTTGAGGACGTAAGGCTGATCGGGCCGCAACTCCAAGGCACGCAGGAAGTCGGTCTCGGCGCGCTGCCACTCGCCGGAACGCTCCAGCGAGATGCCGCGGGCGTACAACAGCGACCAGTGCCGCTCCTCAAGGGTGTCGATGCGCTCGACGGCGCGGGTATAAGCGTCCACCGCTTCGGCGAAGCGCTCCTTGGCACGGTAAATGTCGCCCATGGTCACCAGGGCGTCGCTCCGTTCGGGCCGCTCCTCGGCCATCGCGGCGAGCCGGGCCACGGCCTCGTCCGTCTCGCCCTCGGCATCGAGGCTGATGGCCACGCGCATGCGCGCCAACCAATAGAACGGCGAGCCCTTTTCGATGGACTCGTACATGGCGACGGCGGCTTCGCCGTGGCCCAAGCCGTCCAGGATTTCGGCGACGAGGGCCTGGCAGACCGAGAGATTCGGCCTGAGTGCCAGCGCCATGCGCGCATAGCTGAGCGCCGCGAGCGTCGACCTCCCGACATTTTGCTGCTGCAGGATGGCGGCCTGCTGATGGAGGATGGTGGCGAGGTTGAAGAGGGCCTCGGCCATCCCCTCTGCGGTGGTCTGCACGATGGCCGCCGCCGGCTCGCCGCTTTCCAGCCGCGCCGTGGCCTCATCCAACAGCACCATTTCCGGGTTCTCGGCGAGATACCGATCGTACAGCACCCCGGCCTCGTCCGGCCGGCCCATGCGCTCATAGAGGCTGCCGAGGGCTTCCGCCACCCGAAGCGACAGGCTCTGGCCGTTGTCGCGAACGCTGCGCAAGTTCTCTTCCGCCGCCGCGGTGCGGCCGGCGAAGTCGTTGATGAGCCCGGCGTGAAGCTCCCGCAGGATCGCGAGCCCCTTGATGTCCGCGAGCGGCGCCAGGACCTCGAGCGCGGCGTCGGGTTCGCCCTGGCCGGCCAGCACCCAGGCCAGCAACAGCGGCGCGAAAAGCTTGCTGAGCCCTTTTTCGGGCATCGTCCGCAGCCGCGCCTCGGCATCGGCGAGGCGGTCGTGCTTCACGTCGTCGATCACCAACGCCAGTTTGGGGAGGGAGGCATCCGGCATGTGGGCGACCAGCCGGCGCGCGAGGTCCACCGTCTCGCGCTCGCGGCCCTCGTTGACCATGAGGACGAACGCGCGCTGCAGCAGCTCGACATTCTCAGGATCCTGCTCCAGCGCATACATCCAGAAGTCGGCCGCGTCGCCGGTCGCGCCCACGCGTTCGGCGTGGAGCCCGGCCAGGTAACTTCCCGGGGTTGTGGTCGGCGTGGGGGTCTCGGCGGAGACCCGCACGGCGGCGGACTCGACGTCCAGGGCGACGGTCCTGGCGGAACCGGGAGCAGGCTCGCCCGCCACCGTGGCAGTCTGCTGGGGCACGCAGGCAGCCGCGAGCAAGGCAAGCGCTCCGGCGGCGGCGATCGAGCCCAGGAGGAGCCGGGCCGGCCGGCTCGTCGCCGTCGCGGCGGGAACGGACGTTACCCGATCAATGGGTCGCAAGCGGCCCTCCCAACGAGGAAACGCACCGTTAACAGCAATCCGTGAATGACCTGTTAACGATAATGGATAAGGACATCAGAGAACATCAGAATATGTGCCCCTCCGAGCCGTGTCGTGCAAGACCCGCGAGTCGTCGCGGCCGCCGCCACGCCATGTGCGGCGGGCGCATTCGGCGCGCGGGCCTCCCCCCTCGACCGGGACCTCGTCTCGCCGCCCGCCGCCCGCGGCGGTCACATGTTGGGGTAGTTGGGCCCGCCGCCACCCTCGGGCACGGTCCAGGTGATGTTCTGGGTCGGGTCCTTGATGTCGCACGCCTTGCAGTGGATACAGTTCTGGGCGTTGATCTGCAGGCGTGGCGCGCCCCCCTCTCCGTCGCGCACGATCTCGTACACGCCCGCCGGGCAGTAGCGCCGCTCGGGCGCGTCGTAGCGGGCCAGGTTCACGTCGATCGCCACCGATTCGTCGGCGAGCCGGAGGTGGACCGGCTGGTCCTCCTCGTGATTGGTGTTCGACAGATAGACCGAAGACATCAGGTCGAAGGTGACCTTGCCGTCCGGCGCCGGATAGTCGATCACCTTGGCCTTCGAGGCCTCCTCGAGCCGGCTGTGGTCGGCATGGTGGCCGAACGTCCACGGCGCCCGGCCCCTGAGCACGTAAGTGTCGAGCGCCGCGTAGGCGAGCCCCGCCAACATCCCGAAGCGGAAGCCCGGCCGGATGTTGCGCACCCGGTAGAGCTCTTCCCACACCCAGGACTCGCGCAAGTTATCCTGGTAGGCCAACACCTCGCCGCCGGCGCCGGCGCCTAAGCTTTCGAACACGGACTCGGCCGCCACCATCCCCGACTTCATCGCCGTGTGCGAGCCCTTGATCTTGGGCACGTTCATGAACCCCGCGGTGCAGCCGATCAGCGCGCCGCCGGGGAAGGTGAGCCGGGGGATCGACTGCAAGCCGCCCTCGTTCAAGGCCCTGGCGCCATAGCCGATGCGCCGCCCGCCCTCGAACAGCGGACGGATCGCGGGATGGGTCTTGAAGCGCTGGAACTCCTGGTAGGGGTCGAGATACGGGTTGTCGTAGTCGAGCCCGACGACGAAGCCCACGGCGACCTGGTTGTCCTCCAGGTGGTAGACGAACGAGCCGCCGTAGGTGCGCCAGTCCAGCGGCCAGCCCACCGTGTGGACGACTTCGCCTAGGCGGTGGTTCTCGGGCGCCACCTCCCAAAGCTCCTTGAGGCCGATCCCGAAGGTCTGGGGATCGACGCCCTCCCTCAAGTTGAAGCGTTCAAACAGGCCCTTGGTGAGCGAGCCGCGGCAGCCCTCGGCGAACAGGGTCTGGCTGGCGACCAGCTCCACGCCCGGCTGGTAGTTGGGGGTCGGCCTGCCGTCGCGGCCCACTCCCATGTCGCCGGTGGCGACGCCCTTGACCGCGCCCGCCTCGTCGTACAGCACCTCGGCCGCCGCGAAGCCGGGGAAGATCTCCACCCCCAAGCCCGCCGCCTGTTCGCCGAGCCAACGGCACAGGTTACCGAGGCTGATGATGTAGTTGCCGTGGTTCCCCATCTGCCGCGGCGTGGGAAGGCGGAACGCCATGCGCCGGGTCAGCAGCAGGAAGCGGTCGCAGCTCGCCGGCGTCTTCAGCGGCGCGCCCCGCTCGGCCCAGTCGGGCAGGAGCTCGTCGAGCGCGCGCGGCTCGATGACGGCGCCCGAGAGGATGTGGGCGCCGACTTCGGAGCCCTTCTCGAGGACGCAGACGCTCAGCCCGCGCCCCTCCTCCGCCGCCAGCTGCTTGAGCCGGATCGCCGCCGCCAGCCCCGCCGGGCCGGCGCCGACGATGACGACGTCGAACTCCATCGATTCCCGTTCCACCGGATTCCCTCGCCCCGTCAATGGCGGCGATTCCATATCACGAACCATTCCCCGCCGCACCCCTGTCCGTGCCATGGATTGCGTGATAGGCTCCCGGTCCATGTCGGGCGCCGACCATCTCCTGAGCCTCTTGCGTTGGCAGATCGAGGCCGGCGCGGACGAGGCGATCGCGGAGACGCCCGTCGACCGGCGCTCTCCGCCTCGGTCCGCGGAAACCGCAACAATCGAAAAGGTGGCGACCGCTCCTGCGCCCCCTGCCGCGCCGAGTCGCTCGCCGGCCCCGCCGGCGGCGGCGGCGGCGGAGCTGCCGGGCATCCCGGCGGCCGCCTCGGCCACCAGCGGGGCGCATCACAACGCCTACACGCTCGCCGCCGCGGCGCAGACTCTTGGCGAGCTGCGGGCCGCGCTCGAGGCGTTCGACGAATGCGCGCTCAAGCACACCGCCACCAACATGGTGCTGGCCGACGGCAACCCCGAGGCCGCGGTCGTCCTCATCGGCGAGGCGCCGGGCGCGGAGGAGGACCGGCTGGGCCTTCCTTTCGTGGGAAAGGCGGGGCGCCTGCTGGATCGCATGCTGGCGGCCATCGGCCGCGACCGCGGCTCCGCCTACATCACCAACATCCTGTTCTGGCGCCCGCCGGGGAACCGCCAGCCGACGGCCGCCGAGATCGCCGCCTGCCTCCCGTTCGTGGAGCGCCACATCGAGCTGTTGTCGCCCGAGGTGCTGGTCTTCCTCGGCGGCACCGCCGCCAAGACCCTGCTGGCGCGCAACGAGGGCATCATGCGCCTGAGAGGCCGCTGGTTCGAGTACTCGAGTCCGGGTCTGGCGCGGCCGGTGGCGGCGATGGCCACCTTCCACCCGGCGTATCTGTTGCGATCGCCGGGCCAGAAACGGGCCGCCTGGCAGGACTTGCTGGACATCAAGGCGAAACTGGAGGCGCTGGCCCAGAGCCACGGCGCCCATTGACGCGATGGCGCTCTCCCCTTCTCCTCGAGTCTGCACGCGGCCGGCACGACGCGCACCTGCACCCTGTCGCCCGGCGGGCCGCTCTCGCCTGATCGTCGCCACCCGGGGAAGCCGTTTCCTCGAAGGGCGGCGGATGCGGGCGGGTCCTCTCCTGGTCGGCCTGGCGACGGCGCTCATCGGCCTTGTCGCGGCCCTGCCGGGTGGCGTGGCGGAAGCGGCACCCGCCGTCGAGACGGCGGTGCGCGGGCCGGCAGAGGACGCCGCCGAGGCGTCGGGGCGCGACGGCGAGGCGGCGCTCCCCGAGTTGCTTTCGCGGCAGGACGCCGAGCGCTACCGCACGATCTTCGCCCTCCAGAAGGAAGGCCGATGGGCGGCGGCCGACGCCGAAATCGAGCGGCTCGGCGAGCCGCTGCTGATGGGGCACGTGCTGGGCCAACGCTATCTGCATCCCACCGCGTATCGCTCGAAGTATTCGGAGCTCCGGGACTGGCTGGCGAAGTTCGCCGACCATCCCGAGGCGCGCCGGATCCACCGCCTGGCGCTCAAGCGCAAACCCCGCAAGGCCCGGGCGCCGACAAGGCCCGTCGGCAACGGCTACCTGAACGGCCTCGGCACCGACCTCGGCCTCAAGCCCGAGGCCCCGTACCGCTCGACCAAGCGGCGCGGGAAAGAGGAGGAGGCGAAGGCGCGAAAGATTCAGGCACGCGTGCGCGCGCGGGTCAGGCGCGGCTGGCCCACCGGCGCGCTCGAGGTGCTGGAGAAGCCCGACGCCCGGCGCCTGTTGGATCGCGTCGAGTACGACCGGGCGCTGGCCCTCATCGCCGCCGGCTATTTCGCCTATGCGAAGGATGAAAAGGCACTGGCCGCCGCGACCGCCGTCGCCCAGCGTTCGGCCGCGCGGGTGCCCACGGCCCACTGGACGGCGGGGCTCGCCCTCTGGCGGCTGGACAGGTTGGACGAGGCAACGGGCCATTTCGAGGCGCTGGCTCTGTCCAAGACGGCGAGCGCCTGGGACGTGGCCGGCGCGGCCTACTGGGCGGCGCGGGCCCATCTCATCGCCCGGCGGCCCCATCGGGTGAGCGGCTGGCTGGCGATCGCCAGCGAACATCCCCGCACCTTCTACGGCCTGCTGGCGTACCGGGCGCTGGGCAGGGAACCCCGGTTCGACTGGTCCTTGCCCGCGCTCGACGACGACGAGGTTGGGTGGCTCATGAACGCGCCCGGCGTCCGCCGCGCGCTGGCGCTCATCGAGGCGGGCCAGGCGCGGCGCGCCGAGACCGAGCTGCGCAAGGCGTATGGCGAGGCGGGCCCGCGGCTCGCCGACGGAATCCTGGCGCTGGCGATCCGCGGCAACCTGCCGGGCCTCGCCATGCGCATCGGGGTCAAGCTCGCCGAGGAGGACGGACGGTACCTGGATGCGGCGATCTACCCCATTCCCGGCTGGGAGCCGGACGGGGGCTTCCGCGTCGACCGGGCGCTCCTCTTCGCCGTCATGCGCCAGGAGTCGCGGTTCAAGGCCACCGCCAAGAGCCCGGCCGGCGCCAGGGGGCTGATGCAGATCATGCCGCGCACCGCGAACTTCATCTCCGACGGCGAGCGCTTCCACGGCAAGACCAGGGACCGGTTGTTCGACCCGGAGCTCAACCTCACGCTGGGCCAGAAATACCTGGGCCACCTCCTCGACCACGAGATGGTGCGGGGCAACATGTTCCTGCTGGCCGCCGCCTACAACGGCGGCATGGGCAAGCTCGCCCGCTGGCAGCGCCGCATCGACTACCGCGGCGACCCGCTGCTGTTCATCGAATCGATCCCGTCGCGGGAGACCCGCGATTTCGTCGAGCGGGTCTTGGCGAGCTTCTGGATCTACCGCCACGAACTGGGCCAGCCGACGCCGTCGCTCAATGCCGTTGCCGGCGGCGAGTGGCCAACCTACATAGCACTCGACGGCGTCACCACCACCTTTGCGGACCATGGCCGGAATTGACGAATCCCGGGAGTTCATCCCGGTAAGCATCGCGGTCCTGACGATCTCCGACAGCCGCACCGAGGAGACCGACACCTCGGGCCGGATCCTGGTCGAGCTGGTTACCGCGGCGGGCCACCGCGTCGTCGCCAAGGCCATCGTGCCGGACGACAAGGACGCCATCGTCGCCAAGCTCGAGGAGTGCATCGCGGACCCGGAGATCGACGTGGTGATCGCCAACGGCGGCACCGGCGTCACCGGCCGGGACGTGACGCCGGAGGCCTTCCAGGCGGTGTACGACAAGGAGATCGCCGGCTTCGGAGAGCTGTTCCGCATCGTCAGCTTCGACAAGGTGAAGACGTCCACGATCCAGTCGCGGGCCACCGGCGGCGTCACCCGGGGCACGTACCTGTTCGCGCTGCCGGGCTCGCCCGGAGCCTGCCGCGACGGCTGGGAGGGGATCCTGCGCTGGCAACTGGATTCGCGCCACCGCCCCTGCAACCTGGTCGAGCTCATGCCGCGGCTGCGGGAGCACGAAGGCGGCAAGGCGAAGGCCGGCTGAGCGCGGCAGACGGCCGGGAGCCCCTTATGCAAAAGCCGGCGCTCTATACCGCGGCCGCAATCTTCGCGCTGGTGGCGCTCGCCCACCTGATCCGCTTCATCGCCGACGCCGACATCGTCATCGCCGGCACGGCGGTCGCCGTCTGGATTTCGCTCCCCGTCGGGGTGGCGGCGGCGGCGCTGGCCGTGTGGATGGCCATCGCCGCCCGGCGCCGGTAGCGGCCGGGCGCGTCCGCACGCGGCGTTACCCGGCCCTCCGACCCGCCCGCCAGCGGCGGTAGCTTGGCCCGTCGTCCACGTCCTCGAGGCAATCGATCAGCGCCGCGCTGCGGCGCGGGCCGAGGTTCGCGAGGGTGTCGGCGAGCGCGGATTCGCTCGACCACCTGACGCCCTTGAAGAGGCCGGCGGCTTGGGCCGGCCGGGCCAGCCCCACGAGCCAGTAGCCGCCGTCGGCGGCGGGGCCGAACACCGCCTCGGAGCGCCCGAGCCGGGCGAAGGCGCGGGCGACGTGGGCGGCGGTGAGCGTGGGGATGTCGCTGCCGACGATGACCGCAGGCCCCGGCGGAAGCGCCCGGAACACGCGGGCCATGCGCCGGCCGAGATCGCCCGGGCCCTGGGGCAGCCGCGCCGCGCCGCGGGCGTCGATGCCGCCGAGCCCGCGACCGGGACGCGCGTAGGAGTCCGGAGTGACCGCGATCCAGAGCCGCCAGCGCCTGTCCCGGGAAAGCCGCCGCACGAGGGCGTTGGCGGTGCGGCGGTGAAAGGCAAGGGCGGCCAGCGGTCCGATGTCGGCGGCGAGGCGGCGCTTGACCCGGCCGAGCTCGCCCGCGCGCAGGAACACCACGACATGGCGCGAGCCGAGGCGGCGGCGCGGGCGGGCGATCATCACGGGCCGGGCCGGCTCATCCGTAGAGCCGGACCAGGAGGCGGGGCGGCACGCCCAGGAAATAGAGCCCGAGGCAGGCGAGGTTGCGCATCGGCCTGAGCCAGTAGCCGCCGGCCCGATAGCGCGCCGCCGAGGTGCGCGCGACGGGCTCCAGAAACGCGAGCCGGCGGCGGCCGATGCGGCGCACCAGGTCGACGTCCTCCATCACCGGATAGGGGCGGAAGCCGCCGAGCTCGTCGTAGAAGGCGCGGGAGATCAGCAGCCCCTGGTCGCCGAACGGGAGCGCCAGCGCGCGGCAGCGCCAGGCCACCACCGCCTCGAGGCGGCGGGCCCCCGGGGCGTCGTCGTCGAGGGCGAAGCGGAAGACGGCGGCGCGGCGCGCGTTCGCCGGATCGCCCGCGAAGCGGCCCGCGGCCTCGGCCCAGCCCGGCCCCGGCACGGTGTCGGCGTGGAGGAACAGCAACCAGTCGCCGACCGCAACCGCGGCGCCCGCCGCCAGCTGGCGGCCGCGGCCGCGGCCGGGGCCGAGCGCAAGCACCCGCGCGCCCGATCGCTCGGCGACGGTCCGCGTCGCGTCGGTGGAGCCGCCGTCGGCCACGATCACCTCCGCGAGCCTCAAGGCGGGTGCCGGGCCAAGCGCCTCCAGGCAGCGGGGAAGCGCCTGGGCGGCGTTGAGAGTCGGGATCACGACGCTGAGCGCGACCGGCGCGGCCATGGCTGAAAGCCTTTGTTTCTCATTTGCCCCACCATAGCGAAGCTTTGTTGCCGCCGAAACGGGTCGTGGCGGGTCAATCCCGCGTCGCCGGCGCGAACGAAACAAGAACGTTCTTGAAATGTTCGCAAGACGACGGCAAACTACCTTTATGGGCGAGATCTTTATGGGCGAGGGGTTGAGCCAGTCGAGCCAGCGGCCCCGCAAGGGCCGGGGGGCGGTGAGCAACGCCGCCGGCCGGTTCGAGCCGTTCCAGCGCGAGGCGGTGGACGACGGCTGGGGCGACGGCGACGACGACGACGCGTGGGCGCCGCCGCCGCTGGCCACCACCGTGACGACCGACCACAGCCGCTCGATCATCGCCACGAACGAGTCCCCGGACGTGCCGTTCGAGCGGTCCATCAACCCCTACCGCGGCTGCGAGCACGGCTGCGTCTACTGTTTCGCCCGGCCCAGCCATTCCTATCTGGGCCTCTCGCCCGGGCTCGACTTCGAGTCCCGCCTGTTCGCCAAACCCGACGCCGCCATGCTGCTGGAAGGTGAACTCCGGCGGCCCGGCACCCAGGCGCGGGTGATCGCCATCGGCACCAACACCGATCCCTACCAGCCGGTGGAGCGCAGGCTCCGCATCACCCGCGGACTCCTCGAGGTGCTGTCGGCCTTCCGCCACCCGGTCTCGATCGTCACCAAGTCGGCGCTGATCGCCCGCGACCTCGACATCCTCGCCCCCATGGCGGAGCGCGGGCTGGTCTCCGCCATGGTCTCGGTGACGACGCTGGAGCGCGGGCTCGCCCGGCGCATGGAGCCGCGCGCGGCGACGCCCGGCCGCCGGCTCGAGACCATCCGGGCGCTGAGCGAGGCGGGCGTTCCGGTGGGGGTCATGGCGGCGCCGATGATCCCCGGCCTCAACGACCACGAGCTCGAGCGAATTCTCGAGCGGGCGGCCGAGGCCGGCGCGGCCGCCGCCGGCTACCTGCTCCTGAGGCTGCCGTTCGAGATCAAGGACCTGTTCCGCGAATGGCTGGAGGCGCACGTGCCGGCGAAGGCGCCCCGCGTGCTCGCCCTCGTCCGCGAGGTGCGCGGCGGCCGCCTGAACGATCCCCGGTTCGGCGCCCGCATGCGCGGAACCGGGCCCTACGC
>JAZGAE010000116.1:0-16211 GCA_036475545.1 Alphaproteobacteria bacterium
CGCCGAGCACCGCCGCCTTGGTTCCGGTCTCGATGTCCTCCTTGTGCTCCAGGCCCGGCTCGCGGAGGTGCACCTGGGTGTCGATGACGCCGGGGAGCACGTGGAGGCCCTTGGCGTCGATCACGTCCGCCGCCTTGGCCCGGGCAAGGTCGCCAAGGTCGGCGATGCAGCCGGCGCGCACGCCCACGTCCGTCTCGACGACGCCGCCCGGGGTGGCGCAGCGGCCGCCGCGGACGATGAGATCGAACGCCTCGGTCATCGGGCCGCGCTCCGCTTCGGTTTGGCGCTCGCGATCAACTGTTCCTCCGGTCGATAGTCCGTTCGGTCACCCCTTCCCGGCCAACGTCTCGAAGACGTCGCCCTCGGGCCTGAGCCCGAGGATGTGGCGGCGGTGCCAGAGCGCGTAGAACAGTAGCACCCATGCGGCGAGACCCTGCCGCTTTCCTTGGGACGCGAACAGGCGTTCGACAGACCCCGGCCGGCATACCTCGGCCACGCCCGGCTCGGCGGCGACGAGGGGGCCGAGTTCTGCCCCACGGCCGGCGATCCAGGTTCCCACCGGCACCGTGAAACCGCGCTTTCTGGCAAACGGCTTGGCCTCGGGCAGATGATCCGCGAGCCACCGGCGCAGCAGCCATTTGCCCACACGCCTTCGCACCTTGAGGTCGTCGGGCAGCCGGTACGCGGCGTCCGCCACCACCGGATCCAGGAAGGGGGTGCGGCCCTCGACGCCGTGGGCCATGAGGCAGCGATCGAGCTTGATCAGCAGGTCGTGGGGCAGCCAATCGGCGCAGTCGGTGGCCTGGGCCACCTGGAGCCTGGTCCGGCCCGGCTTCTCGGCGTTGACCTCGGCCGCATGAATGCCGTCGCGCCAGGCGCGCGCCTCGTCCCGGAGCACGCCGAGCCGGTCCAGGATGCCGCGGGGCCTGAGCGTCCGCCCGCCCATCCAGAGCGGTCGCATGAAGCTGCGATAGCGGCCGTAGCCGGCGAAGAGCTCATCGCCCCCTTCGCCGCAGAGAATCACCTTGAGGTCGCGGCCCGCCTCCCGGCCCAGCTTGTACGTGGGGAGGATCGCATAGTCGGCGGCCGGATCGTCCATCGCCGCGGCGATCTCCGGCAGAAGGCCCCAGAAGTCCTCCTCGCCGAACTCGACCTCCACGTGCTCCGCTCCGACCTCGCGGGCGAGCTCCCTGGCGTGCGCCCGTTCGTCGGGAACCTCGGTCCCCGAAAAACCGATGGTGAAGGCGCGCACCGGCCGGTCGTCGAGCCGCGCCATGATCGCCAGCAGGGCGGAGGAATCGATGCCGCCCGAGAGGAACATTCCGTAGGGCACGTCCGAGCGCTGGTGAACCCGGACGCTGTCTTCCAGCGCCTCATCGAGGCGTCTCAGCGCGGCCGCTTCGTCCTCATCCCTAACCTCGCCGGCGGGAAGCGCGTCGCGCCGGCGGCGTTCGATGATGCGTCCGTCTGCAACCACCAGCGTCTCGCCCGGAAGCACCCGGCGGATGCCTTGGAAGGCCGTCTCCGGCCCGGTCGTAAACTGGAGCTGCAGCAGCTCGGCGCGGCGCTCGGAACAAATCCTTGGCGCCACCAGCCCCGCCGCGATCAACGCCTGGGGTTCGGAGGCGAAGGCGAAGCCGGCTTCGGTCTCGGCGTAGTAGAGGGGCTTTATCCCGAACGGGTCGCGGGCGAGCACGAGCCGCCTTTCCCCCGGATCGTGGATGGCGATCGCGTACATACCGCGCAAGCGGTCCGCGAAGTCGAGCCCGTACCGGCGGTAGAGGTGGAGCGGCGGCTCGCAGTCCGACGCCGTGGCGAAGGCCTCGCCGGCGAGTGCCTCCCGGAGCTCGACGTAGTTGTAGATCTCGCCGTTGGCGACGAGCGCCGCCCCACCCGGTTCGCGAAGCGGCTGGTCGCCGGTGACCAGGTCGATGATGGCGAGGCGGGTGTGGACCATGGCGACGTTGTGGGAGCAGTGAGTGCCGCGGCCATCGGGGCCGCGGTGGGCAAGCGCCTCTCCCATCGCCTCCACCGCGCGCTCGGACGGAGCGCCGCCGGCGGTCATCAGTCCGGCGATCCCGCACATCAGCCCAACACCCGCTCGAACAGCTCGAGATAGCGGGTAACGGCGGCCGCCACGGTGTAATCCGCCTCGAACGCCGCCCGCCCCGCCGCGGCCAGCCGGGCGGCGAGCTCGGGCTCGGCCGCCAGGCGGCCGATGGCGGCGGCCATGGCCCCCGGGTCGTCGACGGGCACCAGGAGCCCGGTGTCGCCGTCGCTGATGAGAAACCGCGGGCCTTGGCTCGCGGCGGCCACGACCGGCACCCGGTGCATCCAGCCTTCCAGCAGGGCGCTGCCCAGGGGCTCGTGGCGCGACGGGACCACGAAGACATCGGCCGCCGCGAATAGGGGCGCGGGGTCGGCCTGCCAGCCGAGGAACCGGGTCCTGTCGGCAACGCCGAGGCGCCCTGCCAGGGCCTCGAGCTCGCGGCGCAGCGGCCCTTCGCCGGCAAGCCAAAGATGGACGCCCGGGCACCGGGCTACCGCCTCGATCAGCACGTCGAAGGCCTTGTTCCCATGCAGCCGGCCCAGGGCGAAGGCGAGCGGAGCGGCGGCGGGCGTGTCCAGCGCGGCCCGGTCCGTGGGCGGGGCCGTCCGGTCTTCGACGAAATTCGGGATGAAATGGGCCCGCTCGCGGGGCCAGCCGCGGTCCACGAAGTGGTCCACGAGATCCGGGGTGATGCCGACCAGATGATCGCAGTTGCGGTAGTATTTCAGGTCGTAGTACCCGCCCAGACGGGCGACGTGGACGAAGTCGCCCTTGGGGCACATGCGGGTCGCGCGGCTCATGTAGGTGAGCACGACGCGGGGCCGGAATCGGGCGATCTCGCGCCGGAACACTCGGCGGGTCACGGGGTCGAGCCAGCCGCCGAAGGGGGCCTCCGCCGGCTCGATGCCGGCGCTCACGAGCTCGGCGTGGCGGGCCACATCGGGGCGCATGAGGACGCGCTGGTCGATGCCGGCGCGCTTGAGCGCGATGCACAGCCGCACGAAATGCATCTCCGCCCCGCCGTGTTCCGCCCCCGCCATCGCCTGAAGCAGGCGGATCGCGGGCGCCTTTCCGCCGGCGCCGCGCGAGCGACCCCCTGAGCGCTCAACCGCGACCGTCATTCCTTCTCGAGCCGGGCCTTGAGATACGAGAGGATCGGGTAGAGCCCCGCGAACAAGGCGATTAGAACGCCGTAGGCGCCTTCCCTGTAGCCCTTGCGGGCGACGAAGCATTTCCAGAATCGCGAGAAGATCCGGCGCAGATTGGCGGCGAGGCTGCCGATGTCGCCCGACTCGCGCAAATCCTGCGCCCGGGCCGTGGTGTAGCGGTCGAGGCGGCGGAGCATGTCGGAGATGTTGCGGTCCACGTAATGGATCATGGGGGTCTCCAGCCGGCGTTTCCCGCCTTCGAGCTCGAGGCGGGGATGCACGCGCTGATCGCCCCAACGCTTGGCCCCGCGCGAGAACAGCCGCGGCGCCGCGCCGACGCCCCAGGACGCGCCCCAACCGTACCGCACCAGCCGGTCGCCGATGTAGTTGTCGAAGGGAATCAAGAAGTAGCCGGGCGCTGCGGCGGCGATCACCTCGCGAATCTCCTCCGCCAAGGCGGGCACAACCCGCTCGTCGGCATCGACCTCGAGTATCCAATCGCCCGTGCAGGATTCGATGCCGCGGTTGCGGCGCTCCCCTTCGACGTTCCAGGCCCCCTCGACCAGCCTGTCGGCGTACCGGGCGGCGATCTCCCTGGTGCCGTCGGTGCAGTCGTCGAGGACGACGACGATCTCGTCGGCGAAGCGCAGCCGATCGAGACAGTCCGCGATCTGCCGTTCCTCGTTGTGGGCGACGACGAGTGCCGAAAGCTTCGGCCCGCTCACGAATCACCCCGCGCGCGTCATTGGACGAAGGCGCCGTCGGTTGGTCCCAAATGCGCAGCGGGGTTCGCCATCAGAAGGTCCTTCGCGCGGCTCTGACCGGCGGATGCGCCAACCGGGGGGCGAGCTTCGCCGGGCGGCCTTTCTTTAGCGCAACCATCCGGGAATTGTAAGGACCAATCCCGGCCCGCGGCGTCCCCGCGCGCCTACGTGACGTTCGCGGCCGCGGCGCCGGCGCCGGCGCAGCGCCGCCACAACTCCCGCGCCGCCGCCTCGACCGCGTCGACCGTGAGGCCGTCCATCAAGGTGCCGGTGGTGCGGTGGTCGTAGCCGGGCGCGCCGACCAGCTCGTCGTACGACTCACGAGTGCGCACGACCGCGGTGTGCGTCCCCCAGGGCGCGTAGTGCTCGTCGCGGCTGGGGCCGAACAGGCCGAGGGTCGGAACGCCCGCCGCGGCGGCCAGGTGCATGAGGCCGGAGTCGTTGCCGACGTAAAGGGCGCAGCGCTCCAGGCAGGCATAGGCGGTCGGCAGATCGAGCCTGCCGACGAGGTCGATGCGCCGCGCCTCCGGCACGGCTTCGATCACGGGCCGGGCGGCGCCGCGCTCTTTCGCCGCGCCGAAAAGGGCGACGCGCGCCCCCGGGAGAATTCCGTCATCCGCCGTGAGGCGGGCGACGAGATCGACGAAGCGCTCCGCCCGCCATTGCTTGCCGGCCCAGTTCGCGGTCGGCCCCAGGGCCAGCACCGGGCCGTCCGGCGGCACGAGACGCGCGGCCGCTTGGCCCTGGGCGGGCGTGGTCCACAGCCGCGGCGCCGGGGGCTCCTCGAGGCCGAACAGGTCGCCAAGCTGGCGCATGCGGTGCACCGGCGCGTGGCTGGGCCTGAATACGCGCCGGCGCCGCGCGGGCACGAGCCAGGCCAGCGCCGAGGCCCTGAGATCAACCACCAGGTCCCACCGCGTGGCGACCGCCGCGGCCCACAGGCCGAGCCAGTGCAGCCTGCCCGGCCTCTTGTTGAGCGCGATGACCCGCTCGAGATTGGGCACCGCCGCGAACAGGGGCGCGGCCTCGGCGCCGCAGGCGATGGTCAGCCGCGCCTCGGGATGTTGCCGGATCAGCCACGCCAGCAGCCCGGCGGACAGCACGGCGTCGCCGATGCGGGTCGAGGTGACGAACAGGATTCTCAAGCGGGTCCTCCGGAACGACGGGTCAACCCCCTCACCGGACGAGATCGCGGGACATACGCGGCTCCAAAGGGCAAGCGCATGGACGCGATGTTATAGGGTCCGCGGTCCGGGCTGCCAAGGGCGGCCATTGCAAGAGGCGCCCCGATTCCGTAACTGTTAGCGGAGAGAGGCGGGTGCGATGTTGCGCCATATTGCCCGTATCGGCGGGAGACGTTCCGGGAAGAACCGGTCATGAGCGAAAAGTCATATCTGGCCCTGGACTCGCGCGGCGCGCTCAAGGTGGCGGGGCCCGACGCGCGCGGCTTCCTCCAGGGGCTGATTTCCAACGACGTCGAAAAGGTGGCGCCGGAGCGCGCCATCTACGCCGCCTTCCTCACGCCCCAGGGAAAGTTCCTCCACGACTTCTTCGTGGTCGAGCTCGGCGAAGCCCTCTACCTCGACTGCGAGGCCGACAGGCTCGACGACCTCAAGCGCCGGCTCACGGTCTTCCGGCTCAGAAGCCAGGTCACCCTCGAGGACGCGAGCGGTGACCTGGAAGCCGCCGCGCTCATCGGGCCCGGAACACTGGAGGCCCTGGATCTGCCCGCCGAGCCGGGCCGGGCGAAGCCGTTCTCAGGCGGCGTCGTCTACGTGGACCCGCGGTTGGCGAAGGCGGGCTTGCGCGCGCTCCTGCCGCGGGGCCGGGCCCGCAACGCCCTGGCCGAGGCGGGTTTCGGGCAAGGGGCGTTCGAAGACTACGAGCGGCTGCGCCTGTCCCTTGGCCTTCCCGACGGCAGCCGCGACATGGAGGTGGAAAAGGCGACGCTGCTCGAGAACGGGATCGACGAATTGGGCGGCGTCGACTGGGACAAGGGCTGCTACCTGGGCCAGGAGATCACCGCCCGCACCAAGCACCGCGGGCTCGTCAAGAAGCGCCTGATGCCGGTCACGGTCGAGGGGCCTTTGCCTGCTCCCGGCACGCCCGTGATGGCGGGCGACGTGGAAGCCGGCGAGATGCGCACCGGCTTGGGAGGAATCGGCCTCGCGATGCTGCGGCTCGACGTGGTGGAAAAGCTTGGCGAACGGCCCGGGGCGCTCACCGTCGGCGAGGCGCGCTTGACGCCCCGCACGCCCGACTGGGCGGAATTCTAGACGGGTCTCCGGCCGGGCTGTTCCATGCCGCCGCGCCGCCGGCGTCTCACGCGTCGAGTGTGGCCGCGACCTCGGCCAAGCGGACGAACGGCGACTCGCCCGGCTCCAGCGTCAGCTCCCCCGCCCGCCTCATTCCCTCGCGGCCGAAGAGGTCGCGCACCGCCGCAGTCAGCCACTGCATGGCCTGGGCGTTGCGGTTGGCCTCGAGCCGGCCTTCCGCGGCGAGGATGGCGAAATGTTCGTCCATGGCGGCGATCATCTGGTCGATGCCCTCGCCGGTGACGGTCGAGACCGCAAGCACCTGCGTCGCCCACCCGGCGCCCGCCTCGCCCTCGCCCGTGATGTGGAGGGCCGTGCGCGCGTCGGCGCAAGCCTGGCGGGCCGCGGCGCCGACGTCGCTCTTGGTCACGACGACGATGTCGGGGATCTCGACGATGCCTGCCTTCATGAACTGCAACGTGTCGCCGGAGCCGGGCTGCACGCAGAAGACGACCGTGTCCACGGCGCCCGCGACGTCGGTCTCGGACTGGCCGACGCCCACCGTCTCGATCAAGACCACGTCGTAGACGGCACGCATCAAGACCATGGCCGCCGCCGTGATCTCGGCGAGCCCGCCGAGACGGTCGCGGGCCGCCATCGAGCGCACGAAGACGCCGGCATCATGGGGGTCGGTGGCGAGCCGGATGCGGTCGCCCAAGAGCGCGCCGCCGCTCAGCTTGGACGAGGGATCGACCGCGATCACGCCGACGGTGCGCCCGCCGGCCCGAAGCTTCGCGATCACCGCGCCCATCAGCGTCGACTTGCCCACCCCGGGCGGCCCGGTCACCCCCACCACCTGGCCGCGCGGGGCGTCGTACGCCCGCGTCAGCAGCTCGATGGTCGCCGGCTCGTGGGGGGCGCGCTCGACCTCGGCCAGCGCCGCGGCCAAGGCGGCCTTGTCGCCTCCGACGACCGACTCGAAAGAGATCGGCGGCATCGCGCCTGTCCGGCTCAGTCCCGCGTCTCGACGGTCAGAGCGAGCGTTGCCTGGGCCGCGGCCAGCCGCGCGATGGGAACGCGGTAGGGCGAGCACGACACGTAATCGAGGCCTAACTCCTCGCAAAAGCGGATGGACTCGGGGTCGCCGCCGTGCTCGCCGCAGATGCCGAGGCCGAGGTCGGGCCGGCTGCGGCGCCCGCGCTCGCAAGCGAGCCGCATGAGCTCGCCCACGCCCTCCGTGTCCAGGCTGGCGAACGGGTCGCGGACGAGGATTCCCATCTTGCCGTAGTCCTGCAGGAAACTGCCCGCGTCGTCGCGCGACAACCCGAAGGCGGTCTGGGTGAGATCGTTGGTGCCGAAGCTGAAGAAGTCGGCCGCCTCGGCGATATCGCCGGCGCGAAGCGCGGCGCGCGGCAGCTCGATCATGGTCCCTACCTCGTACGAGAGCCGGGCCCCTGTTTCGCGCGCGACCTCGGCCGCCACCCTGTCGACGAGGTCCTTCAAGATATCGAATTCGCGCTTGGTGGCGATGAGCGGGATCATGATTTCCGGCTCGACGGGCTGCCCGAGCTCCCGTTCGGCTTCCACCGCCGCCTCCAGGATGGCGCGCGCCTGCATCTCGTAGATCTCCGGGTAGGAGATGCCCAGGCGGCAGCCGCGATGACCGAGCATGGGGTTGACTTCGTGGAGCGCCGCGGCCCGTTCGCGCACGGCCTCGACGGTTGTGCCCGTGGCGGTGGCGAGCTTCTCGATCTCGGCCCGGGTTTGGGGCACGAACTCGTGCAGGGGCGGGTCCAGGAGCCGGATCGTCACGGGCAGCCCCTTCATGATGCCGAAAAGTTCGACGAAGTCTTGGCGCTGCATCGGCTGGATCCTGGCGAGTGCGGCGCGCCGACCATCCTCGTCGTCGGCCATGATCATCTCGCGCATGGCCACCAGCCGCTCCTCGGAGAAGAACATGTGTTCGGTCCGGCACAGGCCGATGCCCTCGGCCCCGAATCGGCGGGCCGTCTGGACGTCCTCAGGCGTCTCGGCGTTAGCGCGCACGCGCAGGCGCCGGACCTCGTCGGCCCACGCCATCAGCGCGGAGAAATCGTCCGACAGCTCGGGCTCGATCGTCGGCATCTCGCCAAGCATGACCTCGCCGCTGGAGCCGTCGATGGTGATCACCTCGCCGGCCCTGACCGTGACGTCGCCTGCGATCATGACCTGCTCCGCGTAATCGACGCGCAACTCGCCGGCGCCTGCGACGCACGGGCGCCCCATACCGCGGGCGACGACCGCGGCATGGCTCGTCATGCCGCCGCGGGTGGTGAGAATTCCCTTGGCGGCGTGCATCCCGTGGATGTCCTCGGGGCTGGTCTCGATCCGGACCAGGATCACCGGCTCCCGCATTCCGAGCTCGGCGGCATCGTCGGGCGAAAACACCACCGCGCCCGAGGCGGCGCCGGGCGAGGCCGGGAGCCCGTGGGCAAGCACCCGGCGCTCGGCCTTGGGGTCGAGGGTCGGATGCAGGAGCTGATCGAGCGAGCCGGGATCGATTCGGGCCAGCGCCTCCCGCTTGTCGATAAGCCCCTCGTCCACCATGTCGACGGCGATCTTCACGGCCGCGGCGGCGGTGCGCTTGCCCGTGCGCGTCTGCAGCATGAAGAGCCGGCCCTTCTGCACCGTGAACTCGACGTCCTGCATGTCGCGGTAATGGGCCTCGAGGGACTGCCGTATATGCTGCAGCTCCGCGAACACCTCGGGCATGACCTCCTCCATCGCCGGCAGGTCCGAATGCTCGTTCTCCCGAGCCGCGACGGTGAGGGACTGCGGCGTGCGGATGCCCGCGACGACATCCTCGCCCTGCGCGTTCACCAGAAACTCGCCGTAGAGCTCCTTGGCGCCGGTCGACGGGTTGCGCGTGAACGCCACCCCGGTGGCGCAATTGTCACCCATGTTGCCGAACACCATGGCCTGAACGTTGCAGGCCGTTCCCCAATCCTCCGGGATGTTGTGGAGCCTCCGGTAGGTGACGGCCCGCGCCGTTGTCCAGGAATGGAACACCGCGGCGATTCCGCCCCAGAGTTGCTCGGCCGGGTCTTGCGGGAAAGGCCGGCCGAGCTCTTCGCCGACCTTCTCCTTGAAGGCCGCCACCAGCTCCTTCCAGTCCTGCGCCTCGAGCTCGGTGTCCAGGGTAACGCCGCGGTCCTCCTTGTGGATCTCCAGGAGCTCCTCGAAATGATGGTGTTCGACCCCCAGCACGACGTCCGAGTACATCTGGATGAAGCGGCGATAGCTGTCGTAGGCGAAGCGGGGGTCGTTGGTGCGGCGCGCCAGCCCCTCCACGGTTTCGTCGTTGAGGCCCAGGTTGAGGACCGTGTTCATCATGCCGGGCATCGAGGCCCGGGCCCCGGAGCGGACCGAGACCATGAGCGGATCTTTCGGGTCTCCGAAGTCGGCGCCGACCTTGTTTTCGATTTCCGCCAACGCGGCCTCCACCTCTTCGCGCAATCCCTCGGGAAATTCGCCGTCGTGCTTGAAAAGGTGAGTGCAGGCCTCGGTGGTGATGGTGAACCCCGGCGGCACGGAGAGCCCAAGACGGCTCATCTCCGCCAGATTGGCCCCCTTGCCTCCGAGCAGCTCTTTCATCTCGGCACTGCCTTCGGCGGCTCCCTCGCCGAACCTGTAAACCCACTTGGTCATATTTCCTCCCGCCCTATCCGGCGCGTCATCTCAGCCCTCGATCTTCGAGAAGTCGGCGACGGCGCCCATCGTGTTGCGGATCTGCGACAGCAGCCTTAGCCGGTTCGCCCTGAGGCCTGCGTCCTCGCAGTTTACCGTCACGTGGTCGAAGAAGGCGTCGACGGGCCTGCGCAACGACGCCAGTGCCCGCATGGCGGTGCCATACCTCTCGGACGCGAGCGCCGGGGTGCTCTTCCGAGTCACCTCGGCGAGGCGTCCGTAGAGCACCTTCTCTTCCTTTTGGGTGAGCAGCGATTCGTCGGATTTGCCGTCGTAGCTCCTTTTGTCCCTCTTCTCCTCGATACGGACGATGTTGCCGGCGCGCTTGAAGGCCGTGAGCAGGTGCTCGCCGTCATCGGTTTCCAGAAACCTGCCGAGCGCGTCCACCCGCGCGAGCAGGCGCACCAGGTCGTCCTCGCCGCCCAATGCGAACACCGCCGAGATCAGGTCGTGGCGCACGCCCTTTTCCCTCAAGTGCACCTCGAGCCGGTCGGCGAAGAAGTTCAGCAGGTCCTGGACGTCCAATCGTCCTTTTCGAGTGGCTTCCATTTCGCCGTAACGGGAATCGGCCTTGGCAAACACCCGCGCCAGGGGCACACGGAGCCCATTCTCGACGATCAGCCGTATGACGCCAAGGGCGGCGCGGCGGAGCGCGTACGGATCCTTCGACCCCGTGGGTTTCTCGCCGATCCGCCAGAAACCCGCCAGGCTGTCGATCTTGTCCGCCAAGGCCACGGCCACGCTCACCGGCGCCGTGGGGCAGCGCTCGTTCGGGCCCTGGGGCGCGTAGTGCTCGCCGATGGCGTCCGCGACCTCGCGCCGCGCCCCCTCGTGCAACGCATAGTACCGCCCCATGACGCCCTGGAGCTCCGGGAACTCGCCGACCATTTCGGTGACCAGGTCCGTCTTCGCCAAGAGCGCCGCCCTCTCGCCCAGTGCCACGTCGACCCCGGGAATGTGCCAGGCGAGCTCGGCAATGAGCGCCTCCATGCGGGCGACCTTGTCGGCCACGCTGCCGAGCCTGGCGTGGAAAACGATCTCTCCGAGCTTCGGCAGGCGCGACTCCAGGGTGCGTTTGCGGTCCAGGTCCCAGAAGAACTTGGCGTCGGCGAGGCGCGCCCGGAGCACCCGCTCGTGGCCAGCCACCATTGCCTTGCCGCGGTCCTTGGCCTCGATGTCGGCGACGACGATGAACCGCGGGGCCAGCGAGCCATCCTTGGCGAGAATCGAGAAGTACCTCTGGTGGTGGCGCATGACCGTGATCAGCACTTCCGAGGGCAAGTCCATGTAGGCCTCGTCGATGGCGCCCATGCGCGTCACGGGCCATTCCACCATGCCCGCAACCTCGTCGAGCAAGCCTGCGTCCGGCCGAACGGAAAGCCTTTCCTTGGCGGCTAGGCGGTGGGCGTCCTTGGCGATCTTGTCGCGCCGCCGGGCCGGGTCCAGCATCACCTTGGCTTGCCTCAGCTTGGACCTATAGTCGGCGAAGCTCTTGACCCGGATCCTGCCCGGCGCAAGGAAGCGGTGGCCGACGGTCGTGTTGCCCGCCACCAGGCCATGCGCGGGATCACCTCCGACGACCAAATCTTTGCCTGTTTCAGCCTTGCCGACGCCTCTGGCGAGAGAGAACTTGACCGGTTTGCCCGCGAATACACAAAGAATGCCACGCAAGGGCCGAACCCAGGACAAATTCGATCCGCCTCCCCATTTCATCGATTTGGGCCAGGGCATCTCCCAGACCACATCGGCAGTGATCTCCGCCAGCACGTCCCTCGTCCGCCGGCCCTTGCGCTCGCTCACCGCGAACAGGAACCCGCCCTTGGGCGTCTCTCGCACCTCGCACTGGTCCACCGACTCGAGCCCCGCGCTTCTCAAGAAGCCCTCGATGGCTTTTTCCGGCGCGTCGACCCGCGGACCCTTGCGTTCCTCCCGCACGTCCGGCTGCCTCTCCGGCAAGCCGCCGACCACCAGCACGAGCCTCCTGGCCGTCACGAAGGCGTCTGCCCGCTTGAAATCGAGCCCGGCCTCCTCGAGCCGCGAGGTGACCAGTCTTTTCAGGTCTTCCGCCGCCCGCGCCTGCATGCGCGCGGGAATCTCTTCGGACAACAACTCCAGGAGAAGCTCGGCCATGGCTCAGGCCGCCGCTCGACTTTCCAGCCAAGCCTCGCAGCAGGCCTTGGCCAGGGCGCGGACGCGGGCGATGTAGGAGGCCCGCTCGGGGACCGAGATGACGCCCCGGGCGTCCAGAAGGTTGAAGAGGTGGCTCGCCTTCACGCACTGGTCGTAGGCGGGAAGCGTCAGCTTTTGCGCCAGCAGCTTCTCGCACTCGGCCTCCGCGTCCTGGAAATGCCGAGACAGAAGCTCGGTGGTGGCGTACTCGAAGTTGAACGCCGAGTACTCGCGCTCGGCCTGCAGGAAGACGTCGCCGTAGGTCTTTCCGCCCCTGTCCTTCGGCACCCCGTCCCAGTCCAGGTCGAAGATATTCTCGACCCCCTGCACGTACATGGCCAGGCGCTCCATGCCGTAGGTGAACTCGACCGACACCGGGTTGCAGTCGATCCCGCCGACCTGCTGAAAATAGGTGAACTGGGTCACCTCCATGCCGTCGCACCAGACCTCCCAGCCCAGGCCCCAGGCCCCCAGCGTCGGGCTCTCCCAGTCGTCCTCGATGAAGCGAATGTCATGGCGCAGGGGGTCGATGCCCAGATGCTTGAGGCTGCGCAGATAAACCTCCTGCGAGTCGGGCGGCGAAGGCTTGAGGATCACCTGGAACTGGTAGTAGTGCTGGAGGCGGTTGGGGTTTTCGCCATAGCGGCCGTCGGCGGGCCGGCGCGAGGGTTGGACGTAGGCCGCCCTCCACGGCTCGGGCCCGAGCGCCCGCAAGGCGGTGGCGGGATGGAAGGTGGCGGCGCCCACCTCCATGTCGTAGGGCTGGAGGATCACGCAGCCCTCATCAGCCCAGAATGCCTGAAGCTTCAGGATGAGACTCTGGAAGCTGGTGGTGGGGTCGGCTGTTTTCGTCATCGCTCGGTTGCTGCCCAAGGCTTGATGTCCCGGGGCGGGGGGCGGGGTGCGGGTATCGGCCGAAAATATGGGGCGCCGAGGGGTGGGTCAAGGGCACCGCCGAGCCGCACAACCGGGAAGTCCCTCAGGCGCGGTAAGGGCAATCGTCGCGCCCGCACGAAGCCGGAGAGCGGGCCGGAACAAAGTCGCCGCAAACCAGGCACTTCACCATGTCCTCGACCGGCGGACCGCCGCCCGGCTCGCCCTTGGACGGCGCGCGGCGCCTGCCCCTGCGCCGGACGGCGTACCAGACGAGTGCGACGAGCGCCGCGATCACCAGGAGTTCAAGAAGGGAAAGGCCGAACATGTGCGCCTCCGCGGTGGCCCGACTACAATACCAGTCTCTGCGCGTCGCGCAGCACGGCCTCGGCCTCACGGGTGAAGCGGCCGCCGTCCTCGTGCAGGACCAGTCCCGGGGCGAGGCGCATCGGCGCCATGATCCCCTTGCGCGCGCGCACCAGAACCCGCTTGGCGGGCTGGCCCGCAGCCGGCCACAGGGGGAAGACAACCGTATCCCCCGCCGCCCCGGAGAGCGCCCCGAGCAGCGTATCCATCCGGTCGGCCCGATGGATGAAGGTGAGGGATCCCTTCGCCCGCGCCATGACGAGCGCGAAGCGCACCCAGACCTCGAGGTCCACCGTCGATTCCACGTTGGCGCGCGCCTTGCCCGGGTGCGGCGGCGACACGGCCTTGTCCGCCTCCAGATACGGCGGGTTGACCATGATGTGGTCGAAGGTCCCGGGCGCCAGGCGCGGGGGCGGCGCCGCGATGTCGCCGACGACGATTTCGACCCGGTCGCCGACGCCGTTGAGGGCGACGTTGTCCGAGGCCAGCCGGGCCAGGTCGCGCTGGACCTCGACGCCGACGACGCGGCAGCCCGGGACCCGCGCCGCGAGGCAAAGGGCGGCGGCGCCCACGCCCGCTCCGGCGTCAAGCACAAGGTCGCCGGGCCCGGCCGGGACGGCCGCCGCCAGCAACACGGGATCGATCGCGACCCGGTATCCCTGGCGCGGCTGGCGGAACCGCACGCGGCGGCCGAGGAGCGCGTCTTCGCTGAGCTCGGGGTGAGCCGGGTCAGTCATGCTCAAGGATTTCGCCGGCTCCCGCGAGGATGCGCCGCGCCCGCGGGTAGTCGGCGTCGCCCACCATGAGGCGGCGGGGAATGGCGCTGATGCTCCCTTCCACGATGCTGGTGTGGGTATCGAAAATCACCGCCTCGATGCGCTCGCCGGCCAACAGCGCCACCAGCCAGGAAAGCCGCACCGGATCGTTGCTTCTGACAAGCTCCTTCATGGGTCCTCAAGACCTGCGGTCCATTGCCACGCCCCCCGGCGCCGGACTTGACCGAACGGACGGGGGTTCTATGCTGGCGTCCGGAGCGGGCGCGCGTCAAGAAAGACGCGCCGGGTATCAGGGGGGAGGCCGTGGCTGTCGTCGTCGATCTCGACAGCGAGCGTAAGAAGGCGTCGGGGGCCGCTCTCGACCATCTGAGCGCACTCGTCGCCGATGACCTCGTCAAGGTCAACGAGGTCATCGTCGAGTACATGCACAGCCCCGTCGCGCTGATCCCCGAGCTCGCCAGCCATATCGTCGCGGCCGGGGGCAAGAGGCTACGCCCAATGCTGACGCTGGCCGCGGCCCGAATGTGCGGGCACCGGGACCACCGCCATCTCGGGCTTGCCGCCTGCGTCGAGTTCATCCACACCGCCACGTTGTTGCACGACGACGTGGTGGACGAATCGGGCTTGCGCCGGGGGCTGGCCACGGCGAATTCCGTCTTCGGCAACAAGTCCAGCGTGCTGGTGGGTGATTTCCTGTTCAGCCGCGCCTTCCAGCTGATGGTGGCGGACGGCTCGCTCAAGGTCCTGAAAATCCTGTCCGACGCCTCGTCCCTGATCGCCGAGGGCGAAGTTGGGCAGCTGGTGACGACCAACGACACGGGCACCAGCGAGTCCGCCTATCTCGAGATCATCAAGGCGAAGACGGCGACGCTGTTCGCCGCGGCCTGCCGCATCGGGGCCGTGGTCGCGGCCCGGCCCGAGGTGGAGGAGGAGGCGCTGGATTCCTTCGGGCTCAACCTCGGGATCGCCTATCAGCTCGTCGACGACGTGCTCGATTTCTCCGCCGCCCAGGCGGAGCTGGGCAAGACGATAGGCGACGACTTCCGCGAGGGCAAGATCACGTTGCCCATCATTCTCGCGTACAGGCGCGGCGACGAGGCGGAGCGCGCCTTCTGGCGGCGCACGCTCGAGGAGATGGAGCAGGAGGAGGAGGACCTGGCGCGGGCGATCACCATCATGGACCGGCACGGCGCGTTCAAGGACACCCTCCAGCGCGCCCGCCATTACGGGGCCATCGCCCGCGACGCCCTCGGCATCTTCCCGCAAGGGGCGGAGAAAGCGGCGCTCCTCGAGGTCGTCGACTTCTGCATCGACCGCGCGTACTAGCGCGTACTAGGTTGTTTCGACACCGGGACCATTCACTCGGAAGAGCCCGCCCCACCCGGCCTTGAGCCCCGGATCGCGGGCCGGGCGCGCGCCGGGCGCGCCTTGTGATTCGCCCCCGTTGGCTGTATTAAGGCGCACGCAATCGGAGTGTAGCTCAGCCTGGTAGAGCACCGTCTTCGGGAGGCGGGGGCCGCCGGTTCGAATCCGGCCACTCCGACCAGTCTCCGCCAAGGAGGCGCTTACGACTCGTAAGCTATCCGCGGTTCTCGCACTCGCAATATGGCCGTTTATCGTCGCGGGCGACGCAAGCCCGCGCGGCCCCTTCCGCTCACGCAGACTAGGCCCGCGCCCACCTTGGCCGCGAGCAAGGTGCTTGGGGCAAAGCAAGAACGTGAACGTTTGCCTCGATCCGCCGTGTGCCGCGCGGCCGCGCGCCGGATTTTTTGTTGCAGGACACGGCTTTTTTGGGGACACTTGGGGGTTGGCGCCCGTTTGGGTGCCGGCGTCCTGCAGGAGAGATCGGTCGCAACCATAATTGATAACCTTTGACCGGCGCCGAAGGAGCAACCGCCCCGGAAACTCTCAGGCAAAAGGACCGCAGGACGCATACAACTCTGGAAACAGGCGGCGAATTTTCCGCCGTCTGACCGAAGGTGGAAGCCGGAAGCTCTGGTTTCCGGTGAAGCTCTCAGGTTCTCAGACAGAGGGGGCACCTACTCCCGTACGTGATTGACGGGAGCGGTCTCTCGCGTGCCGAT
>JAZGAE010000117.1:0-51590 GCA_036475545.1 Alphaproteobacteria bacterium
ATGCACCGGGGTCTTCATCGCCATGACGGGATCTCCTAATGATAATCCAGATAATCGATCTCGACGGCGTGTCCGTCCTCGAACCGAAACGTCACCCGCCAGTTGCCCGAGACCGAGACCGCAAAATAACCCTTCATGCCGCCCTTGAGCGAGTGCAGCCGAAAGCCGGGCAAATCCATTCCCTCCGGCCCGCTACTCCGGTCCAACGCCGTCAAGATTCGCGCCAGCTTCGCGACGTGCCCCGGCGCGACCTTGGCCGGGCGGCGGCCCTCGTAAAGCGCCTTCAAGCCGCGATGACGGAACGATTCGATCACGCGACAGTGTACGGTGTCTATCGACAGGCGTCAACAGTGCCTTAACCCAGAATGGCTGCCGAGTGCTGGCCCAGCCCCCCCTACTTCACCGGCTCGACCCGGCTGCGGCTGGAGACGGCGAGGCCGGCCAGGCAGTCCAGGTCCTCGCCCGTGTTCTCGCTGCGGCAGGAGGGCACGGCGTTGACCAGGATGCGGCCACGGTGCGGAGGGGGTGGGGCGCATTCGCCCGGGCCGGGCCCGCGCCGGGTTCGACGATACATCCTGGGCAAGACGTGTCCGGCGCGTGGCCGTCGAGTCAGCGCGTGTCGGGTTCGGTGTCGACGGTCTTGGAGCTGGGGTTCGCCTCCGACGAAGAGGCTTCACCCCGACCATCCGGGGAGGCCGCATCGCCGCCGTTCGAGCCCTCGGCCCGGGCCTCGGCGCGGCCATTCATGCCGTTCCCCTTCGACGGTCGCGGCTCCCCGGCCTTGTCCCCCCTTGGGGACGCGCCGCCGTCCGGGTTCCTTACGCGGAAATAATGCTCGGCATGCTGGTAATAGTTTTCGGCCGAGACGTAATCGCCGGCGGACGTCGCGTCCCGCGCAAGGGAAAGATACTTCTCCAGCACCTGGCTGACCGATCCGCGGATCCGAACGTCCGGTCCATTGCTATTGACCGGCTGGCCGCGGACGAAATTCGGCCTTCTTGGGCCGCCGCGTCCGCGCGAACGCTTCGCGTTGGGACCTTGTTTCATTACCTCTTACGGTTCTTGTTTCGTTCTCAACACCCGTCCCGCGCAGCCTGGCGCGGAATGCCCATGTAAGAAGTCTAGCGCCGTACGCCGAGCACGCGGCTCGTCCGGGGCATTTAGGGGGTGACCGAGGCGCCCGTCATTCTTCAGGCTAAGCCTCTCTTGGCTTCGAACCTAGACGGGAATCGAACGTTTTCCAAGTCTTTTTTCGCCTCGACGCGCATTCTCTCACATGGGCGCGGCGGCGGCCTCCCGGGCGAAGACGAGGCAGCGCTCGCGGCCGGCCAGGTCCCGGCGGGAAGCCGCCCACGCCAGCCCCTGGCCGGTGACGATCGCCCGCACGGCGGAAGCCTGGCCGTCGCCCACCTCGAGCACCGCCTTCCCGGCGGGGGCCAGCAGCCTGGCCAGGTCCGGTGCGAGCGCACGATAGCAGGCGAGCCCGTTCGCGCCCCCCGAGAGCGACCGCCTGGGCTCGAACATCGAGACTTCGGGTTCGAGCTCGTCGATGCCGCCCTCGGGGACGTAGGGCGGGTTGGCGACGATGAGGTCGAACAGGCCGCAGAGGCCGCGCCCCCAATCCCCCGCTACGAAGGAGGCACGGCGTGCGAGCCCCAGCGCGGCCGCGTTCGCTCGCGCAATGGCGCAGGCCTCCGGGCAGATGTCGACCCCGACGCCCCGGGCACGGGGCAGCTCGCTGAGTAACGCCGCTAACAGGCACCCCGTGCCGGTGCCGAGATCGAGGAGACGCAGCGGCGCATGACGGTCGCGAACGACGGAAAGCGCCGCCTCCACCACCGTCTCCGAGTCCGGCCGCGGGTCGAGGGTTCGGGCCGAAACCTTGAACGGGAGGCTCCAGAACTCGCGCACGCCGAGGATCCGGGCCACCGGCCGGCGCTCGGCGCGAAGCTCGACCAGGGTCGAGATCCGTTCGGCCTGGCCGCGGGTGATGGCGTGTTCCGGGTGACCGAGCACGGCTTCGGCTGCGACGCCGAGGGCATGGCCGACGAGCAGCCGCGCATCGCTCCGCGACTCGGGCACGCCCGCGGCATCCAGTCGCCGCGCCGCGTCATCCAGCGCCGCGCCGATCGTGGCGGGCGGAACTTCCGCCCCGCTGTCGCGCCTCGGCGTCACGACATTTGCGCCAGGCGCGCCGCCTGGTCCTCGGCGATGAGCGCGTCGATGATCTCGTCCACCGCCTCGCCCCCCAGAACCTGATCCAGCTTGTAGAGGGTGAGGCCGATGCGGTGGTCCGTGACGCGCCCTTGGGGAAAGTTGTAGGTGCGGATCCGTTCCGAGCGGTCCCCGGTCCCGACCTGGACCCTCCGCTGGGCCGCCCGCGCGGCTTCGCGTTTGCTGCGCTCGTGCTCATAAAGCCGGGCGCGCAGGATCTTCATGGCCTTGGCCCGGTTCTTGTGTTGCGACTTCTCGTCCTGCTGCTGCACCACGATTCCGGTGGGCAGATGCGTGATGCGCACGGCGCTGTCGGTGGTGTTGACCGACTGCCCGCCCGGGCCGGACGAGCGGTAAACGTCGATGCGCAGCTCCTTTTCGTCGATCTGGATGTCCACCTCCTCGGCTTCGGGCAACACCGCCACGGTTGCCGCCGAGGTGTGGATCCGGCCCCCCGACTCGGTTTCGGGAACGCGCTGAACGCGGTGAACGCCGGTCTCGAACTTGAGCCTGGCGAAGACGTCGGTGCCGGAAACGGAAGCGGTCGCCTCCTTGTACCCGCCGATGCCGGTCTCGTTGACCTGCATGATCTCGAAGCGCCAGCCGCGCTGCTCGGCGTAGCGCTGGTACATGCGGAACAATTCGGCCGCGAACAGCCCTGCTTCTTCGCCGCCGGTTCCGGCCCGCACCTCGAGTATGGCGTTCCTGGTGTCGGCCACGTCCTTGGGCAGCAGCAGGAGCTTGATTCCCTTCTCCAGCCTCGGCAGTTCTTCCGCCAGGGCCCGGCGTTCCTCCTTCGCGAGGTCGTGCATCGCCGTCTCCGCCTCGGGATCGGCGATGATCTCGTCGAGGCCCTCCAGCTCCGACCTGGCCGCCCTCAGGGCCTGGATGCTCTGGGCGATCTGGGTCAGTTCGGCGTACTCCTTGGACAGGCGCGCGAATTCCTGGGGATCGACTTTCCCCGGGGCCGATAACGCCTTGGCCAGATCGTCGTATCGGGCGACGACCCGGTCCAACTTCTCATCAAGGTTCACTGTGGCGTCTCATCGTCTTCGCTGTGGCGCTCCTCGCCGGGCGCATCCCCGGCGTCCGAGCCCGCCTCGCCCGCACCCGGGCCGGAAACTCCGAACAGCCGCCCGAGGAGCATCTCGGCCTGCTTCCGGTCCTCGCCGGCGGCCACGTCCGTCGACATTCGCTCGAGGGCCCGCGCCGGGTCGCGGAGCAGCCGCTCGATGAGCGCCCGGGTGGCAGCTTCCGCGTCGCTCCCGGCCACGGCCAGAACTTCGCTGCGGACCGCCTCGAAGTGGCGCCGCAAGGCCTCGATCACGGGGAGGGCCTCGCGCGTGGCCGCGCGCCCAAGGTAGCCCGCCGCCTCGGCCTCGACGATCTCCCAGGCGGCGCGGGCCGCCGCCTCGCGATCGGCCTGGCCTTCCATGACCACCCGTTCCAGGTCGTTGAGATCGTACAGGAACGCCCCGTCCGCGTCGCCGACGGCGAGGTCGATGTCGCCCGGAATGGCCGCGTCGACGAGGAAAACCGGTCGCCGCCGCCGGCGCCTCAACGCCGCCTCGACCATGGCCGCGGTAACGAGATGGGTGCTGATGCCCAGCGATGCAATCACGATATCGGCCTCGGCCAAGGCTTCTTCAAGAGTGTCGATAGGGATCACCTCGCACCTCAGCCGGCGGGACGCCTGCTCGAGCCTGGTGGCGGAGCGGCCGGTGAGCACGAGGCGGCCGAGTCCCGCCCCGAGCAGCCGCTCGGCCAGAAGCTCCCCCATTTCCCCGGGGCCGAGCACGAGGCCGGTGCAGCACGAGAGGTCCCCGTGAATGTCGCGGGCGATTTGGACGGCCGCGCCGGCGATCGAGGCCGGGCGACCGCCAAGCCCCGTCTCGGCCCGGACCCGCTCGGCCGCACGGGAGGCGGCGTCCAGAAGCGAATTCAGTTCGGGACCCAGCATGCCCCGCTCGCGAGCAAGCCCGCGGCCCGCCGCGATCTGCTCCAAAACCTGGGGTTCGCCCAGGATGAAGCTGTCGAGGGCGGCGACCACCGCGAAGATGTGCCGCACCGCCTCGTCGCCCTCGAAAACATAGAGCTGGCCGACCAGCTCGTCGGCCCCGAGGCCCGCTTCCTCGGCGAGCGCGCGCGTGACGACCGCCGCCGCCTGCTCCGGCCTGCCATCCATGGCATACACCTCGACCCGCTCGCTCGTGGACAGCACCACCGCCTGAGAGATCCCGGCTTCTTCCAGACGCCCGAGGAAACGGGGCAGCATCGCGTCGTCGATGACCAGCCTTTCGCGGAGCGCCAGCGTACTCGATCGATGGCTGGCGCCGACCACGAGGGGGCTGGCCGGCACGGGCGGATTCGTCGACATGGCCTGTTACCGAAAGGGAGCCAGGCGGTCCCTGAGAGTGGCGAGCGGGACTTCCGTCTCCTCGCCGCTATCCAGGTCGCGGACAGTCGCCGCGTCGCGTGACAGCTCGTCCTCGCCCAGGATCACCGCCACCCGGGCATTCATCTTGTTCGCGCGTTTCATGCGCTTGGCGACGCTGCCGCCGTAGCCCAGGTCGACGGCAAAGCCGGCGTGGCGCAGCTCGTGCGTCAACCGCAACGCAGCCTCCTCGGCGCCGGCCCCCACGGGGATCACCGCGACCGCGCGCGGCGCGGGTGGTGCCCGCTCCAACAGCATCGACAACCGTTCGATGCCCGCGGCCCACCCCACTCCGGGAACGTCGCGCCCGCCCATCATGGCAATCAACCCGTCGAATCGTCCTCCGGCGATCACCGCGTTCTGCGCGCCGAGCGCCTCGCTCGTAAACTCGAAGGCCGTCTGGCAATAGTAGTCGAGCCCGCGCACAAGCCTCGGATTCACGACGTAGGCGATGCCGAGGCGATCGAGGCTCTCGCGCACGTCGGCGAAGAATTCCGTCGATTCCTCGTTGAGATAATCGGGAAACAGCGGCGCGCCGGTGAGCGCGGCGATGTCGGCCTCGTCCTTGGAGTCGAGGATGCGCAGGGGGTTGCGCTCGAGCCGACGGCGGCTCTCTCTGGACAGGCTGTCGCGATGGTCGCTCAAGTAATCGACGAGCACGGACCGGTAGGCGTCGCGGCTCTCCTTGTCGCCCAGGGTGTTGATCTCCAGTGTGACCTTGTTCATGACGCCGAGCGACTCGAGAATATGGGCCCCCAGCGTGATGGTCTCGACATCGGCCTGGGGAACTCCCACGCCCAGGAGTTCGACGCCGAACTGGTGAAACTGGCGCATCCGCCCCTTTTGGGGCCGCTCGTAACGAAACATGGGCCCGGTGTAAAAAAACTTAACGGGCACCTTTTGGGCCAGGCCGCGGCTGATGAAGGCGCGGGCGATGCCCGCTGTCCCCTCCGGGCGCAGCGTGATCTGGTCTCCTCCACGATCGGCGAAGGTGTACATCTCCTTGGTGACGATGTCCGAGGTGTCCCCCAGCGTGCGTTTGAAGACCTCGGTGAACTCGAAGATGGGCGTGGAGATTTCGTCGAAGCCGTAGCGCTCCGCGATGGCGCGCGCCGTCTCTACGATGTAGCGGTGGCGGCGGGCGTCCTCGGGCAAAATGTCATGGGTGCCGCGGACCGGCTGTAAGGCGGACACGTCTGCTCCTAGGAGAGCTAAGAGGCGACGGCGGAGACCTTCCTGTCCGCGGCCTGTGCATCCGCGGCCTTTTGTTCGTCGGCCTTCGCCTGCTCGATTTCGGCGGCCTTCTTCTCGACCAGTTTGACGATATGGTCCACGAGGTTGGCATCCTTGAGCCTGTGGTCCGGATCGCCGCCGACGTAAATCATGTGGGTGCCGTTGCCGCCGCCGGTGAGCCCGATATCGGTCTCGCGCGCCTCGCCCGGTCCGTTCACGACGCAGCCGATGATCGAAACGGTCATAGGCGTGTTGATGTGGGCAAGGCGCTTCTCGATTTCTTCGACCGTCTCGATGACGTCGAACTGCTGGCGGGCGCAGGACGGACAGGCGATCACGCTGACCCCGCGATGACGCAGGCCCAAGGCTTTCAGCGCCTCGAAGCCGACCCGCACCTCTTCGACCGGATCGGTCGATAGAGACACCCGGATCGTATCCCCGATCCCGGACCACAGCAGCATGCCGAGGCCGATGGCCGACTTCACGGTGCCGGTGCGCAAGCCCCCCGCCTCGGTAATGCCAAGGTGGAGGGGATAATCGCAGGCCTCGGCCAGCCCCATGTAGGCCGCCACGGCCAGAAAGACGTCGGATGCCTTGCAACTGATCTTGATCTCGAAGAAATCGTTGTCCTCGAGGATCCGGATATGGTTGAGGGCGCTTTCGATCATCGCCTCGGGACAAGGCTCGCCATAGCGCTCGAGGAGGTCGCGCTCGAGACTGCCGGCGTTGACACCGATGCGGATCGCGCAGCCGTGGTCCTTGGCCGCGCGGACGACTTCGCGCACCCGCGATGGATCGCCGATGTTGCCGGGATTGATGCGCAAGCACGCGGCGCCGGCCTCCGCCGCCTCGATCGCGCGCTTATAATGGAAATGGATATCGGCGACGATGGGGACCGACACCTCGCGCACGATCCGCTCGAGGGCCGCCGTCGACTCGGTATCGGGGCACGAGACCCGGACCAGGTCCGCCCCGGCCTCTTCCAAACCGCGAATCTGATCGATGGTGGCCGCCGCGTCCACCGTCAGGGTATTGGTCATGGACTGGACGCTGATGGGCGCATCCCCGCCCACAACCACATTGCCGACACGAATCTGGCGGCACTTGCGCCGCTGGATATCCCGGTAAGGTCGAACGCTCATGGCAAACTCACGACACCCCGCCGAAGCCGTTGCCAGAGTTATATCGTAAAAAGCGGCGCGCCTAAAGGGCACCGCATATAGGGCTCGACTGCGCTTGATCGACCCGCGGCGCGCCCGCGGCCCGGTTCTGCCCCCCGGTCAGTTGCCGACGGCGGTCGCGCCGAGCAGGCGGTCGACGTCCAGAGCCACGTCGCGGCGGATCGCACCGCGCGGGCCGATCGGGGGCGCGAGGCGGCCGTCCACGAAGATCTCGAGCGCGCCGGCATTGCCGGTCAAGAGCGTCAGCCCCGGCCGGTTCGGCACCCGGTACGTGTCGCCCGGCCGGAGCACCCGGGTGAGCACGAGCTCCCCGCCTTCCTCACGAACCTGGACCCAGCTTTCGTCGATGGCGCGAATGACGATCCGCGCGTCGACGTTGGCCTCGCCGAATACCTGCGCCGGTCCGGCCGCCGCTCCCTCGGAGGGGTCGGGCGCCGGCGGGACCGCGTGCAGGGTAGCGACTTCTTCGACGGCTTCTTCGACTGCCTCGGCGACGTCGGCCTCGCCGTTCGCCACCTCGGTGGCCTCCCCGGCGGGCCGGACCCGATCGGTCGAGGCATCGTCGGCCAGCGAGCGCCCAGAGGGGGGCGAGTCCGAAGCCGACGTAGCGATCTCCGTGCCGGTTGTGGCCTCCCTCGCCGGCAGATCGGCCTCGGCTGGCGCGGCGGGCACCATGGATCCGCCTTGGGCCCGATCGTCGTCAGCGGGCGACGGCGTTGAACCGAAACGGTTCTCCGTGTCACCGCCGGGACCGGCCGGCCCCTCCGCCGCAGCCTCGTCAGGAGCCTCCGCGTCGGCGAAAGGCCGCCGCTCGGGCGCCTCGCCAAGCTGCATCGCAACCGCGTCCGCGGGGGACGGAGCTTCGGGTTCGTCACTCAACGCGGATCGCGCCTCGTCGCCGGACCCTGTGCCAATGAGGTCGGAGAGTTGCCGCGGTACCTCGGCGACGAACTCAATGCCCGACCGGCTGTGCATGGTGAGGTAATACCAGCCGCCATAGGCCGTCGCCGCAAGAACGGCCGAGATCAAAAGGATTGCCCCGGTCGGAACCCGGCTTTCCGGCACCGCGGTAGGGAAGTTGAGTTCCGACCTCTTGCCAAGGCTCGCGGCCCCTTCCCGGAAACGGGAGATCACATCGTCAGGGTCCAGCCCAAGGTATTCGGCGTAGCCACGCACGAAGCCTACGGCGTAAGTAGAACCCGGAAGATCTTCGAGACGCCCCTCCTCCATGGCCTGGAGGTGAACCACCCGGATTCGCAACGCTTTTGAGACGTCCCGCAACTCCAGGCCGTGGCGGACCCGGGCGGCGCGCAGCATCGCACCGACGGCCGATCCGTCCGAGTAATGGGACGGGGCGTCGCTATGCCTAGGTTCCTGTTGGCCGCCCGTGTCGGGCTCCTCCAGGATTAGTTTCTCCCGCTTCGCCATAACATGCGCTCGGCACCGATCTGGTGGTTGGCCCCGGGCCAAAAGCAATGCCCGCCGACGAACCAGGTCGGGCGATCATTCCTGCGGGTGGGATCGAATCGAATCCCGGGCCTGAACAGTCGTCCAGACCCGCTCCCCCCCGGCCTTTATTAACAGGAAGAGACCTTACGAAGCAACGGGTTAAATAGCGACCCCGTGGTCGCGCGCGAACGACTTCAGCTTCGCCCTCATGCTGCGGCCTGGGGAGCCGTAGAGGGTGCCGAGGTACTCCCGCAACGGCGCGACATCGAGGCTCCGCACCATGGACTTGACCGGACCAATCGAGGAGGGCGCCATGGAGAGATTGGTGAAGCCCACGCCCACCAGCGCCATGGCCTCCAGCGGACGGCCCGCCACCTCGCCGCAGATCGCAAGCGGCACGTCGGCCTTTTCGCACGCGTCGACGACCGAACGTAGGAGCGACAGCATCGGCGGCGACAGGATGTCATAGCGCTCTGAAAGGTTTGGATTGGCCCGGTCGCTGGCGAAAAAGAACTGGAGAAGATCGTTGCTCCCGACCGAAAGGAAGTCGACGCGCGGCAACAGCATGTCCAACTGCCATACCAACGCCGGCACCTCGAGCATGGCGCCGACGCGGAACTCTTCGGGCAGGGGCTCGCCACGGCGGCGGGCGCGTTCGACCTCCAGGTCGAAAATCTCCCGGGCCTCGTCGAATTCGGCGACCTCCGAAATCATGGGGAACATCACGTCGAGCCGGAATCCGGCCGCGGCTCGAACGAGGGCGCGCAACTGTTGGCGCAATAGGCTGGGGTGGTCCAACCCGATGCGAATGGAGCGCCACCCCATCGCCGGGTTGTCTTCTCTGGCGTACCGCATGTAACTGAGCAGCTTGTCGCCGCCGACGTCGAGGGTCCGAAACACGACCGGCCGATCCCCCATGCGTCGGAGGACCCTATGGTAGAACCTGGTCTGCTCCTCGACGTCCGGGAAGGTGGAGCGGACCATGAACGGGATCTCGGTGCGGTAAAGCCCCACGCCGTCGGCCCCGGATGCGCGCAGGTGATGCAAGTCCGCGAGCAAACCGACGTTGATGTTGAGCGACACGCGCGTGCCGTCGCGTGTGACGGCGGGCAGGTCGCGCATGGAGACGTAGGCCGCCTTGCGCTCGGCGCGGGTGTGCATGCTTTCCCTAAAGGCCTGCTGAACGTCGTCGCCCGGACGAATGATCATCTGGGCGTTGTCGGCATCGACGATCACGGGGTCGAGCGGCTCGATCTTGCTGAGAACATCCTTGACGCGGCCGAGCACGGGCAGGTCCAGGGCACGAGCGATGATGGACACATGGGACGTGGCCGAGCCCTCCTCCATGACCACCGCGCGCAACTTGCGACGTTCGTAATCCAGGAGCTCCGCAGGACCCAACGAGCGGGCAATCAGAACCACGTCCTCGGGAAGCTCCATCGAGGCGGCGGTCGCTTCCTCCCCCGCGAGGTGCTGAAGCATCCGGTTGGTCAGGTCCTCGAAATCGAGGAGGCGGTCGTGCAAGTACGGGTCGGTTACGTGGCTCATCCTCGCGCGGGTGTCCTCTTGGACCCTCAGGACGCCGGCTTCCGCGGTGAGGCCGCTCTCGATGGCCTCGCGAATCCGCCTGAGCCAGCCGCGATCCTCTGCGAACATCCGGTACGCTTCGAGGATGTCGCGGGGCTCGCCGCCATCGCCGAGGTCCGAGCCGGCGAGAAGGTCATCGAGTGCGCTGTGCATCCCGGACAGCGCCTCGGCGAGCCGGTGCAGCTCCGCCTCCGTGTCTTCCGCCACCAACTGGTGAACGACGACCCGCGGGTTGTGCAGGACCGCGCGGCCCGCCGCCAGGCCGCCGTTCAAGCGGACGCCTTCGACGCGCAACGGCAAGAGCGCGATGCCATCGGTCAGCCTGGTCTCGGCCGGATCCACCAGCTCGCCGCCGGCCGCTAGCTCCGCCAGCACCATGGCCACGGTCTGGAGGGTCTCGACCTCTTCCTCGCCGTAGTGACGGCGGCTGCAGTTCTGCACCGCGACGACGCCGATCACGCGCCCGCCGCGCAGGATCGGAACGCCGAGGAACGAATGGTAGATCTCCTCCCCGGTTTCCGGCCGGTAGGCGAACAGGGGATGCGCCTGGGCGTCGGCGAGCGCGAGGGGCCGAGCGTGGGCGGCGATGTCGCCCACCAGGCCCTCGCCGACCTGCAGGCGAGTCACGTGTACCGCCTCGCGGTTGAGGCCCTGCGTTGCGAACAGCTCCAGGACGTCACCGGCACGCAGCAGATACACCGAGCACACCTCGGCCACCATTTCGGCGGCGATGATCCTGACGACCTCGTCGAGCTGGTCCTGCGCTCCCAAGGGCGCGGCCATGACGTCGCGCAGGCGCTTGAGAATGCTGCGCGGCCCGCTCCAACCGCCGCCTCGCTCCAGGATCAAACTGCCTCCCATCAACCCGGCCCCAAGTCGTCAGATCACAAGCGTATGCCTCGGCCGGCGGAAATGCGCCCCCTTGAGAGCGCCGCCGCGCGAACGAAAAACGAAGGTATCGCGCCCGGCCTCGGGGTCTACGCCGTCCCGCGGCGAGGTCGTCGCTGCGGCCGCGACGGGAACCCGCGAGTCGGCTGGCCACCGCGTGCGGCACGTCTTTCGCTCCGCGGGACGCAGCGGCGGGGTTAACCCCGCGTCGGCGACGGCTTGAAGCGGATAGCGCCCCGCGTCCGCGATTCTCCGTCTGCGCCGCCGAAGCTCAAACGGATTTCGCCGAGACGATACGGCGCACTCCACCGCGACTCGTCCGGCCAGCAACGGGCCGGTTCGATGTTCCCGCGGTCAAGCGGCGTCCAGGTCGTACGCCGCATGGAGCGATCGTAGCGCCAATTCGGTGTATTCCTCGGCGATCAGGACGCTGACCTTGATCTCGGAGGTCGAGATGACCTGAATGTTTATGCCTTTGTCGGCCAGCGCCCGGAACATTCGTTGAGCGATGCCGGCGTGGCTGCGCATGCCGACGCCGATGACCGAAATCTTGACCACGTCGGGGTCGGGCACCAGGTCCTCGTAGCCCAGCTCGTCGCGCTTCCCCGCCAGCACCTTCATCGCCGGATCGAGGTCGGCCTTGGTCACGGTGAAGGTGAGGTCGGTCTTGCCTTCCTCGGACACGTTTTGCACGATCATGTCCACGTTTATGTTGGCTTCGGCCAAGGGGCCGAAAATGCTTGCCGCGACGCCGGGCCGGTCAGGAACCCTGACGAGCGTTATCTTGGCTTCATCTCGGCTATAGGCGATACCGCTTACAAGTTCCCTTTCCACGACCTCATCCTCATCAACGACCAAAGTGCCGGGGGTGTCTTCCATGCTCGACAAAACCTGAAGTCGAACATGGTGCTTCATGGCCATTTCCACCGAGCGGGTCTGCAGGACCTTGGAGCCCTGCGACGCCATCTCGAGCATTTCCTCATACGTGATTTTAGCGAGCTTGCGCGCCCTCGCAATGATCCTCGGATCGCTGGTGTAGACGCCGTCCACGTCGGTGAAGATGTCGCAGCGATCAGCCTTGAGCGTGGCGGCCAAGGCCACCGCGCTGGTATCCGAGCCGCCTCGGCCCAGCGTCGTTATCCTATCGTCGGGCCCGACGCCCTGGAATCCGGCAACCACCGCCACCTGCCCGTCGGCGAGCCGGCGCTCGATTTCCGACACGTCGATGGCTTGGATGCGCGCCTTTCCGTGGCCGTCGTCGGTGCGGATCGGCACCTGCCAGGCAAGCCAGGACCGCGCCGAGACCCCGAGCTCCTGCAGCGCCAGCGCCATGAGCCCGGCGCTCACCTGCTCGCCGGCGGAGACGACCATGTCGAACTCGCGCGCGTCGTGGAGGGGGGTGACCTCGGTTACGCGACCGGCCAGCTCGTCGGTCACGCCGGCCATGGCGGATACCACCACGGCCACCTCGTTGCCGGCGTCAACTTCCGTCTTCACCCGGCGCGCGGCGTTCTTGATGTGCTCCACATCGGCGAGCGAGCTGCCGCCGAACTTCTGCACGATTCGGGCCATGTTCGATTCCCTTGCGAGAGATCTCGGGGCCGCTCAGGCGTATCCGCTCGGGCGCGATGCGCGTCTCGCGCGGATCCACGGCGCGATTCGGCGCCAGGTATCCAAAGGTTGCCGTACGTCAGCCGCGTAATACATAATTTAGTCCGCAGGAGGCAACCCCACCCTCCTCGCCGTTACTGGAGCCCGCATGGACCCTTCCGCCACCGGCCGCCCCACCACACCCGAGCGCAGCACCGTTGATTCGGAAGAGGTTGCCCGTTTCAACGCGTTGGCTGAGAGCTGGTGGGACCCGGAGGGCAAGTTTCGCCCACTGCACAAGTTGAACCCGACGCGGCTCGCCTATATCCGCGATCAGGTCGCGGCCCATTTCGGCCGCGATCCCGTGGGCCCTGCGCCGCTGTCGGGGCTGAGAGTCCTCGACGTCGGCTGCGGCGGAGGCCTGCTCTCGGAGCCTCTCGCGCGGCTCGGCGGCGACGTCGTCGGGATCGACGCCGGCGAGGAGAACGTGCGCATCGCCCAAAGCCATGCCGAGGCTGGCGGTCTGGCCATCGACTACCGCCATGCTCCGGCCGAGGACCTGGCCGCCGCCGGCGAGAGTTTCGACGTGGTCCTGGCCATGGAGGTGGTGGAGCATGTCGCCGACCTCGACGCCTTCCTCGACGCGGCCTGCGCATTGGTGAGGCCCGGCGGCGCGTTGGTGATCGCCACGCTCAACAGGACGCTCAAAGCCTTCGCCATGGCCATCGTCGGCGCCGAATACGTGCTGCACTGGCTGCCCCGCGGGACTCATCACTGGAACAAGTTCGCGCGCCCGTCCGAGCTTGCCCGGAGGCTTCGCCGGAACGGCCTGGACGTCGCGGAGATCATTGGCGTCACCTACCAACCGCTCTCCGACAGCTGGCGGCTGAGCGGTGACCTCGGCGTCAATTACATGGTGTTCGCGACCCATCCCGGGCCGAGAGACCGGCGCTGAGGCGGTCAGGAGTGGTGGCGCCGCAGCCACGGAATGCGGAGGACCTCGACCCCTTCGTCGGCGAGGGCGCGGATCTCGGAGTCGGTGGCCTCACCGTAAATGCCGCGCTCCTCGGCCTCGCCATAGTGTATCTTGCGCGCCTCCTCGGGAAAGCGATCGCCGACGTAGTCGAAGTGGTCCTCGACTTGATGGCGCATCTCGCGGAGTCGTTCGCGAATCCTGTCGCCCGGCCCTTGCGCGCCGTCCGCCAGGTGCGCCGCATCGCCCCCGCCGTGGGCTTCTCCCCTGGCGAGGCGCGGCGCCATCGGCGCCTTGTCGACCCCGGTATTCCCACAAACGGGACAGACGATCTCTCCGGCCGCGCTCTGCACCTCGTAGGTGGCGCCGTTTCTGAACCAGGCCTCGAAAACGTGGCCTTCGCCGCACTTAAGGTCGAACAGAATCATACGATTAAGCTCAAGCTCTCAAGCCGCCCGTCGCTCCCATTAACATAGATGGCATGATCGCACCAACAAGGTTTCGCCGGCGCGACCGGGCCGCAACGCGGGGCCTTCGGCCGTGACGGGCGCCTCGGATCCCCATCTCGGCCCGCTGTCTCCGTCGCCCTGGGTGGTACGGTTCGCCCATCTGGTGCCCTCGGGGGGGCCATCGCGAGGACAAGTCCTGGACGTGGCCTGCGGGTCCGGGCGGCACAGCCGATTCTTCCTGGCGTTGGGCCGGCGTGTCGTGGCCGTGGACAAGGACGTCTCGGGCATCGGCGACCTCGAAGCGAACGCCAACGCCGAGATCGTCGAGGCCGGTCTGGAGGACGGGCGGCCGTGGCCGCTCGCAGGCCGCCGGTTCGCCGGCGTCGTCGTCATCAACTACCTCTACCGCCCGCTGTTCCCTGCCTTGATCGAGGCCGTCGAGCCGGGCGGGGCGTTGATTTACGAGACCTTCGCTCGCGGCAACGAACGCTTCGGCAAGCCCCGCAACCCCGATCACCTGCTCAAGTCCGGCGAGCTCCTGGAGGTCGTCCGGGGGCGCCTGCAGGTCGTCGCCTACGAGCACGGCGAGGTCTCAACGCCCAGGCAGGCGGTGGTCCAACGCGTGTGCGCGGTGCATGACCTGCCCGGTCGCCGCGAAGACGGCGAGGAGCCGCCGCCGCATCCGCTGGAACCTCCGAAGGGTCAGGCCTGAAACCTCGCCTACCTTTCCAACCGGTCCAGCCTTGGGACTCCGATTGCGGCCGGAGTTGCCGTCCCGAGCGACCCGTGCGCAGCGGCCATGTAGCACGGACCGGAAACATTATACATCTGAAAACTGTATATCAGGAATATAGCACAAACGTGATTGGCATTATTCATTTGTTCGTGTTAATGAGGAGCCCAATGACATGACCATCGGCGGCAGGTAGGGAGGCTTGCGACATGACGATTCGTCTGGGCGACACCGCCCCGGACTTCGAGGCGGAGACGACGCAAGGCAAGATCCGGTTTCATGACTGGATCGGTGATTCCTGGTGCGTCCTTTTCTCTCACCCGAAGGACTTCACGCCGGTTTGCACCACCGAGCTCGGCTACATGGCCAAGCTCGCGCCGGAGTTCGAGAAGCGCAACGTCAAGGTCATCGGGCTCAGCGTCGACCCGGTCGACGACCACACCCGCTGGTCGAAGGACATCGAGGAGGCGACGGGGTTCGCGCCGAACTATCCCCTGATCGGCGACAACGAGCTGAAGGTCGCGAAGCTCTACGGCATGCTGCCCGCGGAAGTTGGCGACAGCTCGGAAGGACGGACCGCGGCCGACAACCAGACCGTGCGCAACGTCTTGGTCATTGGACCGGACAAGAAGATCAAGCTCATGATCACCTACCCCATGACCACGGGGCGCAACTTCGACGAGGTCTTGCGCGTGATCGACTCGATCCAGCTCACCGCCAAATATCAGGTCGCGACGCCGGTGAACTGGAAGCAGGGCGAGGACGTCATCATCGTTCCGGCCGTCTCCGACGAGGACGCGAAGGAAAAGTTTCCCGCAGGTTGGAAGGCGCTCAAGTCTTACTTGAGGATCACTCCGCAACCGGGCGCCTGACCTTCGGCCCGAGGTTGATCATCTCGCCGGGGGCCAAGCGGCCCCCGCTTCGTTTTTTCAGGCTTTGCCGCGATCCCGTTTGACCGTTCGGCTCAGCCGCCGTCCGCGGCGAGGTCCGAGGGCGTGCCGGCCGCCGGCGAGAAGTCCCGGTCGTGGGTGAGCGAGGGGATCATGCGTCGCACCTCGGCGGCGCGGCCGGGATCGACCTCGGCGACGAGGCCACCCACCCCATCGCCACCGTCGGCCAGCACATGGCCCCAGGGATCGACGACGAGGGAGTGGCCGTAGGTCTTGCGCCCTTCCGCGTGGCTGCCGCATTGGGCCGGCGCGATGACGAAACAGCCGTTCTCGATGGCCCGCGCCCTCAAGAGCGCGTGCCAATGGGCCCGGCCCGTGACCTGCGTGAAGGCCGACGGCACCGCGAGCATGAATGCCCCCGCCTGCGCCAGCGCGCGGTAAAGGTGCGGGAACCGGAGGTCATAGCAGATGCTCATGCCCAGCCCGCCCCAGGGGGTGCGGGCCACCACCGCCTGGGCGCCGGGACGGAACATCTCGGACTCGCGGTAGGACTCGCCGCCCTCCAGATCGACGTCGAACATGTGAATCTTATCGTAGCGCGCGACGACGGCGCCGCCGGCGTCGATGAGAAGGGAGCGGTTGGCGACCGCTCCCGACTCGAGCCGCACCGCCAGAGACCCCACTAGGATCCACGCGCCGGTCTCGCGGGCGAGGTCCTTGAAGACGGCGAGCGCGGGGTGGTTGTCCTCCGGTTCCGCCTTCTCGCGGATGAGCCTGCCGCTGGGCTCGAGCATGGCGACGTTCTCCGGCAACGCGATCAGGTCGGCGCCGGCCTCGCGCACTTGGCGCACCAACGGGCGAACGGCCTCTAGGTTCGGGGCGATCTCCCGCGCCGAATTCATTTGCACGCAGGCGACCTTGAACCTTTCCGTCACGAGGTCCTCCTCAGCATGGGACCGAGGCGGCCGGCGCGCTCCAGGCCTGAGAGCGCGTCCCAGCCACCGATGGGCGCGCCGTCGATGAGAATCGGGGGCACGCTGGTGCGGCCGCCCCCCGCTTGGCCGTCTCCCGCCGCTTACCCCCATACGAGGCGACGGCGATGTCGCCAGAGAGGACCCCCTTGTCGCCCAAGGAATGCTTGGCGCCGCGGCGGTAAGGGAACAACGTGGTGGGGGTGATCTCGACCTTCGCCATCACGGCTCCCGCTGGTTCAGGCTGGCGCATGGGCTTTCGAACATATCATGCCTCGAACGCTTTCGCGCCAGCGGGAAGCGGCACTCAGGCGGCGGCGCGCACCACCCGCGCCAGCGTCAGCACGTCCACGGCCTTGGCCCCTGCCGCGAGCAGCGCCTTCGCGCATTCCTCGGCGGTCGCGCCGGTAGTCAGCACGTCGTCGATCAGCACCACGTGGCGGCCCTGCAGGCGAGATGCGCCGCCGGGGCGCAGCGCAAAGGCCCCGCGCACGTTCCGCCGCCTGGCGCCGCCGCTCAAGCCCCCCTGGGAGGACGTCCGCCGCCGGCGCACCAAGAGCGTGGGCTCCACCGGGAGCTCCGAGGCTTGGCTCAGGCTGTTCGCCAGCAAGGCCGCCTGGTTGTACCGGCGATGAAAGAGCCGTGCCCAGTGAAGCGGCACGGGGATGAGCAGATCGGCGTCGGTCAAGAGCTCGCGCCCTGCGCGCACGAGCCAGCGGGCGAAGGCCGGGGCACCGTCGGTGCGGTCCCCGTGCTTGAAGGCGAGGATGAGTTTGCGGCTCACATCGTCGTAGCGGAAGGCGGCACGGGCGCGCCAATAAGCCGGGCGCCGCCTGGTGCAGCTCGCGCACAGCGCGCCCTCCTCCGCCTCGAACTCGAAGGGATAGCCGCAGACGGCGCAAAAGGGCGGCCCGAGGAAATCGACCCCTTCCCAGCACTCCGCGCACAGCGTGCCCAGCGCGTCCACCATGGCGCCGCACTTCAGGCACCGGGGGGGAAGAAGAAGGTTGAGCGCGAGGCCGGCGGCGCGGGCGAGGCTCGCTTGCAACGCGATGTGCGGCATGCGTCCATATCAGCCGCCCGCGTTGCGCGCTGTCAATCGCGGTGGAGTTTCTCGACCCTCAGGCGACCGGCCCAGTACCCTCTCATAATAGGAGGGTACTAGTGGGCGGAGGCGTGAGCGCCGCATCCTCGCCGTGCTGTCTTAAGAGCAGGTGGGCGGCGTGTCTGCTCTCGAGATCGGAGGTGACCAGGCCCGGGGGGGCCACGCTCAGGGGGTGAACCAGGATGCCAGATTAGCCAAGAAGTCGTTGATAGCCGTACCCAAGATCACCGCCCCGGCCACGATGAGCAGCGAAACGGCGCCGATGATCAAGCCGTACTCCACAGACGACACGCCGCTCTCGTCCGCCATCAAGGCGGCCATCAGGTGCCTGACCCTTGTCATCGCTCCCCCCATTACGTTTCGCACGTTTCCCAAGTCGACCCGTCGATTCATCGAAGTATAGCACCAAACGGCGCCCGGGTCTCTGGGTGACGGCCGTTGCGAGCCCTTGCCCGGCTTAGTACCCGAGCCGCCGCCCACTCCCCTCTACGGACGGCACCCGCGAGGTGCGCGCTCGCCCTGCCGCCTCGCCTCCTGCACCGGAGGGCACGGAACCGTCCCGTAGGAACAGAACACGCAGCAGTCCCCGGCCTTGGGCTTCAGCAGGGTTTCGCAAGCGTCACACTCGTAGAAAAAGATGCACGCGTCCTTCGGCATCCGCTCCTGCTTCTCGTGCCCGCACACGGGGCAGGTGAGCAAGGACGTTTCCCGGACTGCGGCCACGGCGCGGTCAGTCCGGTGGCGACGCCGTCCGCTCGCTCGAGCGGGCTTGCCGCGTCCACCGCACGAACGCAAAGACCGCGACGCTCGCGAAGAGGAGGAGGGCCGGCAACAGGACGTAGTCCGCCCATCCCAGCCACGCGGACAGGCCCACCACCCCCAGCAGGATCACGAGCGCGGGCGTGAAGCACATCACGGCGGCTATCAGCGCGCCCGCCAGGCCCAGGCCGAGAAGCCTTCTGTTCTTGTCGGCGGCCATGTCAGGAGATCGGCTGGCCCAAGCCGGCCACCCGCAGCGCCGTCTCGTCGGGTCCGCGCCCCGCGCAGCACTCGGCCAGCTTGCCGTCGATCGCAACCGCCGGCACGGAGCGGACGCCCAGGCTCTTGGCCCGCGCGGCGACCTCCGGGTCGTTGAGGTCGAGTACGGTGACGTTGCAGGACGGGCAGGCGATTTCATTGACCAGCGCAATGGTCTCCTCGCATACGGGACACCCGGCGCTGAAGATCTCTATTTGGCGTTGGGCCGTCATGGTCGCACCTCGTTCGTATTCATCTCCGTTTCCATCGGACGCGATGTGATCTCGCGACTCGCGCGGATCGTGGGGCCTCTAGCCGCTCCAATGTCAAGGGCCATTTCGAAGATCGATCGAACGGATGGGGGCCCGCGCCGGCCAGCCTTTGTTCCGCGCCCCCAGAAAACGCGCCGGATGGGGCACGGCGCCCGGCCCGAGCGGCGCGCTTTGTGCTGGCGCGCGGAGGTGCCATATATCCGGCATGATATCCGGCATGTCGAACGACTCCATGCGCGTGTTCGACCGGCGGCTGGTTAGGGTCCACCGGGACCGCGCGGCGACCAACCTGGCCGACCACGACTTCCTGTTCCGCGAAGCGGCGGAGCGCCTCACCGAGCGGCTCGAGGACGTCAATCGCCGGTTCGAGGTGGCGCTCGATTTGGGGTGCCACCGCGGCGAGGTCGCGGCCGCGATCAAGGACAGGGGCGGCATCGAGACCCTGGTGCAGTGCGACCTCTCGGCCGCCATGGCGGAGGAGGCCAGGAAGCGGACCGGCGGCGGCGCGCCGACCTCCGCGCCCGTGCTGGTAGCGGACGAGGAGGCGCTGCCCTTCGGGACGCACGCCTTCGACCTGGTCCTGAGCTCGCTTTCCCTCCACTGGGTCAACGACCTGCCCGGGACGCTCGCCCAGATCCGCAGCTGCCTCAAGCCCGACGGCCTGTTCATGGCCACCCTGCTCGGCGGCCAGACGCTCAAGGAGCTGCGGGCGGCGTGGACGGAGGCCGAGCTCGCGGAGGAAAGCGGCGCCGGCCTCCACGTCTCGCCGGTGGCCGAGGTCCGCGATGCAGGCGCGCTCTTGCAGCGGGCAGGCTTCGCGCTCCCGGTGGTGGACGCCGACACCCTCACGGTCACCTACCCCGACGCCTTGGCGCTGATGCGCGATCTCAAGGGCATGGGGGAGACGAACGCGGCCCTGGAGCGGCGAAAGGCGCCCACCCGCCGCGCCACCATGGCCCGCGTCGCGGCCGAATACGAAAGGATATTTGGGGACGGCGAGGGGCGAATCCCCGCCACCTTCCAGATCATTTACCTCACCGCCTGGGCGCCGCACGAATCGCAGCCGAAGCCACTTCGGCCCGGCAGCGCCAAGGCCCGCCTCGCGGACGCGCTGGGGGGCCAGGAACGCTCCGCCGGCGAAAAGGCCCGGCCCCGGTGAGGACGGCCGGGCAGGCCCCCTGCCCGAGCGCACCACCTTCTCAGAGATAATCCCGGAGCATGGCGACGAGCGGCGCGTCGGCGGGCGGCATGGCGTAGCCGTCCATGGCGCTCGGCCTGACCCACACCAGCTCCTGGCCCTCCCGGGGCGTGACCGTTCCCTCCCAAATGCGGCAGACGTAGAGCGGCATGACAAGGTGGAACGTGTCATAGGCGTGGGAGGCGAAGGTGAAGGGCGCGAGGCAGCTCGCGCTCACGTCCACGTCCAGCTCTTCCTTGAGCTCGCGCACGAGCGCCGCCTCCGGCGTCTCGCCGTCATGGATCTTTCCGCCCGGGAATTCCCACAGGCCCGCCATCTCCTTGCCCTGGGGGCGCCGGGCCAGCAGCACCCGGCCGTCGGCATCGATGAGCGCGACGGCGGCGACGAAGACCAGCGGTTTTGCGTGCGCGGGCCCCTCAGCTTCGGTAGTCGGCATTGATCGATATGTAGCCGTGGGTGAGATCGCAGGTCCACACTTCGGCCCGACCGGTCCCGACGCCGACATCGACCTCGATCAAGACCTCGCGGCCCTTCATGTGCGCCACCACCGGCGCCTCGTCATAGCCCGGGGCCACTCCGCCGTTGGCCGCCACCGTGACGCCGCCGATCCTGATTCCGAGCTGGTCCCTTTCCGCCTTCTCGCCCGACTTGCCCACGGCCATGACGATCCGGCCCCAGTTGGCGTCCTCGCCCGCGATCGCGGTCTTGACCAGCGGCGAGTTGCCGATGGAAAGCCCGATGCGCCGGGCGGCGGAGTCCGACTCCGCACCCGTCACCGCGATGGTGACGAACTTGCTTGCCCCTTCGCCGTCGCGGACGATCTGCTGGGCCAAGTCCCGCATCAGGTCCTCGAGCGCCGTCCGAAAGTCGGCGAGCTGCTCGTCCTCGGCGGACGTCACGGCGGCATGCTTCGCGCCCTTGCCGGTGGCACAGATCAGCACCGTGTCGCTGGTCGAGGTGTCGCCGTCCACGGTGATGGCGTTGAAGGTCCGGACCGTCATGTCGCCGAGAAGGGACTGGAGGAGGGGCGCCGGCACGGCGGCGTCGGTGAAGATGAAGGCAAGCATGGTGGCCATGTCCGGCGCGATCATGCCGGCGCCCTTGGCGATGCCGTTGATGACCACGTTGGCATCGCCGATCCGGGCGGTGCGGGTCGCGCCCTTGGGATAAGTGTCGGTCGTCATCATGGCCGCAGCACACGCCTCCCACGCCTGCCCCGACAGGCTCCCGGCGAGGGCCGGAAGCGCCCCGGTGAGCCGGTCCACCGGCAGTGGCTCGCCGATGACGCCGGTGGACGCCACGAACACCTGTTCGGTCTCGCACCCCACGAGCTCCGCCACCGTGCCGGCCGTCTCGGCCACCGCATTTCTTCCCGCCCGGCCCGTGAACGCGTTCGCGTTGCCGGCGTTAACCACGATGGCCCGCGCGAGCCCACCGGCAAGGCACCGCCGGCACCAGTCCACCGGCGCCGACGCCGTCTTGGATCGCGTGCATACCCCCGCCACCGCCGTCCCCTCATCGAGCACGACCAGAAACACGTCCGGCCGGTCCCCCCGGCGGATTCCGGCGGCCACAGCCCCCAGGCGCACCCCGGCGACGCCGGGCATGTCGGGGAACCGGTCGGGGGCGAGGGGCGAACGTTGAGCCATGGGGCGATCGGCGAATGTCGTAGAAAGTGCTAGGCGGCCCAGGCCGGACCTGTCCCGAGGCGGGCCCCAGGTTCTGGGACGCATCTTGCATATCGCGGCCCGTGGCACAAGAGAGGGATGGCAAGGCCTGCGCGCCGTGGACCCTATTTCCCTTTTAGGGAACCAGCCCTATATGAGCACCGACCGGCATCGAACCCCTCATGCCGCCGCCCAGCGGCATCCGTGGCCGCGGGGAGCCAAAGCCGGCCGGGAGCGATCCTCCCGGCGCGGCCGCAGCCCGGGGGCCCCGTCCCAGTCGCCTGGAAGGGGCACGAATCGGGGCGGGAAGCCCTTCCTCAGCGTGGGGTCGAGGCCACCCCGGCAGGGCCCTGGGGTCGTTGACAGGCCCAGGCAGTACTCCTATCTCTCAAGGGGTCATTTGCGCCCATCCTGGGCTTTCCATGACTTTCGTGGGGGTATGAATGTTCGGGGCCATCGCCCGGCGGATTTTTGGCACAGCCAACGAACGATACCTGAGACGGCTCCACCCACAGGTGGAGGCGATCAACGCACTTGAGCCGGAGCTCGAGGAGCTCTCGGACGAAGCGTTGCGCGCGCGCACGGAGGAATTCCACATTCGGGTCAGGGAAGGCGAGTCGCTCGACGATCTGCTCGTCGAGGCCTTCGCCACGGTGCGCGAGGCGGCCAAGCGCACGTTGGGACAACGGCACTTCGACGTGCAGCTCCTCGGCGGCATCGTGCTGCACCGGGGCCAGATCGCGGAGATGAAGACCGGCGAGGGCAAGACCCTGGTGGCGACCCTGCCCATCTACCTGAACGCGCTGACGGGGGGTGGCGCCCACGTCGTCACGGTAAATGATTACCTGGCGCGGCGCGACGCCGAGTGGATGGGGCAGATCTATCGTTTTCTGGGGCTCTCCGTGGGGTGCATCGTCCACGGGCTCAGCGACGAAGAGCGCCGCGCCGCCTACGCCGCCGACGTCACCTACGGAACCAACAACGAGTTCGGCTTCGATTACCTGCGCGACAACATGAAGTTCCGGCTCGAGGACATGGCCCAGCGGCCCTTCCTGTACGCCATCGTCGACGAGGTGGACTCGATCCTGGTCGACGAGGCGCGCACGCCGCTCATCATCTCGGGCCCGAGCGAGGATTCCTCGGACCTCTACCTCCGGGTCGACCGCCTGATCCCGAGGCTCGGGGAAGAGGATTTCGAGAAGGACGAGAAGGTCCGCGCCGTGACACTCACCGACGCCGGCGCGGAGAAGATGGAGGCGATTCTGCAGGAGGCGGGGCTACTGACGGCAGGCTCGCTGTACGACATGGAGAACGTGGCGCTCGTCCACCATGCCAACCAGGCGCTCCGGGCGCATAAGCTGTTCGAGCGCGACGTCGATTACATCGTCAAGGACGGCAAGGTCGTCATCATCGACGAGTTCACCGGCCGCATGATGGAAGGCCGGCGCTACTCCGAAGGCCAGCACCAGGCGCTGGAGGCCAAGGAAGGCGTGGAGGTCCAGGTCGAGAACCAGACGCTCGCGTCCATCACGTTCCAGAACTATTTCCGGCTTTATCCGAAGCTCGCCGGCATGACCGGAACGGCCATGACCGAGGCCGCCGAGTTCGCCGACATCTACAAGCTGGAGGTAGTGGATATCCCGACCAATCTGCCTTGCATCCGGGCCGACTACGACGACGAGGTATACCGCACGGCCAAGGAGAAGGACGAGGCCATCCTCGACCAGACCAAGGACTGCCACAAGCGCAAGCAGCCGGTGCTGGTGGGAACCGTCAGCATCGAGAAATCCGAGCACCTCTCGCGGCTCTTGAAGAAGGACAAGATCCCCCACAACGTCCTCAACGCCCGCTATCACGAGCAGGAGGCTCAAATCATCGCCCAGGCCGGCACCCCCGGAGCGGTGACCATCGCCACCAACATGGCGGGCCGCGGCACCGACATCCAGCTCGGCGGCAACCTCGACATGCGGGTGAAGCAAGAGGTCTCGGAGGAAGACGACGAGGCCACCCGCAAGACGAAGATCGAGGCCATCAAGGCCGAGATCGAGGCCGCCAAGAAAGTGGTCATCGACGCCGGCGGGGTGTTCATTCTCGGCACGGAGCGTCACGAGAGCCGGCGCATCGACAACCAGCTGCGCGGGCGCTCGGGCCGTCAGGGCGATCCAGGGGCGTCCAAGTTCTACCTTTCGCTCGAGGACGACCTGATGCGCATCTTCGGGTCCGAGCGGATGGACGGCATGCTCCAGAAGCTCGGCATCCAGGAGGGCGAGGCCATCGTGCATCCTTGGATCAACAAGGCGCTGGAGAAGGCCCAGGGCAAGGTGGAGGCGCGGAACTTCGAGATCCGCAAGACGCTTTTGAAGTTCGACGACGTCATGAACGCCCAGCGCAAGGTCATCTACGAGCAGCGCAAGGAGATCATGGACGCCGCCGATGTCGCGGAGACCGTCGCCGACATGCGCCACCGGATCATCGTCGATATGGTCTCCCGCTGCATCCCCGAGAAGGCGTATCCCGAGCAGTGGGACACCCACGCCCTCCACGAGGAGGCCTTGAGGGTGCTGGGCCTCGACCTTCCGATCGCCGACTGGGCCGCCGAGGAAGGCATCGCCAACGAGGAAATCGAGGCCCGCGTCCTCGCCGCCGCCGACCGCAAGATGGCGGAGAAGGCCGCCAATTTCGGCCCCGAGCTCATGCGCGTGGCCGAAAAGAGCCTGCTTCTGCAGCTCCTCGACCAGATCTGGAAGGACCACCTGCTCTCGCTCGATCATTTGCGCCAAGGCATCAACCTGCGCGCTTACGCCCAGCGCGACCCCTTGAACGAGTACAAGCGCGAGGCCTTCCAGGTGTTCCAGAGCATGCTGCAGCGCCTGGACGAGAACGTGACCGGGGTTCTATTCCACGTCGAGATCCAGATGGGCCGGCCGGAGGAAGCGATCCCCGAGCGCAGGCCCCAGGAGATGCGCGAGGTTCGCGGGGAGCCGGCCCTCCAGTAGGCCGCGGGCGCGACCGGCGGGCCTGCCCGGGCCATGCCGGTGAGATCGGCGGCGCCCGCCGCCGTCCTCGACCCCAAGGACTCCTCGACCTGGGGCAAGGTGCCGCGCAACGCGCGGTGCCCCTGCGGGTCCGGCAAGAAATACAAGCACTGCCACGGCCGGGTGGTATAAGGCCCGGGTTCCGGGAGCCCGGGCCGCGCGGGCGTCAGCGTTTTCGGCCAAAGAGCCGTTCGACCACTTCCTCCCGGCTCATCTCGAAGTGACGCGCGACCTCCGCGACGATCGCGGCCAAGGTTCCTACGCGCAAGTCATCATGAGCGGGAATGGTAAGGTGATGCTCGCCATGCTCCGACGTGGTCAGGCGGATGTGACCGCCAGTTTGGCGAGTGATCCGATAGCCGAGCGCTCCCAGGGCCCGTGCAAGATCGTGCCCCGCGATGTCGCGGGGCAGTCTCATATGGGCAGGAGCTCCTCGCGCACGAAGTGTAGGCGAACGAGGGCGGGCGCCTGCCCCTCGGGAAAATGGCAACGAACCGCGTCGCGCACCCGGTCATGAAGTGCATCGATCGTATCGGCTTCGGTGAAGATCGGGTGGTCCAGCGCGCGCGCGGTGTATCCACCTTCGGCAGCTTCCTCGACCAGAAAGATCAATTCCTTCATGACAACGACCTTGTCCCGAAGTTCGGCGGCGCATCGCCGCGCGTGAGTGACGCAGGGCGCTTTGACGGTGCCGTTCCTTGAGGTGCCGTCGATTATGGCCGATTCGGACGCGCTTTGCATCGGTTTCGGCCGCGTCACGTTCCTGCATCTTCATCGAGGGCTTGGAACTTATAAGGCGACGGTGCGGACGAATTAGACCGCTTCGAGCGCCCCTGATGGGTTCCAGCCCACACGCCTCCATCAGCCCAGTCCCTTGGTGCCTATTTTCAGGAATTTCTCGCGGCGGCGGGCGGCGAGCTCGGCAGGCTCGAGCACGACGAGCTCGTTGAGCGCGGCCTCCAGCGCGTCGCCCACCAACTTGATGGTCTCGTCGCGGTAGCGGTGGGCGCCCCCCACCGGCTCGGGGACGATTTCGTCGATGACGCCGAGCTCGAGCAGGTCCTGGGCGGTCAGCTTCAGGGCATCCGCGGCCGCCTGCGCCTCGTCACCGCTGCGCCACAGAATGGACGCGCAGCCCTCCGGCGAGATCACCGAGTAGATCGCATACTCCAGCATCAGGACCTTGTTCGCCGCGGCGAGCGCGATGGCGCCGCCCGAGCCCCCCTCGCCGATAATGGCGGAGACCAGCGGCACACGGATGGAGAGGCAGGTCTCGATGGACCGTGCGATGGCCTCGGCCTGCCCGCGCTCTTCGGCGCCCACACCCGGATAGGCCCCGGCCGTGTCGATGATCGTGACGACCGGCAGCCCGAACCGATCGGCGAGCCGCATCAGCCGCGCCGCCTTGCGGTAGCCTTCGGGGCGGGCCATGCCGAAGTTGTGCCGCACCCGGCCGTCCGTGTCGGCGCCCTTCTCGTGTCCGATGACGACGGCGGCGCGCCCGCGGAAGCGCCCGAGCCCGCCGATGATCGCGCGATCCTCGGCGAAGAGACGGTCGCCGGCCAAGGGCGTGAAGTCGTCCACGAGCGCGGAGACGTAGTCGCTGAAGTGGGGGCGGCTCGGATGGCGCGCCAGCTGAATCTTTTGCCACGGGGTAAGGCGCGAATAGGTCTGGCGCAAAAGCCGGTCGGCCTTGGCCTGGAGCTTCGAGACTTCCTCGGCGATGTTGATGTCGCCGGCGTCGCTGATGTGCCGCAGTTCCTCGATCTTGGCTTCGAGCTCGATGATCGGCTTCTCGAAATCAAGGAAGTTTTGCATCGCGGTTAACTAACACAGCCGGCGGACAGCACGCGATGTCGAAAAAGCGGGCGGCGGAAGGCCCGCCGCCCGCTCCCGAACGTCCGATCGACGGGAGCGGACGCTACGGCCCGCCGACGATGAGTTCGGCCTTCTTCACCATCACCTCCGCCTGCTTGATGGAGGCGGCATCGATCAGGCGGCCGTCGAGGGACACCGCGCCCTTGCCGGCCTTCTGCGCCTCTTCCATGGCTTCGAGTATCCGGCGAGCCTGGGTGATCTCCTTCTCGGTGGGGCTGAACACCTCGTTGGCGAGAGGGATCTGGCCGGGATGGATGGCCCACTTTCCCTCGCAGCCCAGGGTCGCCGAGCGGTTCGCCTGTGCCCTGTAGCCGTCGGAATCGGTGAAATCCCCGAACGGACCGTCGATGGGCCTGAGCCCGTTGGCCCGCGCCGCCACCACCATGCGGGAGATGGCGTAGTGCCACATGTCGCCCCAGTGCACCTCGCGGTTGCCGGCCTCGTCGGGATCGGTCAGCACGTGGTAATTGGGATTCGGGCCACCGATGACGGTGGTCTTGGCCTTGGTCGAGGCGGCGTAATCGGCGACGCCGAAATGAAGCGATTCGAGGCGTTTGCTGGCCGCCGCGATCTCGTTGACGTTCTCCATGCCGAGTGCCGTCTCGATGATGAGCTCGAAGCCGATCCGCTTGCCGTAGCCCTTGGCGTCCTCGATTTGCGTCACCAGCATGTCCACGGCGTAGATGTCGCTGGGCGTGCCTACCTTGGGGATCATGATCAGGTCCAAATTGGCGCCCGCCTGCTCCACCACGTCGACCACGTCGCGGTACATGTAATGGGTGTCCAGACCGTTGATGCGCACCGATATGGTCTTGCCGCTCCAATCGATGCCGTTGAGGGCCGCGATCACGTTCTTGCGCGCCTGTTCCTTTTCGTCCGGCGCGACGGCGTCCTCGAGATCGAGGAAGATCACGTCGGCTTCCGATTCGGCCGCCTTCTCGAAGAACTTCGGCTGGCTGCCCGGAACCGCCAGTTCGCTGCGGTTCAAACGCGGCGGCGCCTGTTCAACAATCTTGAAGCTCATTCCTCCCCTCTCGGCACAGGTGAAAATTCAAGGAATCCGGGACTTCCCGGCAGAGACCCCGTCAAAAGCGGGGGGGAACATGCGGGACTCAACCCTAAATGTCAACGCCGCCCCCTCCCGGGCCGCGAAAGCGGGTGATGGGCGTGCACCAGGGTCTTCAACCGTTCGGCGAGGACGTGGGTGTAAATCTGCGTGGTCGAAATGTCGGCGTGGCCCAGCATCTGCTGGATACTCCTCAAGTCGGCCCCGTGGTCGAGGAGGTGGGTGGCAAAGGCATGGCGCAGCACGTGCGGCGAAACCTTGTTCGCGTCCAGGCCCGCTTCGAAAGCCAGCTCCTTCAGCATCTGGGCGAAGCGCTGGCGGGTGAGATGGCCGCGCCCTGAACGCGAGGGAAACAGCCACGGCGAGGCGGCTTTCGGAGCGCCCCCCGGCGCTCGGAGGTCTTCGCGCGCCCGTTTGTAGGCGGCCACGGCTTGGCGCGCCGGATCGGTCAAGGGAACCATGCGCTCCTTGTCGCCCTTGCCGCGCACGACCAGAAGCTTGAGATCGCGGGTGAGCGCCGTTTCCGGCAGGCTTACCAGCTCGGTCACGCGCAGGCCCGTGGCATAGAGAAGCTCGAGCAGGGCCACGAGCCGCGCGCCTTCGGTGCCCTGGCGCCGGCGCGCCGCCGCCAACAGCGCCTCGACCTCCGCCTCGCTCAACACCTTGGGCAGACGCCGTCCCTGGCGCGGGCTGTCGATCACCGAGCAAGGGTCGTCCGCGCGGACGCCTTCCATGAGCAGGAAGCGGTGGAACTGGCGCAGGACCGAGAGCCGCCGCGCGCTGGTACGCGGGCTCAGGCCCGCGCGTGCAAGAGACGCCAGATAGTCGCGAATGGCCGCGCTGTCGCCGGCCTCGACTGCGGCGCCGCGCGCGGCGAGAAAGGCGGCGAAGCCGGCCAGATCGCCGGTATAGGCCCGCAGCGTGTTGGCGGAAACACCTCGTTCGGCCGACGCCATTTCGAGAAAGGCTTCCGTGTGGCGGGAAGGGGGTGCGGCCGGCCTCGTCGGTCGAGACATCGCCGGCCTCCCTACAGGCCCGCGGCGACGGCGGCCTCGATCGCAAGGGCCCGGGCCTCGGCATCGAGCCCGACGAAGCGGAGGCTGGAGGTCACGGCATTGAGAACGATGGGATGGGCCCCGGCCGGACCGCCCTCTCCGAGGCTCAAAAGGGCAAGCAAGACGGTTTCGCCGAGCCGGAGTTCCTCGGCGGCGGCCCGGAGCCCATGCCAGAGCGCCGACGCCGGCATGGCCACGTAGGTGGGGGACGGGCTCCCAAAGAGGGGCTCCCATTCCGCGCCGTCGATGGGCTCACCCAATGCATCGAAGAGGCTCAACAGCACGGCCGCGCGTGCTTGCCAGCCATCGCCCTCCCCTTCCTGCGCTTGTCGCCACGCGCCGAGCACTGCCGGGTCCCAAGGGATCACGTCGTCGTCGTCGGCAAGCTGTGCCAACGGCCACAGCGCCACGAAGCCGCTCTCGGCCTGAGGCGAGCGCGCCTCTCGCGCGACGAGCTCGTACCAGGCGAAGGCTTCTTCCAGGCGCCCGGCGTAGAAGAGCGCGCGCCCCGCGTCCGCCGCGAACCACATGAGCTCGCCCGTCGGCTCGATCCCGAGCAAAGGCGGCAGGTTCACCCGCACGACGGTCGGGTAGTGGCCGGTCGCCCGGGCCACCCGCCACGCCGTCTGCAACACCTCGGCGCGGGCCGTGGGCACGGTCTGAAGCATCGCCGCCTGGTGAAGCGCGGCCCGACCACGGGAGCCGGTGTCCGCCTCCGCGATGCTCAAAACGTTCGCGAGCTCGTCCGGGGCGAAGGTTATGCTCGAATAGATTTGGGACAACGCCCCGGCCGAAAGCACGCCGGCGGCCTCGGCCCGCTCGGCGGCCTCGAGGCGCATGTCGAACTCTACGTTCGGACTGACGGCGATCGTCCTTAAGACCGCGGGATGGGTTGCGGCAGCCGCATCGGCAGGAAGCTTCTGGCGGGCGCTGCGCAGCATGGCCAAATGCAGCGCAGTCGGATCGGCGAGGCTCTCGACCGTCGCGCCGCTCTCGCCCAGGAGGGCGTCGACCAACGTGAAAAAGGCGTCGTCGTCATTGTTTCCCTCCCGCAACAGGGCTGCGCCGAGCCGCGCTTGGCTGTGCTCGCCCGACATGGTCTGGCAGAAAATGAAGGCCTTCTGCCAATAGGGGCCCTGATACTGGTGAATGAGGTTGCGGACGGAGGTGCATGCCCCGGCATGGTCGTTCGTGAGCAGCAGGCCGTCGATCCGCGCCTGCCAGAGGGTTTCATCCGCGAGCTCTGCTGGCGTCACCTCCAGAAGTTCGATGACCGCGCCGACCTCGCCCATCGCGGCCAAGCGTTCCACGCGCCGGGCAATCAGGCTAGGCGCCGTCACAGGGCCGGTCGGAACCGTGGCGACCGACAGCAGCAACCGGCGCATGAGATCCCGCATGGTCGCGGACTTTGCCCTGGCCGGAAGGGACGGCAAGAGCCTTTCCACCGTGCTGCGGCGGGTCCCCTGCCACATGTCGGTCCCGAAACCATCCTGGCTTTCGTCCAGAACGCCGACGGAGTTGGGGTCGATCGCCTCCAACCGATCCACCTGGACCGACGGCGCGGAGCGGTAACCTCGGCGTCTCCTGATTTCCGGGCCCAAGCGTTCAGGTTGGTCCTCAACCTCCACAGGTGCGCGCGGAGAGAGGCGCTTGCGGGGCGGCGCAAGCCTGATGGGCGGCTCCGCCTGGGCGGTGGTCTCGGCCGACTCGGGCGCCGGTGTCGCCGCTTGACCGACGCCGGTGGCCGATAGAAGGGCTACGGCGGCGGCGATTCCATAGGCGCTAGCGCGAGAAACGCTCATTGGGAATGACTTTTTCCACGGGCGCCGACGGGGGCGGCATGTCCCAGGCCGCTAGAAAGACGATGCCGGCGGCAACGGCCGCGAACACGAGGATGAAAAAGATGCGCGTCAGTCTCTGCATTTCGGCGAACTCAGCAAGCCGGTCTCGCCCGTCGGCCACCAGCCTTGTCACGGACCCTAGACCCGCCCCCGCCAAATGTCTTGTTCGGGGCCGAAGCGCGGCGGCGGCAGCGGGCTGGCGACACGCAATGCGCTGTGTGATAATGATCGACTATGGCGATTTTGCGGCAGTCTATCGGCGACGGAGCGCCCTTTCAACGCCGTGCGCGCCCCGTCTGACCGAATATATGTGCGGAAATGACCGCGTCTCCACCGCCAAGGATTCCCAAGACCATCGTATTGATCGGAATGATGGGAGCGGGGAAGACCTGCATCGGCCGCCGGCTCGCGGCCCGGCTCGGGCTGTCGTTCGTGGACGCCGACAGCAAAATCGCGGAAGCGGCCGGTTGCTCCATTACGGACATATTCGCGGTCCACGGCGAAGCGGCGTTCCGGGATGGGGAGCGGCGCGTGATCGCGCGGCTTCTTGAAGAACCGGTTCACGTGCTGGCCACCGGCGGCGGCGTCTTCATGGACGAGCGGATCCGGGAGAAGATCCGCGAGCGAGGGATATCGGTGTGGCTCAGGGTGGACATCGACCTGCTGCTCCGGCGCGTCTCGCGACGCAACACCAGACCGCTTCTTGAAAAGGGGGATCGGCGCCGCATCCTGGAGAAGTTAATGGCCGAACGCTATCCCAAGTACGCCGAGGCCGACATCATCGTCGATAGCGTGGAGGCCCCGCCGGAGGCCACCGTCGATCGGGTCCTGCAGGCCTTGGGCGATTATCTCGATCGAACCGGGGAACGCATACCGGATCTCGAACGGGCACGACCATGACCGCTCATTCCACGGTCCGCGTCGAGCTCGGACCGAGAAGCTACGACATTCTCGTGGGCCCGGGGCTCTTGCGGGAAGCCGGGCGATTTCTGGCGCCGCTCTTGAGGCAACCGCGCGCCGTCGTCGTCACGGACGAGAACGTCGCGCCCCTTTACCTCGACACATTGGAAGCGGCGTTGGATCAGGCCGGCATCGGACACGAGCCGGTCGTCCTGCCGGCCGGCGAAACGACGAAGGATTTTCCGCACCTCCAGCGACTGCTGGAGACGTTGCTGGACCTCAGGATCGAGCGCAAGACCACCTTGATCGCGCTTGGCGGGGGCGTCGTGGGCGATCTCGCCGGCTTCGCCGCCAGCATCGTGCTGCGCGGGGTCGACCTCGTGCAGATGCCGACCACGCTTCTCTCCCAGGTCGACAGTTCGGTGGGCGGCAAGACCGGCATCAACACCCCTCACGGGAAGAATCTGGTCGGGAGCTTCTACCAGCCGCGTCTGGTGCTCACCGACGTCACGACCCTGAACTCGCTGCCTCGCCGGGAACTGCTCGCCGGTTATGCCGAAGTGGTGAAACACGCCTTGATCCGCGACGCTTTGTTCTTCGAATGGCTCGAGCGACACGGCGAGGCGCTACGGGACGGGGACGAGGCGGCGCGGCGCGACGCCGTGGTGAGGAGCTGCACCTTGAAGGCGGAAACGGTCGCCGCGGACGAGAGGGAGTCGGGGCTACGGGCACTCTTGAATTTCGGCCACACGTTTGGCCATGCCCTGGAGGCGGAGACGGGTTACAGCGGCGAGCTCCTGCATGGAGAGGCCGTGGCCATCGGAATGGTGATGGCCTTCGACCTTTCGGTGCAACTCGAGCTCTGCCCGATCAAGGACGCCATGCGCGTGCGCCGACATCTCGGGAAGATCGGGCTCCCCATCGCGCCCACGGGTATCGGTCGCGCCAAATGGGACGTCGGCGAGCTGCTGGGCCACATACGCCAGGACAAGAAGGTTCACGACGGGCAGGTAACCTTCGTGCTTACGCGCGGCATCGGCCGCGCCTTTCTCGCCTCCAATGTGCGATTGGAAACGGTGGAGAAGGTCCTCCAAAACACAGTCGCCGCCTGATGCGCCCGGCGCCTGGCGCAGCCGCGAAGCCAACGAACACCCGCCGCCGCCAGGCCGCAGCCTTGCCCCGCCCGTTTCACGGCAGGTCTTCCAGGCCGGACCGCGCGGGGCCCACTCAAACGCGGAGAACGCCCTAGGTGATGGAAACGGGAGTCATTCTATCGATCGCGGCGATCCTTGGCCTGTTGGTGCTGTCTGCCTATTTCTCGGGTTCCGAAACGGCCCTGACGGCGGCCTCGAAGCCGCGGATTCACTTCTTGGCGAAGCAGGGCAACAGCCGCGCCCAGATCGTCAGAGGCCTCGCCGAACACAAGGAGCGGCTCATCGGAACCATTCTGCTCGCCAACAATCTGGTCAACATCCTGGCGTCCGCCATCGCGACCAGCGTGCTCATCGGGTTCTTCGGGGACACGGGCGTCGCTTACGCCACCGTCGTCATGACGCTTCTCATCCTCATCTTCGCCGAGGTGTTGCCCAAGACTTACGCGATCAACAAGGCGGACCGGACCGCGCTCGCGGTCGCGCCCACCATGCGCCCGCTCGTCGCCGCGCTCTCTCCCTTCACCCATGCCGTCCAGATGGTCGTGAAAGGCATGTTGCGGCTGTTCGGCGTGGATACGACGGCCGACATCGGCATGACCTCGGCCGACGCGCTGCGCGGCGCCATCGACCTCCACGCGGGCCCCGGCGAAGAGATCAAGCACGAGCGGGCCATGCTGCGGAGCATACTGGACCTCGACCAAGTGGAAGTAGGCGAGATCATGGTCCACCGCAAGGACGTCACCGCCATCGACGCCGGTCAGGCGGCGAGCGCCATCGTCGAGCAGGTCGTGGCGAGCCCCTATACCCGGATTCCTCTTTGGCGCGGCGAACCCGACAACATCGTGGGCGTGCTGCATGCAAAGAGACTCTTCGAGGCCGTCCACGAGCGTGGAGGCGACGTCACCGGCCTCGACATTCCGGCGCTCGCGACCGAGCCTTGGTTTATCCCCGAGTCGACGAGCTTGATCCACCAGCTTCACGCGTTTCGCCGCCGGCGCGAGCATTTCGCGCTGGTGGTGGACGAATACGGATCACTCATGGGCATCGTAACCCTCGAGGACATTCTCGAGGAGATCGTCGGCGACATCGCCGACGAATACGACGTCATCGCCGCCGGCATCCGGCCGCAGCCCGACGGGTCCGTCGTCGTGTCCGGGGACGTCACTATCCGCGATCTCAATCGCCGCTTCGATTGGCCGCTGCCCGACGAAGAGGCGGCGACCATCGCCGGGCTCGTGCTCCATGAGGCGCGGCAGATCCCCGAGATCGGACAGGTGTTCAACTTCTACGGTTTCCGTTTCGAGGTGCTCAGACGCAAGCGAAACCAAATCACCTCGATACGCATCACCCGGCCGCAACCCCGCCGTGAAGCGAGCCGGGCTTAGCACCAAGCCTCGGTCGCGTTGGGCGGGAGACGCCCGGATTCCGGGCCAAATCTGGGGAGATACCGGAGCGGGGAACCGGGCCGGGAATGCCCTCCCTTGACCAGTGGTTACAATGGCTGCGACAATTAGCTCCAGAAAAGAGAGCCTTACGGGGCCAGGGAGGAGACGATGCCACATAGGATCGTTCCCGATATCGTCGGGGAGCAAGACCTATGCGTCTTGCCGGGGGATGCCAGCGTCCGCGAAGCGGCGAAACTGATGGCGGACCGCCATATCGGCGCCGTCATGGTCGGGAAAGACGGCCGGCTGGAGGGCATTTTCACTGAACGCGACCTCACCATTCGGATCGTCGCCCGGGGCCGCGATCCCGAGGGGACCAAGCTGTGGGAGGTCATGACCAAGGATCCGGACACCGCATCGCCGAGTGATACTCCGGCGAGCGCCCTTAAGCGCATGCGCGATCGGGGATTCCGGCACCTGCCCGTGGTCAATGGCAAGCAGATCGTGGCAATTGTCTCGGTCCGCGACCTGTACGCGAACGTAAACCGGGAATTGGAAAACGACGTCCGCGACCGCGACGCGTTCATTTTCGGCGTCGGTCACGGCGGATTGGCCTGACTGGAGGCCTTTCTCTCCTGCCGCCTCGAAGAGACGGACAGCAGCACATACGCAGCACATACAGGGCCTGGGCCCTGGCGAAGCCCGCGCCAATGGGCTCAGCGGCTCAAGGGCCTTGGGAAAGGCGTTTCTTCAGGCTCCCTCTCACCTGTATCCCCCCAATACCGCCGATTGGCGCCGCGCGCGGTACCCGCGACCCTCAGGCGTGGCCGACGCCGCCCCGTGGCCGGCCATGACATGGCCCCGTTCCGTCACGGCGGACCGGAAGTAGCCGAGGATGAACACCCTCATCGCCCCCGTCAGAGAGGACGTCGTTCGCCGCGCGTCGATGAGCGAACAGACCTCGTGCATGGTGCGGCTTTCCCGCCGGCAGATCTCTTCGAGCGCATCCCACATCTCGGGCTCGAGACGCATGCTGGTGCGATGGCCGGAAACCGTTACGTTTCGAATGACGAGCGTGTTGCCCGATTCTCTGCCGGCTGCCGCCTGAAATACCCGGACCAATTTGGATCTCAGACAATGCGCAGTTGCATACATTTATAACCATACGCGTTTTACGTGTATATTACAAGTGCCCGTGTCTTAACGAGGTATTAATCCCTCATGAAGGATGACTGATGGTCGGCGATGGCCGGGCAAGCGTCCGTCACGACCAAGCCCTCAGGTGGTCTCGTCCTCCGCCGGGGTCAGCGTGCGAAGCGAGAGGGCGTGGACGGGACCGGCCAACTCCTGTGCGAGGACTTCATGGACCATTCGTTGCCGGACCAAGCGGGATTTTCCCTCGAACGCCACGGAGACGATCTCGATGCGGAAATGGGTCTCGCCTTCCGGCCGCGCGCCGGCATGGCCAGCGTGCTTGTGGGACTCGTCCACGACTTCGAGCCTTACCGGCGAGAAGGCGGCGGCGAGTTTCTCTTTCATCGCGGGGCCAACGGTCAATTTCGCACGCACCCCCATGGCGTGTCGGTTTTCCAGAGCGAGCCTGGAGGTCGCCCCCGGGCGAGTCAAGGGCGAGTCAAGAACGGGAAGGGAGGCCTTCGCGCGGCCCAACCCTCGCCCACTGGAGCGGGACGAAGCGAGCAGGCTCCGTCACCGCTACGGAAAGGCCGGCGCGCAACGACGCCTTGTCAGTGCGCCACGATCTTCCCATACTCCTAGCATCATGCGGAGTTCCAGGCCCTTGTCGATAGTATCGGCGTCGCAGCGGCGCGAAGGGTCGCAGCGGCGCGAAGGACAGATACGGTCGTGCGACCATCCCGACTGCAGCGGTCAAGGGCTGTACCCGGCGCCGCGCGGGCGCGACGCGCTGCACAGTTACTACTGGTTCTGCCTCGACCACGTCCGCGAATACAACAGGGCATGGAACTTTTACGCCGGGATGAGCCAGGAGGAGGTGGAAGAGCACGTGCGGGAAGACATCGTCGGCTGGCGTCCGACCTGGCCGATGGGCGTGCGCGAGACGCGCTTCCCCGGAACTTATCAGGCGGAGACCCACGATCCTTTCGGTTTCTTCGGCGCGGCCCGCAAAGGCGGGGAGCCCGCCGCGGCCTCCCGTTTCGGGTGGTTGCCCAGCTCACCCGAGGGAAGAGCGCTGGCCGTGTTCGACCTGGAGCCACCGGTGACGCTGGCCAAGCTCAAGACGCGGTATAAAGAGCTCGTCAAACGCCACCACCCCGATGCCAACGGCGGCGACAAGGCGTCGGAAGAGAAGCTCAAGCGCATCAACGTCGCCTACCGGGTCCTCAAGGCGGCTTTTTGCGCCTGAAGGCTTTCATCGATCAACGCAATCGGGATCGAACGACGATGACTTCTTCTCACGACTCGGGGGCGACGGGGAACCATCCCCCAGACCTGCCGGATATCGCGATTTCGGTGCGCCAGACCTTCGGCCTGGATTCGGACATGCAGGCTCCGGCCTTCAGCTACGCCAGCGAGCACGTACCGGACGTGGACGACGCGTACCGTTTCGATCACGACACGACGCTGGCGATCTTGGCCGGGTTCGCCCACAACCGGCGGGTTCTCATCCAGGGTTATCACGGCACCGGCAAATCGACCCATATCGAGCAGGTGGCCGCGCGGCTCAACTGGCCGTGCGTGCGCATCAACCTCGACAGCCACATCAGCCGGATCGACCTCATCGGCAAGGACGCGATCGTGCTCAGGGACGGCAAGCAGGTGACCGAATATCGCGAGGGAATCCTGCCCTGGGCGCTGCAACGGCCGGCCGCGCTGGTGTTCGACGAATACGACGCCGGCCGTCCCGACGTCATGTTCGTGATCCAGCGGGTCCTCGAGATCGAGGGCAAGTTGACGCTCCTCGACCAGAACAAGGTGATCCAACCGCATCCCGCCTTCCGGCTGTTTGCCACCTCGAATACCATCGGGCTCGGGGACACCACCGGGCTCTACCACGGGACCCAACAAATCAACCAAGGCCAGATGGACCGCTGGAACATCGTCGCCACTCTCAACTATCTGCCCCATGACAAGGAGGTGAACATCGTCCTCGCAAAGGTGCCGGAATACGACGACGAGGAAGGCCGCCGCGTCGTCAGCACCATGGTCGAGATCGCGGACATGACGCGGACCGGGTTCATCGCCGGCGACATCTCGACGGTGATGTCGCCCAGAACGGTCATAACCTGGGCGGAAAACGCGCGGATATTCGGCGACGTGGCCTTTGCCTTCACCCTTACCTTCGTGAACAAGTGCGACGAGATGGAGCGCCCCACCGTGGCCGAGTACTACCAGCGGTGTTTCGACGTCGAACTGGGCGACTCCGCCGCCACTGCCCGTCCCAATTAGGGCTCTCCCAGACGGCCCGGCAATGAACGGCCATCCGCTTGAATCTCCGCTCGAAAGCTTCAAGCGCGTCATCGCGGCGGCGTTGCGCGCCGTCGCCGCGAACGCGGAGGTCAACGTCTCCTTCGGATCGGCACCGGCCGAATCCTCTGCCGTGAGCGCGCAGCTCGCGCAGCCCTCGCGCGAGCTTTCGCTGCCCGAGGTCGCCCGAGTGCGCGGGCAGGCCGATTCCCTCGCCTTGCGCCTGCGCTATCACGACGAGGACGTGCACAGGCGGCGCCGGCCGAGGGGCATGACCGCGGCCGCCATTTATGACGCGGTCGAACAGGTGCGCGTGGAGGCGATCGGAGCGCGCCGCATGAGGGGCGTGGCCGTCAACCTCGCCGCGGCCATCGACGATCGTTGCCGGCGTTTGGGTTTCGAGGATATCCGCGAGCGCGCCGATGCACCTCTTTCCGAGGCGATCGGGCTTCTCGCGCGCGAGGCGCTCATCGGCCAACCGCCCCCGGAGGTGGCCCGTAACCTGGTGGGCCTGTGGCGGCCCGTGCTGCCCACGCGGACCAAGACGGGACTGTCCAAGCTCGAGCGGCATTTGTACGACCAAGACCGTTTCGCCGAGGCGGCCCTGAGGCTCATCACCCACCTCGATCTCCGGGAAGAAGATGATCGCGAGGAACACGAATCGGACATGGCGGACGGCCACAACCACGACGCCTCCCAGCAAGCGGGCGAGAGCGGGGAAACCAGCGCCACCGGAGACCTGAGCGCTGCGGGCAGCGAGCCCCGTGAATCCGGAGGCGGGCAAGCCCAAGGCGATGCGCTTTCGCTCTCCGATATGGACCAGCTCGGCGGAGCCGGAGACGAACGGCCAGGGCGGACGGTGGGGCGGCTCCCGGGGACGAGGGGAACGAACGAACCGGACGAGCTGCGCTACCGGCCCTACATCACGGAGTTCGACGAGATCGTCGCCGCCGAGGACTTGTGCGACCCGGAGGAGTTCACGCGGCTCCGGGCGAATCTCGACCAGCAGCTGTTCCAGTTGAAGGGGGTAATCAGCCGCCTAGCCAACCGGCTGCAGAGGCGGCTGCTCGCCAAGCAGTCGCGGGCCTGGGAGTTCGATCTCGACGAGGGCCTGCTTGACGCGGCGCGGCTTGCCCGCGTGGTGGTGAACCCGTTCCATTCCCTCTCGTTCAAGCAGGAGAAGGAAACGGACTTCCGCGACACCGTGGTGACGTTGCTCATCGACAACTCGGGCTCCATGCGTGGCCGGCCCATCACGGTGGCCGCAATGAGCGCCGACATACTCGCCCGGACGCTCGAGCGCTGCGACGTGAAGGTCGAGATCCTCGGGTTCACGACCCGCGCCTGGAAAGGGGGGAAGTCGCGCGAACGCTGGGTCGAGGACGGGAAGCCGCCCAACCCCGGGCGCCTCAACGACGTGCGCCACATCATCTTCAAATCGGCCGACACGCCCTGGCGCCGGTCGCGCAAGAACCTGGGCCTCATGTTGCGCGAGGGGTTGCTCAAGGAAAATATCGACGGCGAGGGCCTGTTGTGGGCCCACCAGCGCCTTCTCGCGCGGCCCGAGCAACGCCGCATCCTCATGGTCATCTCGGACGGGGCGCCGGTGGACGACTCGACGCTCTCGGTCAACTCCGGCAACTACCTGGAGCGTCACCTGCGCGATGTCATCGAGTGGATCGAAAACACATCCCCGGTCGAGCTTGTCGCTATCGGAATCGGGCATGACGTCACCCGCTACTACCACCGGGCCGTCACCATATTCGATGCCGAGCAGCTGGGGGGAACGATGATGGAAAAGCTCGCCGAGCTGTTCGACGAGGAGCCGGCACGAGAGGCCCCGCGTCGGGCGAGCCAGCAGAGGCGACGGCGGGCGCCCATCGGAAGATGAAGCCCGCGGGCGAGCCGCGGGCAAGGCAGATACGATGGAGCGAAGCGCGCCAGGGCGGCGCGAAGGGCGATGCGGGGGCATCGGCCGAGCGGCGTAACGCCGCGGGCGCCCGCCACGGCGCAACGCAGCCGATTCCACCTGACCGGATTATGCGCTAGGCCTGGGCTTGGCCCTTTCGATCCTGCGCTTTATCCGTAGCGCCTCGGGCGTGAGTTTGGCGTTCGGCACCCCTAAAAGGTAGGCGTCCAGCCCGCCCTTGTACTCGATGGTGCGAAGCGCGCTCGTGGACAGCCGAATCCGCACCTGCTGGCCGAGCGCGTCGGAGAGCAGGGACACGTTCTGAAGGTTGGGAAGGAACCGGCGCCGGGTCTTGTTGTGCGCGTGGCTGACGTTGTTCCCCGTCATCACGCCCTTCCCCAAAATGGTGCAACGTCTCGCCATAATCTCATCCCTAACGGCAAGGCCGGCCCGATGCCGGCCACGGGAACGCGGGCCCGAGGCCCGGGTTTTTAGGCGAGCCCGCCCTTTGCGTCAAGAAGATCCCTCCCCGGCAGAGCCAAGGAAGGCCTTGAGGACGCGCTGCGCGGCCGCGGTCGGCGTGACCTCGCCCGCCGCGACGGCGGTCTCGAGCTCCCCGATTCCCGCCTTGACCCGGGGGCTTGCGCGCAGCGCCGCCGCCAGGCTTTCGTGGACCTCGTTCCACATCCAGGCGCGGGCTTGGCTTTCCCTGCGCGCGGCGATCTCACCGCTGGCTTCGAGCGTCTCCCGATGGCTTTCCACCGTCTCCCAGACCTCGGGAATGCCGGTGCCGGTCAGCGCCGAACACTGACGCACCAACGGTCTCCAGTTCGCCGACGCGGGCCTGAGCATGCGCAGCGCGGCCTCGTAGTCGGCGGCCGTGCGGCGGGCCGCCGCCTCGAGATCGCCGTCGGCCTTGTTGACCAGCAACAGGTCCGCGATCTCCATGATGCCCTTCTTGAGGCCCTGGAGCTCGTCGCCGCCTCCCGGCTGAAGCAGCAACAGGAACATGTCGGTCATGTCGGCGACCGCCGTCTCGGACTGGCCCACGCCGACGGTCTCCACCAGGACGACATCGAACCCCGCCGCCTCGCAGGCCAACATGGCCTCGCGGGTGCGCCGCGCCACGCCGCCCAAGGTGCCGCCCGACGGAGAAGGCCGGATGAAGGCGTCTGAAGAGCGGGCGAGCTCCGCCATGCGGGTCTTGTCGGCGAGGATGGACCCGCCACCGCGCCGCGACGAGGGATCGACCGCCAGCACCGCGACCCGGTGCCCCTTGCCGATGACGTGGAGGCCGAACGCCTCGGTGAAAGTCGATTTGCCCACCCCCGGCACGCCGGAGATGCCGACGCGAATCGATTGCCCGGTGTGGGGGAGCAGCCGTTCGAGCAGCTCCTCCGCTTGGCTGCGGTGATCGGGCCTCGTCGACTCGATGAGCGTGATGGCGCGGGCAAGCGCCTGTCTATCGCCGGCGAGCACCCGCTCGGCCAGCGCTTGCGCGTCGACCCCTGCCTTGGCGCGGCCCGGCGCAGCGGCAGCCTGCTTCCGACTCGTCGTTTGCCTCGCACCCATGGAGCGAACCGAAGCCTGGTTAGCGACCGGCCAATCCGTATTCGCGCCGCGGCTCGCGATCGTCGCGGCCGAGACGCATCCGGCCATCTCGCGCTTCCCTTTTGCGGCGGGCCGGCGGACACCGAACGGGAGCCCCGCAGACGTCTTGAGCGGGGACCGCGGTCCGGCCGCCGTTTCCCGAATCCCCGGTCCGGGCCGCGATACTAGCGCCTCCCCAAGGCGACCGCCATGCATTAACGGACCGGGGAGCGCGGGGACCGGCGGCCCCTCGCAGTCTTCGCCGCCGCGACCGGCTCAGACCGCCGCGTCTCCGACCGCCGCTTCTTCCGCCGATTCGGGCGACGCCTGGGCGAGAGCGTCTCTGAGCGCCGAGGCCTCCTGCTGCTTGCGCCACATGGCGGCGTAGACTCCGTCCGCGGCCAAGAGTGCCGCGTGGTTCCCGCGCTCGGAAATGCGGCCCTTCTCCAACACGATGATCTCGTCGGCGTCGACCACGGTGGACAGCCGGTGGGCGATGACGAGGGTGGTGCGGTCGACGGAGACCTCGCGCAAGGACGCCTGGATCTCCTTCTCGGTGTGGGAATCCAGCGCCGAGGTGGCCTCGTCGAATAGCAGGATGCGGGGCTCTTTGAGGATGGTGCGGGCGATGGCCACCCGTTGCTTCTCGCCGCCCGAGAGCTTCAGCCCCCGCTCTCCCACCATGGTCTGGTAGCCGTCGGGGAGCTCCATGACGAAGTCGTGGATGTGCGCGAGCCGCGCCGCCTCCTCGATTTCGGCGGGCGAGGCGGCGGGGCGACCGTAGGCGATGTTGTAGTAGATGGTGTCGTTGAAAAGCACCGTGTCCTGGGGAACGATGCCGATGGCGGCCCTCAGCGAATCCTGGGTGACGTCGCGGATGTCCTGGCCGTCGATCGTGATCCGCCCCTCGTTCGTGTCGTAAAACCGGAACAGCAGGCGCGAGATCGTCGATTTGCCCGCGCCGCTCGGCCCCACGATCGCCACCTTGTGGCCCGGCCGGACCACGAAGGAAACGTCGCGGAGGATCGGGCGGCGGGAGTCGTAGCCGAAGCCCACGTTCTCGAACGTGATCTCGCCGTCGCGGACCTGAAGCGGGCCGGCGCCGGGCGCGTCCTCGACCTCGGCGTCGACCGACAAGAGGTCGAACATCTGCTCCATGTCGGTGAGCGACTGCTTGATCTCGCGATAGACGAAACCGAGGAAGTTGAGGGGGAGATACAGCTGGATGAGGTAAGCGTTGACGAGGACGAAGTCTCCCAACGTCATGCTGCCCGCGATCACCCCTTGGCCCGCCATGATCATGACGGCCGTCAGCCCGCCCGCGATGATCGCCCCTTGGCCGATGTTGACGAGCGAGAGGCTGCTCTTGCTTTTCACCGCGGCGCGCTCGTATTGGCGTAGCGTGCCGTCCAAGCGCCGGGCCTCGTGCTCCTCGTTGCCGAAATATTTGACCGTCTCGTAATTGAGCAGGCTGTCGATGGCCTTGGTGTTGGCGTCGCTGTCCATCCTGTTCATCTCGCGGCGGAACTTGAGCCGCCACTCGGTGACCACAAGCGTGAACCAGATGTAGCCGGTGATCGTGACGAAGGTGAGCGCCGCGAACCAGAAACCGTAGAGCCGCCACAGGATCCCGCACACGAGCACGATCTCCAGGATGGTGGGGAGCACGTTGAACAGCATGAAGGTGAGCAGGAACTCGATGCCCCTCGTGCCGCGCTCGATCGCGCGGTTGAGGCCGCCCGTCTGCCGGTCCAGGTGAAACCGCAAGGACAGCCGGTGGAGGTACCGGAAGGTCCTGAGCGCCGCCGTGCGAATGGCCCGCTGGGCCACCTTGGCGAACACGGCGTCGCGCAGCTCGCCGAAGGCCAGCGCCAACACCCGCACCAGGCCATAGGCGAACAACATGCCCAAGGGCAGCACGAGGATGGCGGCGCCCCCCGGGGTGAGGGCATCCACCGCCTGCTTGTAGAGAAAGGGCACGTAAACGTTCGCGACCTTGGCCGCGACCAGGAACGCCATGGCGACGACCACCCGGGCCCGCATCTCGAACGAGTCCGCCGGCCACAGATAGGGCAACAGCGTGGCGATCACCCGCAGGTCGCTGCGCCCGGTTGCAAGGTCCGGGGTGCTGGAGGGTAATCGGGTCATTCGGTCAGACCGGTGGGTTTCGTTCGACTCCCTCCTCGCCCGCCGGCGAACCCCGTGGCAACCCGACTCCGGGGGAGCCCTGGGCGGGCGGCGTGCGAAAGGAAGCTAGCGAGAGATAGGCGGAGTCGATGCGCAATCAATGGGTACTGGCCCGGGATCTCATGGATTTTCCGCTCCGGCCGACGCTCGCGTTTCACCGCAGACCCGAGAATCCACGCGACGGCGCGAATTTCGGCCCTCACGCCGCGCGGCGGCGCTTGGCGATGAGGGAGAGCACCTCGGCGGCGGCGGCCGGAATGTTCGTGCCCGGCCCGAACACCGCGGCCACCCCCTCGCCTTCAAGGAAATCGTGGTCCTGGGGCGGGATCACGCCGCCGCAGATCACCAGGACGTCTTCACCGCCCTGCTTGCGGAGCTCTTCCATCAGCAGCGGCACGAGCGTCCGGTGCCCGGCGGCCTGGCTCGAGACGCCGACCACGTGGACGTCGTTCTCGACGGCCTGGCGGGCGGCCTCCTCCGGCGTCTGAAACAAGGGCCCCACGTCGACGTCGAAGCCGAGGTCGGCGAAGGCGGTGGCGATCAGCTTGGCGCCCCGGTCGTGGCCGTCCTGGCCCATCTTGACCACCAGCATGCGGGGACGCCGGCCCTCCTCGGTCGCGAAGGTGGCGATATCCGCCTGGATGCGCTCGTACCCCTCGTCGCCGGCGTAAGCGGCGCCGTAGACGCCCGAGATGCTCCGGGGAACCGCCCGGTAGCGGCCGAAGACCTTCTCGAGGGCGTCGGAAATCTCGCCCACCGTGGCGCGCGCCCGCGCCGCCTCGATGGACAGCGCCAGCAGGTTGCCCTCGCCCGACTCCGCCGCCGCGCTCAGCGCGTCGAGCGTCGCCTGACAGCGCCCGCCGTCCCGGCTCTCGCGGACGCGTTTCAGCCGCGCGATCTGGGCTTCCCGCACCTTGGCGTTGTCGATCACCAGAATGTCGACATGGTCGGGCTTCTCGGGCGTGTATTTGTTGACCCCGACGATCGCCTCCTCGCCCCGGTCGACGCGGGCCTGCCGGCGCGCCGCGGCCTCCTCGATGCGCATCTTCGGCATGCCGGTTTCCACCGCCTTGGTCATGCCGCCCATCTCCTCGACCTCTTCGATGATCCTCCAGGCCTCGGAGGCGAGGCTGTCGGTCAGCGCCTCGACGTAGTACGACCCGCCGAGGGGGTCGACGACGTTGGGAATGCCGGTCTCCTCGGCGATCACGAGCTGCGTGTTGCGGGCGATCCGCGCCGCGAACGGGGTGGGGAGCGCGAGCGCCTCGTCGAAGGAGTTGGTGTGCAGCGACTGCGTGCCGCCGAGCACCGCGGCCATGGCCTCGATGGTGGTGCGGATGATGTTGTTGTAGGGGTCCTGCTCCGTGAGGCTCACGCCCGAGGTCTGGCAGTGGGTCCGGAGCGCCATGCTGCGGGGGTCCTTGGGATCGAACCGGCGCATGAGTCGCGCCCACAAGAGCCGGGCGGCGCGCAGCTTGGCGATCTCCATGAAGAAGTTCATGCCGATGGAGAAGAAGAAGCTGAGGCGCGGCGCGAAGTCGTCCACCGCGAGCCCCCTCGCCAGGGCCGCGCGCACGTAGTCGAGCCCGTCGGCGAGCGTGAAGGCGAGCTCCTGCACCGCGGTGGCGCCCGCCTCCTGCATGTGATAGCCGGAGATCGAGATCGAATTGAAGCGGGGCATGTGCTCTGCCGTGTACTCGATGATGTCGGCCACGATGCGCATGCTGGGGCCCGGGGGATAGATGTAGGTGTTGCGGACCATGAACTCCTTGAGGATGTCGTTCTGGATGGTCCCCGAGAGCTTCTCCTGGGCGACTCCCTGCTCCTCCGCGGCCACCACGTATCCGGCCAGAACCGGCAGGACCGCGCCGTTCATGGTCATGGACACGCTCATCTTGTCGAGCGGGATTCCGTCGAACAGGGCCTTCATGTCGTCTGCTGAATCGATGGCGACTCCGGCCTTGCCGACGTCGGCGACGACGCGGGGATGATCGGAATCGTAACCGCGGTGGGTGGCGAGGTCGAACGCCACCGAGAGCCCCATCTGGCCGGCCCGCAGGCATTCCCGGTAGAAGGCGTTCGACTCTTCCGCGGTCGAGAAACCAGCGTACTGGCGAATCGTCCAAGGCCGGTTCGCATACATGGTCGCGCGCGGGCCGCGGAGGAACGGCGGAAAGCCGGGCAGCGTGCCGACCTGTTCGAGGCCTTCGAGGTCCTCTGCCGTGTAGATCGGCTTGACCGGGATGCCTTCCGGGGTCGTCCAGGCGAGCTCCTCCGGCTCGCGGCCCTTCATCTCCTTGGCCGCAAGCTCGCGCCAGTCGCCCAGGCTGCGCTTCGGAAAATCCTTCATGCGCCGCGTCCCTCGCACCAGAGGCGGGAGTATAACGTTGCCCTGGAACAAACGTCCACGCATGGTTCGCCGCCCAGGGCGGGCGCTTCGCGCCGCTCGGCCGGGCCCGGCGAGCCCTTTTTGTGGTTATAATAAACGTATTATCGATGTTATTATATATGTATTATAATAATTTGGGTAAACGCGTGTGGGGGCACCGATGTACGAGCTGAAAATCCGCCGGGTCGGAAACTCGCTGGGAGTCACCCTGCCAAGGGAGGCCGTGGCGCGGCTCAGGGTGCGCGAGGGCGACCCGGTGTACCTCACGGAAACTCCCGACGGCTTCGCGCTCACGCCCTACGACGAAACCTTCAACGCCGCCATGAAGGCGTTCGAGGAGGGGCGACGAGACTACCGCAACGCCTTGCGCGAGCTCGCGCGGGCACGGAAGTAGGCCGCCGCCATGGCCGGAGGAGCAAGGGTCCGCACCGTGACGCGGCCGAGATGGCGGGACCTCGAGGCCATCTGCGCCATGCACGCTGCCCTTGCCGCGGAACACGGCCTAGCGGGCGGGCGAAGGCGGGCCCGACGGCTCGAACGGAGTCTCGCCGAGCCGCGGAAACTGATGGTCGAAGGGGTCACCGACGCGCGGCGGATCGCGGCCTCCTACTGTGCCGCCGTCGTCCGCGCGCGCCCGTTTTCGCAAGGAAACGGGGCGCTGGCGCTGGCGGCCGCCTGCGCGGTGCTGCGCCTCGGTGGATACCGGCTAGCCGCGCCCGAGGCGGAGGCCGTCGCCGTCATCCGCGATCTCGAGGCGGGCGAGATCGGCGAGCCCGAACTCGAGGCATGGATGGCGCGGAACGCCGCCCCGCTCTGAGGTCCGGAAGCGGCGTCGAGGCCCCGTCTCGCGCAGGCTCACCACGCGAAGGCGGCCATCGCGGCGACCGGAACATGGCCGGCCGCCGCGCAAGCCCGCGCCAGGCGGTCGGGATCGGGAGGGCTTCCGGGCGCGAGCCCCAATTCCTCCGCGTGAAGTCCTCCGGTCACCAGCGCGGAATCGATCCCGGCGGCGTCGGCTCCCGCGATGTCGGTGCGCAGCGAATCCCCGACCGCAAGAACGCGCCGGCGATCGCCGACGCGGAGGAGCTCGAAGCAGCGCCGGTAGGAAGGCGCATGGGGCTTGCCGTGAGAGCGCACCTCCCCGCCCAACTCTTCGTAGCGCAAGGCCAGGGCGCCCGCGCAAACGATGCGGCGGCCCCCGCGAATCACCTCCGTGTCGGGGTTGGCGCAGATCATGGGGAGCGAGCGCCGGGCCGCGGCCTCGAGCACGTCTTCGTAATCGGCCACCGTCTCGTCGTCGTCTCCCGGGCCCGTATTGAGCACGAATTCGGCCTCCTCGACGGACTCCACCACGTCGAGCCCGAGCCCTTCGCGAACGCTTCGGTCCCGTTCGGGGCCGATGTGGTAGCAGGCGCGGCCCAAGGCCGCGTACCACGGGTCGGACCGGCTCAAGAGGTGCTCGTGGACCTCCTCGCCGGAGGAGTAGACGTGGTCGTAGATCGCCCGGTCGATGCCCATCCCCGCCATGGCGCTCTCGATGGCCGCCGCCCGCCGCGGGGCGTTCGAAAGCAGAACCGTGTGCTTTCCCGCGCGTTTCAGTCGTGCCAGACAGTCGACGGCCGCCGGATAGGCCCGCACGCCGTCGTGGATGACTCCCCAGAGGTCGAGGATGAACCCGTCGTAATCGCCCGCCAATTCGGACATGCCCGAGACCAGCCGGGGCGCGGCCGCGGCGTGCACGGCCGTGGACTCGGTGGGAGTCATCGGGTCGGGTGACATGGCGCGGCTCGTTGTGCCACGCGGAGACGAGGTTGTGAAGGGTGTATCGGCTAGCGCTTGTCGCGGCTCAGGCGCGGCTCGCCGAAGAGATAGCCCTGTCCGAAGTCGATGGGCAGATCGAGAAGCTCGACCAGTGCGTCCTCGCTCTCGATCTTCTCCACGATCAGGTCGATGCCGTGGCGGAAGAGCGTTTCCTTGACTTCGATCACCTGCGGAATGGGAGTCAGCTTCCGTACTTGAGAGAGAAGAACCTTCGCGTCGACCTTGACGAACTTCACGCGGCGGCGGGCCAGGTCTTCGAACGGGAGGTCGAAATTCGTCACGTGGTCCATGGAAAAGCGGAAGCCGAGAGAGGCCAGCCGCTCGAGTTCCTCGACGGCCTTCTCGTCGACCAAGGTGAGCGCCGATTGCGCGAACTCGAAGACCAGGTTGCCCGCCAGGTCCATGTTGACCGCCATGAAGTCGGCGAAGTCGATGAGAAAGGGTTTATCCGCCAAGCTGTGCCGCGAGATGTTTATGAAGAATCCGATGTTGGGCCACCGCCTTTGGGTCTTGCGCACCAACTGGACGCAGTGGAACAAAAGCATGTTGTCGATGGCCGCGATCAGGCCCTCCTTCTCCGCGATCTCGAGATACTGCTCCGGCACCAGGACGGTGTCCCGGTCTACGCGGATCCGCGAGAAGCACTCGTAGAACTGATGCTTGCGCTGCGGCAAGCTCACGATTGGCTGAAGGAACAGATCGACTCGGCCGTTGTTCAGACCGTCGCGGACGATGTCGAGGATGGCGGCATTGCCGAGGCCCGAGGCCACCTTCGGAGACGGGACGACCTCCGCGGCCTGGTCCCGTGACGCCCGCTCGCGGAGGCCCGAGGCCACCTTCGGAGGCGGGTCGACCTCCGCGGCCTGGTCCCGTAACGCCGGCTCGCGCGGCTCCCGGGCGGGCCGGGTCTCTTTCGTCCGTCGCGAAAGCTCTCCCACCAGCTTCTCCAGGACCTTGAGCTCGGCCTGGGTCTCGCCCACGCCGGGGTTGGGGTTGGGCTCGTCCCCGTTCCCGGCCGCGTCAAAGGCCTCGCAGAGCCGTCGCGTCTCGTCCCGCGTGACCGCAAGTACCCTCATCACCTCGCCCTGCGCGTGGCGCAGACCGGCAACCTGTTCAATCATCTCGTGGCGCCGCTCGAGGTGGGCGAACACCTCGTGCAAAAGGCCGCAGCCCACCAGCACCACGGCGCCGAGGACGAACGACAGATTCGGATCGATGCCGGGAACGGTCTCCGGCGCGACGAGCGCGACCGCCACCGCCGCCGACGCGTAGGAAAGAAACACGATGGTGTGAAACAGGAACGACATTCGGCGCCCCGTGTCCTCGAGGGCGCCAGTCTTGGTCTCAAGGTCTTGAGATAAGGTTAACCGATCATTACGACCACCGGCCGGCCCGCGTTCTCAAGCGGTTACCCGATCCGGGCGAGGCGGTTCCGCCCCTTCTGCGCCGGAACTCCCCGCGTTCAAGCATCGGCGCCCACGGCGTCCGCGACGTGCGCGAAGCCGTCGCCGCGCAGCAGCTCCGCCAGCTCGGCCTTGATGCGGCCAACCAGGCCCGGCCCCTCGTAGACAAGCGCCGTGTAGAGCTGGACGAGCGAGGCGCCCGCCCGGATCTTGGCATAGGCGTCCCGGCCGCTGGACACCCCGCCGACGCCGATGAGCGGAATCCGCCCGCCCGTCAGCCGATACGTCTGCCGCAACACCTCGGTCGACCGGGCGAACAGCGGCGCGCCGCTGAGCCCGCCCGCTTGGTTCCGGAAGCGGCCCTCGAGGCCGTCCGGGCGGCTCACGGTGGTGTTGGTGACGACGAGGCCGTCGATGCCGGTGACAAACACCACTTCGGCGACGTCGCGCAACTCGTCTTCGCTCAAATCCGGTGCGATCTTGAGCAGAAGCGGCGGCCCGCCCCCCTCGGGCTCCCCCCGGCCGCCTTTCGCGGCGGATGCCCGCGCGGACTTCGCGCGCTCGATCAACTCCATGAGCCGGGGCCGGGTCTGAAGATCCCTGAGCCCCGGCGTGTTCGGGGATGACACGTTCATGACCAGGTAGTCCGCGACGGGGCCAAGCGCCCCGACCCCCGCCGCGTAGTCGGCCGCGGCGTCGGCGCTGTCCCAGTTCGTGCCCACGTTGGCGCCGACGACGCCTGCCCTCGCCCGGCCGCCGCGCCTCTCCAAGCGCCGCACCGCGCTAGGCAACCCCTGGCTGTTGAAGCCGAGGCGGTTGATCACCGCGCGGTCCTCGGCCAGGCGGAACACGCGCGGCTTCGGGTTTCCGGGTTGCGGCCGGGGCGTGATGGTGCCCACCTCGACGAACCCGAACCCCAGGCCCAACAAGGCGTCGACGGCCTCGGCGTTCTTGTCGAATCCGGCGGCGAGGCCGACGGGGTTGGAGAAATCCAGCCCCCAGACGCGGCCGGCGAGAACCGGGTCGTCCGCCACGAGGCGCGAGCGAACCAGGCCGAGACGAAGCGCCTGGAGAGTGACCCGGTGCGCGGCCTCCGCCGGCAAGGCCAGCAGCAGGGGGCGCAGTAAACGATAGGCGTGCGCCAAATCTCGCCCCCCTGAAGGCGTCAACAGCGACCCTCGAGGGACCCGTTCGCACCCGTGCTTGCGGGGGCTTCGGCCCTTGCGGTCGGCGGCGGACGGGTGGCATGGGTCGGGCGGGGAGTCATGGTTTGAACCTATCGGAAACCGAATCGCATGAACAGGGCCCGCGCCAGCCGCCGACGGCCGCTCCCGTGGGTCCTCCGCGCCGTGCGCCGGACTCCCGCTGCGGATGGGGCGAGGATTGGCAAAATGCAGCGGCAACGGGCCAGGCTCCGCTGCAATCTGCAGTAAACCGACGCGGAGGCCGGGGCGCGCCTTAGCCGCGTCGGCTGCGGGCGGCTCGGGTTCCGCCGCCGACTGCCCGACGGCTTAGGACCGACCGCTCGAAGGTGTGCACCGAGGGGCGGACGAGTCCTTCCGAGCTCGGGCCGAGCTCGGGCCGAGCTCGGGAGCGGAGCAAATTCCTAGTGCGGCCGCGACGACGATATAAGAAGATGTTCCCATGCTTCGTCATGCCGACATCTGGCAGGCCATCGACCGGCTGGCCGCGGCCCATGACCTCACGGCCTCGGGGCTCGCCCGGCGCGCCGGCCTCGACCCGACCACCTTCAACAAGAGCAAGCGCATCAGCCGCGACGGCAAGCCCCGCTGGCCCAGCACCGAGAGCATCTCCAAGATCCTGGACGCGACGGGGAGCTCCTTGGAGGAGTGCGTCGCCTACCTCGGCGGCAAGAAGGGCGGGCGCGGCCCCCAGCGCATCCCCGTTCTCGGCTACGCCCGGGCCGGGGCCCAAGGGTACTTCGACGACGCCGGTTACCCCGCGGGAACCGGTTGGGACGAGATCGTCTTTCCGGATATCACGGGCCCGCACGCCTACGCGCTCGAGGTCACCGGCGACAGCATGGAGCCCGTTTACCGCGACGGCGACATCATCATCGTCGCGCCTTCGGCCAGCATCCGGCGCGGCGACCGCGTGGTGGTCAAGAGCCAGAGCGGCGAAGTCATGGCCAAGGAACTCCTGCGCCGAACCGCGCACAAGGTGGAGCTGAGGTCTCTCAACCCCGACCATCCCGATCGCTCGCTCCCACTCGAGGACATCGCCTGGATGGCCCGCATCGTCTGGGCCAGCCAGTAGCGGCAAAGGCCAAGCTGCGGAGTCAGGTATTTTTTCCTGGCAGCGGCGGGGCTAATATTCCTATCTTCGGGCGTGCCGGCACCCGCCGAGACCCCCCCCGGCCCGTGGGCCTCACGCCCCTTCCGGGCCCGTCCGCCGACCTGGCTCCCGCCTTCGCGAAGCCCGCTTCGGCGGGCGAAGGGAGGTCGCCGGAGGCTCCCGCCTTCGCGAAGCCCGCTTCGGCGGGCGAAGAGAGGTCGCCGAAGGCAAGAGGCTCCTGCCCTCCGTACGACTTCGGCAGGCGGGTCAGCCCGCAGGCGGGCTTTCGCCGGCGAGCACCCGGCGGATGAGGGCGACGGTCTCGGAGACGCCGTAGAGCGCGATGAAGGACCCCATGCGCGGTCCCTCCGTCTGACCGAGCAGGAT
>JAZGAE010000118.1:0-9746 GCA_036475545.1 Alphaproteobacteria bacterium
AGGTCTACTGGGCCGCGGTCGTCGGCGTGCCCCGGCCACGCCGGGGGGAAGTGAGCCTGGCGCTCGCCAAGGTGCCAAGCGGGCGCGGCGAGCGGGTGGCCCCGGAGGCGCTCGTAGGCAAGCGGGCGCGCACCCTTTATGCCGTGGTCGAGTCCGCGGGGAATCGGGCGGCGTGGGTGGCGCTCATGCCTTTGACCGGGCGCACCCACCAGCTCCGTGTGCATTGCGCGGCGCTGGGAACGCCAATTGCCGGCGACGGCAAGTACGGCGGCGCCGGGGCCTTCCTTAACGCCGAAGGAATCTCGGGAAAGCTGCATCTGCACGCCCGCGAGATCGCCATACCCCGCCCCAGGGGCGGCACCTTGCGCGTCACGGCGCCGCTGCCCGACCACATGCGCACGACCTGGGCGTTCTTCGGCTTCGATCCCGACTACGCCGGCGATCCGTTCGCGGGCATGGCTTGAGAGGCGCCCCGCCCTCGGCAGATCCGGCCGCGTGCGCCTTACCGCCGGACCGGCGACTCCGTCTCCTTTGTCTCCTGCCCGCGGCACAAAATTCCTCCGGCGCAGTCAGTTCAACTTGGCCGGATTATGCTCTAAGGCGCGAAGACCACCGCGGCGAGGGCGTAGGCGACGGCGGTGATGAGGCAAATGGCGCCGAGGTTCATGACCAGCCCGGCCCGCGCCATCTGCGGGATCGTGACCCTGCCGCTGCCGAACACGATGGCGTTGGGCGGCGTTGCCACCGGGAACATGAAGGCGCAACTCGCCGCCACCACGGCCGGCACCAGCAGCATCACCGGCTCCGTTCCCACCGTGCCCGCGAGCGTGGCGGCCAGCGGCAGGAAGACGATGGTCGTCGCCGTATTGCTGGTGAGCTCGGTGAGGAAGATCACGATCGCGGTCACCGCCAGCACCACCGCGACGAGCGGCCAGTTGGCGAAGGCGCCCATCGCGTCGCCGGCCCAGGCGGCGAGGCCGCTCTCCGTGATTCCCGCCGCAAGGCTGAGCCCTCCGCCGAACAGGATCAGCACGTCCCAGGGCAGCCGTTGGGCCCATTCCTTGTCGAGGAGAAACACGCCGCGCCGCACATCCACTGGCGTCACGAACAGGGCGAGCGCGCCGGCGACGGCGATGCCCGCGTCGGTCAACGCCAGGTCCGGAAGCCATCGGGTTATGAGCGGCCGCGTGACCCACAACAGGGCCACCAACGCGAAGACCAGCGCCGTCAGCTTCTCCGCCCGCGAGATCGGGCCCATGGTCTTCAGCTCCGAGCGAATCAACGCGTCGATGCCCTCGATCCCGCGGGACCCCACTGGAAATACGATCTTGGTCAACACCAGCCAGGCAAGGACGAGCATCACGCATGCGAGCGGGACGCCCAGCAGCATCCATCTGGCGAAGCCGATCTCGACGCCGTACTGCTCGTCCATGAACCCCGCGAAGAGCGCATTGGGGGCGGTGCCGATGAGCGTGCCGAGCCCGCCGATGGAGGCGGCGTAGGCGATGGCGATGGCGAGCACCGTGGCGAAGCGCCCGTCGCCGTGCTCGGCCTGCTGGGCTCGGGCGCCGGAACGGCTGTTCACCAGGGCGATCACCGAGATCCCGATGGGAAGCATCATGATGGTCGTCGCGGTGTTGGAGACCCACATGCTGATGGCCGCCGTGGTCACCATGAAGCCGGCGATCAACGCGTCGGGCCGCGTGCCCGTGATACTGAGGATATTGAGCGCGATGCGCCGGTGCAGGTTCCACTTCTCCATGGCGATGGCGATCACGAATCCGCCGAACAGCAGGAAGATGATCGGGTTGGCGTAGTGGGCCGCGGCCGCCTTGATGGGAAGGACCTGGAGCAGCGGGAACAGAACGAGCGGCACCAGCCCGGTCGCGGCCACGGGAAGCGCCTCGCCGATCCACCACACCGCCATCAGGACGGCGACCGCCGCGACCCGCCAGGCGGCAAGGTCCATGCCCGCTGCGGGCGGCGTGGCGATCATGATGGCGAAGAGGACGACGCCGAGGACCAGGGCGACGAGCTGCGACGGCCGACGTGCCGCAATCTCTGTCCCCCCTTCGGGCCGGCCATTGGGATCCCCCCCGGTCATGGCGGATATCCCTAGCGGCACACCCCTGCGGGGGTCAAGCCGGGGCGGCGCCGGCCTTGGCTGCGGTCTCCCTTTTTTGGTCGGCGCCAGCGGTGAGCGGGGCGAAAGTCTGGACGTTTTTCAGGAATGCCCCCATCTTTCAGGAAAGCCGCAGAGACCCCCATTAGATGACTTCTGATACCGCGATTCGCCTGGCCGTCTTCGACTGCGACGGCACCCTCGTCGACAGCCAGCATACCATCGTCGCGGCGATGAGCGCGGCGTGGGAGGCCAAGGGACTCTTGAGGCCGGAGCCGGAAGCGGTGCGCCGTGTCGTTGGCGTGCCGCTCATTGCCGCCATCGCCGAGCTCTTGCCCGAGGCGGGGGCGGACGACCACGTCACGCTGTCCCGCTATTACCGGGAAGCCTTCCACGAGCTGCGCCAGGCCCCCGATTACCACGAGCCCCTCTTTCCGGGCGCCGTGGAGGCGCTGGACGCATTGGAAGCGTCCGACTTCGTCCTCGGCATCGCCACGGGCAAGTCGCGCCGGGGGCTCGAGGCCACCCTCGCGCGCCACGGGCTCGGCGGGCGCTTCGTGACGGTGCAGACGAGCGACCAGGGGCCGGGCAAGCCGAGCCCCGACATGCTGCTCCGTGCCATGGCCGAGGCCGGGGCTGGGCCAAGGACCACCGTCATGATCGGCGACACCGTCTTCGACGTCGAGATGGCGATCGCCGCCGACGCATTCGCCATCGGGGTGGGCTGGGGGTATCATGACAGCGAAGAGCTTCGGGTGGCCGGCGCCGCGGTCATCGTCGACGCCTTCGCCGACATCCCGGCCGCGGCCGCAAGGTTGACGGGAAGGAGGGAGTGCCCGTGAAAACCGTGTTCAAAGTCGCCGTCGTCCTCGTCGTGGCGGTGGTCGTCGGCGCGATCGTGGTCCTGCACTCGATCGACTTCGACCAATACCGCGGCCTGATCGCGGAGGAAGTGGAGGCGGCGACCGGCCGCAAGCTGGTCATCCAGGGACACATCCAACCAGAGATCCTGTCGCTCACGCCCTCGCTCACGGTGGACGACGTGGCCTTGGCGAACGCCTCCTGGGGCACGCGGCCCGAAATGGTGACGCTCGAGCGCCTCGAGGCCGAGGTCGCCCTCATCCCGCTCTTCTCCGGCGATGTCGAGGTCAAGCGCCTGGTGCTGGTGGCTCCGGACATCTTTCTCGAGACCGACGCGGAGGGGAACGGCAACTGGGTGTTCGAAGACGTAGGCCGTACGCCCGCGTCCGAGACGCCGACAGGAGCCGAGGCCGGCGCCCCGACGCTGCCCGCGGTGACCGAGGTTCGCATCGAGGACGCGGTGCTCACGTATCATGACGGCCGCACCGGTAAGGATACGTCCGTCACCATCGACCGCCTTTCGGGCTTCGCCGAAGATGCCCGAAGCCCGCTCAAGCTCGACCTGTCCGGCACCTACAACGGCGCACCCTTCGAGGCGGTCGTCGAGCTGGGGGCGCTCGCCGGGCTCGCGGATCCAGAAAAGCCGTACCCCGTGGACCTCGAAGTCAAGGCCGGCGGGGCCACTATCACGGTGAAGGGGGCGATCGGGGAACCGCTCGAAGCCAAGGGGCTCGCCCTCGACATCGCGGTTCAAGGGGCCGATCTGGCGGCCCTTGGCCAATTCGCCGGCGCCGCGCTGCCCGAGGCGGGCCCTTACAGCGTCTCCGCCCACCTCAGCGACGAGGGCGAGGCGATCAGGATCGCCGAGCTGAAGGTGGCCCTGGGCCAGAGCGACCTCGCTGGCGACATCACGCTGGTCCAAGGCGTGAAGCCCCTGGTTCGGGGGGAGCTGAGCTCGAAGCTTATTGCGCTCAACGACTTCGTTGGCAAGGCGGAAACACAAGGCGAGGCCGCGCCGGAGGAGAGCGCGGCGGGCCAAGAGGCCGCCGAGACGGAGACGGACGACGGCCGCATCTTCAGCGACGAGCCGTTGCCGCTCGAGTTGTTAATGGCCGTGGACGTGGAGGTGAAGATCGCCGTCGCGCGGATCGTGACCGAGGGCCCGGAGATCTCGAACGTCGCCCTGAACGTGGCGCTCAAGGGCGGGAAACTCACGGTGAAGCCGCTCACCGCCGAGATCGCCAAGGGCCGCCTGAGTGCCGATATTGCCGTTGACGCCAGCGCGTCCCCGCCGCGCATGACGGCGAAGGTGACCGTGAAAGACATCGACCTCGCGGCGGTGGCGAAGGAAGCAGCCCTTGAGGAGAAGATCTCGGGTAAGGCGACCTTGGAGGCGTCGGTCGCGGGCAAGGGTCGCTCGATGCGGGCGCTGATGGCGGGGCTTGGCGGCCGCACGGAGCTTGTCGTCGGGGAAAGCCGGCTTGGCAACGCCTACCTCAAGTTCGTGCTGGCCGACGTCACCAAGGCGGTCCTTGGGGACGTGGGCGAGGACACCAGGGTCAACTGCGTCGTAAGCCGCTTCGACATCGACCAGGGCCTCGCCGTCTCGAAGGCGATGGTGATGGACACGGAGACGCTCACGCTCACCGGCGAGGGCGAGATCAACCTGGCGACGGAAGAGCTGGACCTGACGCTGACGCCGAAGCCGAAGCAAGTGAGCCTGGTGAACCTGGCCGTGCCCATCAACGTGACGGGGCGGCTTTCATCGCCCACGGTGCTGCCCGATCCCGCCGGCGTCGCCACGAAGGTGGCCACCGGCGTCATCGGGACCATGACGGGGGCGGGCCTCGTGGCCGGTCTGCTGGGGGGCGCCGCCGCCGGCAGCATCGGGGGAGAGGACAACCCCTGCCTCGCCCTCCTTTCGGGCGGCGGAGCCCCGCAAGCTTCCGCGGACGGGGGCACGGCCAGCAAATCCACGGAAGCCCCCGGCGACGAGGAAGGCCAGGGCCCGGCCGGGGTCCTCATCGAGGGGATCGGAGACGGACTCAAGAGCATCGGCAGCCAGCTCAAGGGGCTGTTCGAGTGAAGCGCTTCTATTCCATGGCGGAGGTGGCCGAGCGGAACGGCGGCTTCACGGTGGTCCTCGACGGCAGACCGGTGCGCACGCCGGCGAAGGCGTCACTGAGCCTTCCCACCCGCGCCCTGGCCGAAGCCGTCGCCGAGGAATGGCGGGCGCAGGAGGAGGAAATCCGTCCCCAGTCCATGCGGCTCATGCGGCTGGCGGTGACCGCGATCGATCGGGTGAGCCGTCAACGAGACGCCGTGATCGAAGAGATCGCCGCCTACGCGGCCACCGATCTCGTGTGCTATCGAGCCGAGCAACCGGCAAGCCTGGCGGCGCGCCAGCAGGCGGCCTGGCAGCCGCTCGTCGACTGGGCGGCGCGCCGCTACGACGCCCGGCTGCGGGTGACTGCCGGACTCATGCCGGTCCAGCAGCCGCAGGCGGCGACCGGGGCGCTGCGTAGCGCCGTCGCCGTGCTCGACGACATGATGCTGACGGGCCTCCATAACGCCACCGCCGCCTGCGGCTCTGCGGTGATCGCCCTTGCGTTGGCGGAGGGACGCGTCGGCCCGGACGAGGCCTGGGAGCTCTCGCTGGTCGACGAGACCTTCCAAGTCGAGCAGTGGGGCGAGGACGGCGAGGCGGCCCGGCGGCACCAGGCCCTGCGCGAAGATATTGCTTCCGCCGCCCGATTCATGGAACTGTCACGGCCCTGACGCGACCGGGCCGCCGGCTCGCGGGCTCCCGCCCCGCTATGCAAAGCTGTTGCATTCGGGCGGCCCCGGTGACCAGAATCCCGTGCATTTTTCCAGGGGGTCTTCATGCAAGATATTTTGCGCCAGCTAGAGGAAAAGCGCGCCCTGGCCCGGGCCGGCGGGGGCGAGAAACGGGTCAAAACGCAGCATGACAAAGGCAAGCTCACCGCGCGCGAGCGGCTCGATGTCTTGCTCGACCCCGGCTCCTTCGAGGAGTGGGACATGTTCGTCGAGCACCGCTGCACCGACTTCCGCATGGGGGAGCAGAGGATTCCCGGCGACGGCGTCGTGACCGGCTACGGCGCCATCAACGGCCGGCTCATGTTCGTCTTCAGCCAGGACTTCACCGTCTTCGGCGGCTCGCTGTCGCAGGCGCATGCCGAGAAGATCGCCAAGATCATGGACCAGGCCATGAGGGTCGGCGCGCCGGTGATCGGGCTCAACGATTCGGGCGGCGCCCGCATCCATGAAGGGATCGATTCGCTCGCCGGCTACGCGCAGGTGTTCCAGCGCAACGTCGAGGCCTCCGGTGTGATCCCGCAGGTTTCCCTCGTCATGGGGCCGTGCGCCGGAGGGGCCGTGTATTCCCCGGCGATGACCGACTTCATCTTCATGGTCAAGGACACGTCTTATATGTTCGTGACCGGGCCCGACGTGGTGAAGACGGTGACCCACGAGGCCGTCAGCCACGAGGAGTTGGGCGGCGCCGTGACCCACAGCACGAAGTCGGGTGTCGCCGATCTCGCCTTCGAGAGCGACGTCGAAGCGCTCTCGCAGCTGCGCCGGTTCATGGATTTCCTGCCGCCCAACAACCGCGAGAAGCCGCCCGTGCGCGAGACCCGGGACCCTTCGGATCGGGTCGAGAGCTCTCTCGACACCCTGGTCCCCGCCGATCCCCACAAGCCCTACGACATGATGGAGCTGATCCTGAAGCTCGTCGACGACGGGGACTTCTTCGAGCTCCAGCCCGATTACGCCAAGAACATCATCACCGGCTTCGCCCGCATGGAGGGCTCGACCGTCGGCGTCGTGGCCAACCAGCCGATGGTGCTGGCTGGCTGTCTGGACATCGATTCCTCCGTCAAGGCGGCCCGGTTCGTCCGCTTCTGCGACTGCTTCAACATCCCCATCCTCACCTTCGTGGACGTGCCCGGATTCCTCCCCGGCACCACGCAGGAGCACGGCGGCATCATCAAGCACGGGGCCAAGCTGTTGTTCGCGTTCGCCGAAGCCACCGTGCCCAAGGTCACGGTGATTACGCGCAAGGCCTATGGCGGCGCCTACGACGTCATGAGCTCCAAGCACCTGCGCGGCGATCTGAACTTCGCCTGGCCTACCGCCGAGATCGCCGTGATGGGCCCCAAGGGGGCGGTCGAGATCATCTTCAAGAGCGATCTCGGCGACGCGAAGAAGATCGAGAAGCGCGCCGAGGAGTACCGCCAGAAGTTCGCCAATCCCTTCATCGCCGGCCATCGCGGCTTCATCGACGACGTCATCATGCCGCACAACACCCGCTGGCGGCTGTGCCGCTCGCTCGCCATGCTGCGCGACAAGAAGCTCGAGAACCCCTGGAAGAAACACAGCAACCTGCCGCTTTAGTCGCGCCGCCGATGTTCAAGAAGATCCTGATCGCCAATCGGGGTGAGATTGCCTGCCGAGTGATGGCCACGGCGCGGCGCCTGGGCATCGAATGCGTCGCCGTGTATTCGCAGGCGGACGCCGAAGCGCTCCACGTGCGCCTGGCCGACGAAGCCGTGGAGATCGGCCCGCCACCCTCGGCCCAGAGCTACCTTGTCGCGGACAGGATCCTGGAGGCCGCCAGGGACACGGGCGCCGAGGCGATTCATCCCGGCTACGGGTTCCTGGCGGAAAACGCGGAGTTCGCCCGCGCCGTGGAAGCCGCGGGTCTCGCCTTCATCGGCCCGGGGCCCGAGGCGATCGCCATCATGGGTGACAAGATCGAGTCCAAGAAGCTGGCTCATGAGGCCGGCGTCCCCATCATTCCGGGCTGCATGGACGTGATCGAGGACGCCGGCGAGGCGGTGAAAATCGCCCGCGACATCGGCTACCCGGTGATGATCAAGGCCTCCGCCGGCGGCGGTGGCAAGGGCATACGCATCGCCCGCAACGACCGCGAGGCGCGCGACGGCTTCAGGTCCGCGACCAGCGAGGCCAAGTCGGCCTTCGGGGACGAGCGCCTCTTCATCGAGAAGCTCATCGAAGAGCCGCGCCATATCGAGATCCAGGTGCTGGCCGACGCCCACGGAAACGTGGTGCACTTGGGCGAGCGCGAGTGTTCCGTCCAGCGCCGCCATCAGAAGATCATCGAGGAGGCGCCGTCGCCCTTCATCGACGCGCGGATCCGGAAGAACATGGGCGCGCAGGCGGTGGCGCTCGCGAAAGCCGTGGGATACCGCTCGGCGGGCACCGTCGAGTGCGTCATGGACGCCGAGCGTAACTTCTACTTCCTGGAGATGAACACCCGCCTTCAGGTGGAGCATCCCGTCACCGAGGCCGTGACCGGGCTCGACCTCGTGGAGCAGATGCTCCGCATCGCCGCCGGCGAGAAGCTCGCCTTCACCCAGAAAGAGGTGAAGCTCGAAGGCTGGGCCATCGAGGCGCGTGTCTACGCCGAGGACCCGTTCCGCAACTTCCTGCCGTCCATCGGGCGCCTGATCGACTATCTGGCGCCGGAGCCGGGCGACGGCCTGCGCGTCGATTCCGGCGTCTACGAGGGCGCCGAGATCTCGATGTTCTACGACCCGCTGATCGCCAAGGTCATCGCGTCGGGCGCCACCCGCGAGGAGGCCATCGCCCGCATGCGCGCGGCCTTGGACGAGTTCTACATCCGCGGGGTCTCTCACAACATCAGCTTCCTCGCCGCGCTCTTGGCGCATCCGCGCTTCGTCAAGGGCGACATCACCACCAACTTCGTCGCCGAGGAATACGAGCAGGGGTTTCATCCGGCGGATGTGCCGCACGACGACCCTCACCTTGTGGCCGCGATGGCGGCCTTCTTGCACCAGCGCGTCGCCGAGCGCGAGGCGAGCATCAGCGGCCAGATACCCGGCCATGAGATGGCCGTCTCCCGGGATTGGGTCGTGGTCCTCGGCGAAGCCAAGTACGCCGCCGCGGTCGAGCCCCAGAGCTGGGGCTATGACGTCGTCGTGGAGGGAAAGACCTATGCTCTGCGAAGCGATTGGCGGCCGGGGGAGAGGATGTTCCGGTGTCACGTCGACGGCCGCGCGCTTTGCGTGCAGGTGGACCGCCCCGGCATGGGCTATCGCCTCTTTCACGGCGGCGGCCAGGCGGACGCGCTGGTGCTCACCCCGCGCTCGGCGGAGCTCAATGCGCTGATGCCGGTCAAGGAGCCGCCCGACCTCTCGAAATTCCTTCTGTCGCCCATGCCCGGCCTGTTGGTCTCCATCGCGGTGGAAGTCGATCAGGAGGTGCGCGCCGGCGAGGAACTCGCCGTCGTCGAGGCCATGAAGATGGAGAACATCCTGCGCGCCGACTGCGACGGAAGAGTGGTCGCGCTTCACGCCAAGCCGGGCGCCAGCCTCGTGGTCGACCAGAAAATTCTCGAGTTCGCCTAAGGGTTGCGTGACCCTCGAGCGAGCGGCTGTGAAACGTAGCGCGGGCCTTGCGGCCGTCGCCAACGGAGGCGGGGCAAGCGAAGCTCAGGGTTCGCGCTAGACGATCTGCGCGGCGAGGCGCCGGGGCCGGGCCGTGTAATCCGCACGCTCCCGCCGGTGCAACGGGTCGCCGCTCTGTTCCGTGCCTAGCGGTGAAGTCTGGACCTTTACGCCATGGCTGAGCAATCGCAGACGAAAGCCGTTCGCGTCCGCATATCCGGGCGCGTTCAGGGCGTCTTCTTTAGGGCCTGGACCGTGGAGGAGGCGACCCGCCGAAATCTCGACGGCTGGGTCCGCAATTGCCGCGACGG
>JAZGAE010000119.1:0-9422 GCA_036475545.1 Alphaproteobacteria bacterium
GGCCTCGAGCGAATGCTACCGCAGACGCTCCGCCGCAAAGGGTGCGGGTCGCGTACGTGGGGGCGACGTGACCGCCATGGTCTTGCCGGACGAGGAATTCGACGCCGCGGTATGCGCCTGCCTTTACATGCTTTTGCCGACGCTCAAGCCCGAGTATGCGGAGATCTTGTGGCGCGCGGACTTGGCCCGCGAGCCGCGGGAGCATACCGCGAAGCAATTGGGGACCACGGCCAACAACGTAGCGGTGCGCCTCTATCGCGCACGCTCGGCGCTTCGCAAGAGGCTGGAACAGATGTGCCTGACCTGTCCCACCCACGGCTTTGTCGATTGTACGTGCGACTATGCGAGCACGATGCGGACGGCCCTTGCGAAGGTGAACAGAGCGTGAGCGATCCTTCCGCAGCTTGTCCCGAAAGTGTGGAACGGCCGGGAGTTGCAACGTGACGGCATCGATGCCGCCGAGGCGTGACAGTCACGAGCAATTCCCTAATTGCCGTGCGTTCGTTCGAGCTGGTGCGGGAACGAGGGGACGGTCGCTGCTTTGGGGACGGGTTCGCAAGGTGGAGGCCTGTGAATCCGAGTAAACGGGAGACTGAACGAGGAACAAGTCCGGAGTAACAGCTATGCATAAGGACAAGCATGTCTTCAATACACCTCATCGCATCGCGCTGGTTGGCCTGATTGTGGCCGGCACATCAGCCGTGGCGTTGGCCGATCCGGAACACGGCCATGGCATGAAAGGCGGAGAGCCTGGTCAGCTAAGCGAGGTGACCCGCACGATCCGGATCGAGGCCCGCGACATCGCTTTCGACAAGGCACGAATCGAGGTGAAGGAGGGGGAAACCGTCCGCTTCGTCATCACGAATGTGGGCGAACTGGTCCACGACTTCACGTTGGGACCGCCCGACGTTCAGGAGCGCCACCGCTATGAGATGGTGAAGATGATGCAAGACGGGATGATGGACGGGGCGATGACGCACGACGACCCGAACGCCGTCCTCGTCAAGCCGGGGGAGACGAAGGAACTGATCTGGAAGTTCTCGGAGGCCGATGACTTCGAGTTCGGATGTAACCAGCACGGTCATTACGAAGTCGGGATGAAGGGGCGGATTCACATAGAGGATTAAGCGAAACCGCCGCCCACCTTATGCCGTCGGGCGGAATGCCCTGGGCACGGGGCTCGCCAGACGGCAACCCCGGGGCCGGGCTGGCGTCGGAGGTCAGCGCGCTGACCCGCGAACGGCGTGGAGGCGGACACGCCGGTCCCCGTGTCCCTTCCGGGGGAAGATGTGTCGGGGGCGAGAATTGCCCGCCGCAGCCGTGCCCAGTGGCCCGCCCCATATGCAGAATATTGGATTGCCTGAATCGGGAGCCGTACAGTCCTTGCCCAAAGCCTCCGAAGGGGGTGGCGGCCATGTGCATACCCAGAGCAGGAGCGATCCCGAGCACTGACAAGGCATCCACAGGCGCTGGCGCCCCGTTGAGGAGCCGCCGCTCCCGGCGTGGCGCCGGGGCCGGAGCGGTCAGCGCTCGAAAATTAGCTCTATATTTCAGATGATTAGCGGCCCGCTCGATTGCCGCCTTCTTGTGAAGGGCCAATCGCGGGGTGGCCGTCGAACGAGAAGGGGATGAAGCTCGACGATGGCCGCTGGCGGCGTCGTTTGACACTCAAACGCCGCGGAACATAGAAAAGAATCTTCGCGCGGCATATCTGTAGTAAATTATCGCCGCACACCGGATCGCACCACGACTCTGGCGCGAAACTTGCTTTCGGCCGGCACAGGCCCTGGGGCGCGGATTTTGCCGCGACGGCCTCTAGGCAGCGCCGATATTCACTCTCTTTGTGGAGACTCACCCGGCCGGGTGTTTCCGATGCGCTTGGCGTTCGGGAGACCTTTGCGAAAGGAGGCGTAAAATTATGGCCAAAATAAAATTGGCGATTGCAGGGATCGGAAATTGCGCGAGTTCGTTGGTACAGGGCATCGCGTACTACAAGAGGTGCGGCGACGACGACGTAGTAGGGCTCATGCACCCGAGCATCGGCGGTTTGGGCCCCGGTGATTTGGAGGTCGTGGCCGCCTTCGACATCGATCGCCGCAAGGTGGGCAAGCCTCTCGAGCAGGCCATCTTCGCAAAACCGAACTGCACGATGGTTTTCGAGAACGAGCTTCCTCCTGCGGGCGTCACCGTTCGAATGGGGCCCATCCTCGACGGCGTAGCGCCGCACATGAAGGATTACCCGGAAGATGAAGCTTTCCGGCCGACCGACATCGAGCCCGTGAATGTGGCTGAGGCGCTCCGGGACTCCGGGGCGGAGGTCCTGGTCTGCTACATGCCGGTCGGGTCCGAGCAGGCTGTCCGGCATTACGCCCGAGCGTGTCTGGATGCCGGCGTGGCCATGGTGAATTGCGTTCCGGTGTTTATCGCTTCCGATCCCGTGTGGGCAGGCAAGTTCCAGGACGCGGGGTTGCCGATCATCGGCGATGACATCAAGAGCCAAGTCGGGGCGACCATCGTTCACCGCATGCTGACGCGGCTCTTCGGCGATCGCGGCATCAGTCTCGATCGCACCTACCAGCTCAACACCGGCGGCAACACCGACTTCCTGAACATGCTGGCGCTCGAGCGGCTGAAGTCGAAGAAAATCTCGAAGACGGAGTCCGTCCAGTCGCAACTCGATGAGCGGTTGGATTCCCGAAACATCCACATCGGGCCTTCGGACTACGTGCCGTGGCAAGGCGACAACAAGGTGTGTTTCATCCGGATGGAGGGACGGGGCTTCGGAGATGCGCCGATCGAGCTGGAGCTGCGCATGTCCGTCCAGGACTCGCCCAACAGCGCGGGCGTGGTCATCGACGCGGTCCGGTGCGCGAAGCTGGGCGTGGACCGCGGCCTTGGGGGCGCGCTGGAAGCCGTTTGCGCCTATTACATGAAGAGCCCGCCGACGCAGATGCGGGACTCGGTTGCCCGCGACAAGTGCGACGAGTTCATCGGCGACGCTGAGCCTGTTGCGGCTGCCCCCGCAGGCATAAAAGAGGTGGCTGCCGCGGAGTAGCTGACGGTCCCAGGGATGCCCCGGGGCAGGGCGCCTTGCTGTGGCCGCGGCGGGGCTGGCGTCGCCGGGGTTGCGGAAAGCCAAACACGGCGAGTTGAGTTCCTAGAGCGCCACCGATCCGTTCGCGGCGCGGTCCTCGAAAGCCGTGCGGAGGCGGCCGGGGCCGGCAGTCTCGAGGGCGATTCGGTCGAACTCCTCGATCTTTAGGAATTGCGGCATGACGGGGCCTGAGGTGCGAAAGGCGGAGCCGGCGGTCGCCGTACTGTTGGCGGCGGGCAAGGGTACGCGGATCTGTACGAAATCCCGCGGGCCGAAACCTATTGCACGGGTTCTCGGCCTCTCGCTTGCGGAGCGGGTCGTCTGCACCTTTCTGAAAGACCTTGGGGTGCGACGGTTCGTCGTGGTGGTCGGCCACGAGGCCGAGATCGTCAAAAGCCATTTTCGCGACATCGCGCTCCGGCGGGGCGCCACGGTCAAGTTCGTCGAGCCCGATGACTGGCGCCGGGGGAACGGCGCCAGCGCCCTCTCGGCGAGGGGCCGCACGGGGGAGACGCCATTCTATCTTTCCATGACCGACCATCTTTTCGCCCCGGAAATCGGCCGGGTGCTGGCGCGCCACGCCCCGGCGGAGGGGCAGGTGTGTTTGGCGGTGGACAAGGACAAGAGCGGCGTGTTCGATCCGGAAGACGCCACGCGCGTCAAAGTCGACGGGGATCGCATCAGGGAGATAGCCAAGGATCTCGAAGACTGGGACGCAGCCGACACGGGCGTGCTGCTGTGCAGCGAAGCGCTCTTCGACGGCCTCGAACGGGCGGCGGCGAGGGGCATGCACGGGCTGTGCGACGGGCTGCGGGAACTGGCGCGCGAGGGGCGGGCGATCGCGGTGGACGTCACGGGCCACGACTGGCTCGATGTCGACACGCCCGAGGCGGTGCGCGAGGCAGAGCGCCGGGTGATGAGCCAGCAAGGTAGAAAGATCAGCGACGGCCCGGTTGCGCGCTACCTCAATCGGCCGGTATCCCGGTGGTTGACGCGCTACTTGGTGCGTACGGCGGTGACGCCGAACCAGATTTCCATTGCTTCGTGGCTGCTGGCGTGCGTCGCCGCGGCCCTGTTCGTGACCGGCGGATACCCGGCGCTGGCCGCCGGCGGAGTGGTGGCGCAGCTTGCCTCCATCGTCGACGGCTGCGACGGCGAGGTTGCGCGGCTAAGACGCGAGCAAAGCGACTTCGGCGGCTGGTTCGACGCGATCCTCGACCGATACGCCGACGCCTTCTTGCTGTTCGGCTTGACGTGGCACGAGTTCGCGGCCACCGGCACGCAAATGTCTTTGGTGATCGGCGTCGCGGCGATCATCGGCGCCTTCGTGCACAGCTACACGGCTGACAAGTACGACGGAATGATGACGAGGAAGCTCAGAGGCGCGCCCTATTTCAGGCCAGGCCGGGATGTCCGCACCTTCGTCATCTTTCTCGGCGCGCTGTTAAATGGGCCCCTGTTGGCCCTTGCCGTCATCGCGGTCATGACGAACGTCGACGTCGTCCGTCGGATCATCCTGTGCGCGCGCGAGGAGAAAGCCTGAGACGCGCCGCCGGTTTTCGGATCGGCGCGGCCGGTGCGGGGGCCCGGGCCTGGCCTGCCCGGGCATCGGCCAAAGGGGTCGCAGGGCGCTTCTTCTATGCCGCGTCGTTGTGCTTGATACTGTGAGCGTTGGCAGGTACAGGCGTACAAAACGGTAGACTTGGTCGCGGCTCTCATTATTGTTGCGGCCGGCACCTACTTCAAAGTGATCCCAGTTGCGCGGCACCGACAAGAAACAAGGCTCGATGGAAACTCTGCGTCAAGGTCGGCAGCCGGAGATGGCATCGGCGCTGGAGCGTGTCCGCGAGTTCATCCACCGGCAGTTGGTGGTGGCGCTAACGCCCGTCGCCCGGGGGCTTCTGCGCCTGAACGTCAGGGCCAACCAGGTTTCGGTGACGGGCGTGCTTCTCAATGTTGTGACGGCGGCGCTGATCATCACCGACGATCTCGTGCTGGCCGGCATCGTATACCTTGCGGCCGGAACGCTGGACGTGCTCGACGGCATCCTCGCCCGGTTGGCGGAGGACGCTTCGCGGTTCGGCGCTTTTCTGGACTCGACTCTCGATCGCGTCTCCGAGGGCGTGGTCTTAGCGGCCATCGCCTACGGCTTCGCCGTCGAGGGGTATGCGGTGAACGCCGCTCTCGTCGTGCTGGCGCTCTTGGGCTCGTTCCTAGTGAGTTACACCCGGGCCCGGGCCGAAGGCCTGGGCATCGAGTGCAAGGTCGGTCTCGTCACCCGGGCGGAGCGAATCGTTCTGGTGGCCGTCGGCCTGTTGTCCGGCTTGATGGCCCCGGTGATCTATTTGCTCGTCGTGCTGACGGCGCTCACCGTGAGTCAGCGCATCGTTCACACCGGCCGCCAGCTCAACGCCAAGGGCTACCGCGAGGCAGGCTGACCGGCCGCCCGAACACGCGGGCTTGCCAATGGGAGAGGGGCCGGCGTGCTGGGATGAGGCCAGCGCGACCGGTCTGCCGGACGATCCGCTTCAGCTACCTCTCTATCTTTTTCTTCGCGCCGGTTTGCGAGCGGTCTTTCTGGCCGTTGATTTTCTCGCTGCCGCCCGTCTGGGCGACGATCTCTTGGCGGTACGCTTCTTCGCGGCGGGCTTCCTCGCGGTCGCCCTCTTGGCGGTGCGCTTCTTCGCGGCAGGCTTCCTCGCGGTCGCCCTCTTGGCGGTACGCTTCTTCGCGGCAGGCTTCTTCGCAGTCGCCCTCTTGGCGGTACGCTTCTTCGCGGCAGGCTTCTTCGCGGTCGCCCGCTTGACGGTACGCTTCTTCGCGGCGGGCTTCTTCGCCGCGGTCTTTTTCTTCCTTGTGACTTTCAGTTTAGTCGCCATGTTTCCCCCGTCTAATAATCCGCTTCTGCCGAAATGTTACCTAACTGTCTCAATCGCCGGTATAGAAAACACGCACCGAGACGAAAGCTCAAGCGCAAAGTATTCGGTCCCCCCCGCGTCCGATTTTCGTTCCCTCGAACTTACTGCCGCGGCCGGTCGGTTGGCGGGACGTTGGCCGATTGATCATCGCCGTCACAATGGTCGGAACATACGGCAAGGCGCTGGCTCGGCCGCTCCCGTCGACACCTTGATAACCGGCCATCGAAAGAGACTACGAAGTGAGTGCCCCCGACCATATCACGGCGGCCGCAGCCAACAGTGCGGCGAGCAAAGGGACCGCGACATGGAGGCCCATCCGCAGATTCCCGATGGCCGTGACAAGGACGGGCTTGCTGGCGGTGCCGGTGGCGACGGCCAATACCGTCGCCGCTGCGACGACGCTTGCGCTCGCTTCGCCGGGTTCGATCATCGAGGCAAGGGAGAGGGTTATGGCGTCGACGTCGCCCAGGCCCGAGACGGCCGCAAGAAGATAGAGTCCAGTTTCCCCCAGCCAATCCCGGAACGCTCGCGCCAACACCATGACGACGGCGAGCAACAATCCGAACGGCACCGCCACTTTCAGCTCGAGCGGATTGCGCGGCTCAAGCCCTTCGCCACCCCCGTCTTCGATGGCTCTAGCGCTGCGCCGGGCATACCAGGCAGCGCCCGCGAAGGCGACGATGGAGGCGGCAAATAGAGGCCAAACGAGACGGTCGAAAAGAGACGGGGCGATGATCGTGGCGAGAACGAGGACACGGGGGAACACGGTGGCCGCCGCGACTGCGATCCCGGCGGCGAGCAGATCCTGCATTGCCGCATTGGTCTTGCCGAGGCGGGCGAAATTGATCGCCACCGCGGTCGAAGAGGCGAGTCCGCCCAACAGGCCGGTGAGGAGGATACCGCGGCGGCTGCCCGCCAACCTGATCGCGAAATAGCCGACGTAGGAGATGCCGGCGACGAGCACCACCATCCACCAGATGCGGTACGGGTTGATGGCTTCCCAAGGTCCATAGCCCTGGTCCGGCAGCACGGGAAGAACGACGACCGAAATGAGCAAGAGCCGGAGCGTCGCGAGAAGCTCTTTGCGCTCGATGCGCCGGAGCATGCCGTGCAATTCAGGCTTGATGCCGAGCAACAGGGTGATGACGACCGCTCCGGAGGCCGCGACCGCCAGCTCGCCCAGCCCGGCCAAGGCGCCCAGGGCGAAGGCGATGAGCATCGCCGCGGTGGTGGTTATGCTGACGTCGGGACTCTTGAGCGAGGCGCGCCAGTGCCCGATCGCCGCCACGGTCGCGAGCGCCAGGAACACGGCCGCCAGAAGCAGCCCACCGAAAGTCTCGGAAAGGATCGCCGCGACGCCGCCGAGCAAGCCGATGATGCCGAAGGTGCGGATGCCGGCCACGCGTGCGCCCTCCGGGAGCGCGCGGGCGTGCCAGCCGCGCTCCAGGCCGAGCAAGAGACCGATCGCAAGCGCCACGCCTAGGCGAACGAACAGTTCTGGATTATCGAAAGGCATTGCCTGTCATTGTCCGGGCTAGAGCGACCCGGCGGCATGTTCTCCCGGATCCACATTAGGACAGGGGCGAAGGGATGCCAATTCGCATGACAGGAAAAACGGACCGGGTCCCGGGCCGCCCCGGGGCGATCGGCTACGGGCGGTCGATCCGCGTCCCTGAGCTGCAAGCGTTGGCAGCGGTCGTCATGGCGACGCTTGCGCTCGCTCCGCCGCGCCCGCCGCGCCCGTCCGCAATCGTGTGGGGAAAACCGTCGCGGCCGTTCTCAGGCCGCTTGTTCCTGATCATGCATCCCCGGCGCTGCCGGGGCCGACCTTCATCTTACCGTGGACCTATGGCTTTAGAATAGTGATCGAGGTGCCGTCGCTGTCCCCGTCGGGGTCGCGGTTGTCGCTCGACTGATACGTGAGCGTCGCGTGGCCCACGTCGTCAATCGTGAGCGTGACGCTGGCGTCCCTTCTACGCATGATCCCGCTGGTCAGGCTGCACTGGCCGCCGGCGCCCGTGATGCAGGAGGCGGTCCCGGAATAGCCGCCGGACCAGGTTACGGCCACGGTGGCGTCCGGAACCGGGGCGCCGCTCGCGTCCTCGGCCGAGATCGTCACTATCGCCCGCCACCACCGCTGCAGCTTCTGGGTCGTGGCGTCGAGGTCGCCGACGTGCACGGTATCCACGTTGTCCGCCGTTACCGTCACGGTCTGGGTGGCGGTGCCGGTGTTGCCGGCGGTGTCGGTGGCGGACCAGGTGACGGTGGTGGCCCCGACCGGGAACGGGCCGGTGTCGTCCGGCGTCGCGGGCAACGGTCCGTCCACCAGGTCATTGGCGGAGCCCGTGCCGATATCGACGTCGGTGAACTCGCCGGTGGCCACGACCGTCACGTCCGCGGGCTCGGTGACCGTCGGTGCCGTGGTGTCGGCGACCGTCACGGTCTGGGTGGCGGTGCCGGTGTTGCCGGCGCCATCGGTGGCGGACCAGGTGACGGTGGTGGCCCCGACCGGGAACGGGCCGGTGTCGTCCGGCGTCGCGGGCAACGGTCCGTCCACCAGGTCATTGGCGGAACCCGTGCCGATGTCGACACTGGTCAACGGGCCGGTCGCCTCGGCGCCCACGTCCGCGGGCTCGGTGACCGTCGGCGCCGTGGTGTCGGTGACCGTCACGGTCTGGGTGGCGGTGCCGGTGTTGCCGGCGCCGTCGGTGGCGGACCAGGTGACGGTGGTGGCCCCGACCGGGAACGGGCCAGTGTCGTCCGGAGTCGCGGGCAACGGTCCATCCACCAGGTCATTGGCGGAGCCCGTGCCGATATCGACACTGGTCAACGGGCCCGTCGCTTCGGCGCCCACGTCCGCGGGCGCCGTCACCACCGGCGGCGTGGTGTCCGCGGGCTCGGTGACCGTGATCGTCGCGGTGACCACCTCGCTCGTGAGATTGAAGTCGTTGGCGCGGTAGGTGAAGCTGTCTTGGCCGGTGAAGCCCGCCGTCGGCGTGTATTTGAAGCTTCCGTCGGCGAACACCGACCACAGGCTGCCGTTCGAGGCCGCGCTCATCAGTTGCATGACGAAGCCGCTGTCGACGTCGCTGTCGTTGGCCAGCACCCCTTCGGCGGGCGACACGACGAGTTGCGTCCCCTTGGGCGTGGTGTAGCCGGGGTCGGCTACCGCCACCGGCGCGTCATTGATGCCGAGGATCGACATCGTGACCGTGGCGGTGTCGGTGAGCTCGCCGTCCGAGATGGTGTAGGTGAAGCTGTCGCCGTCCGATCCGCCGCCCGGAAGCGACTCGAACTGGCCGGCGGGGTCGTACCTGCAGCTATCGCCGATCTTGGAGACGGTGCCCCGCGTCGTGCCGGAGATCACGTCGCAGCTCACCACCGTCAGCGTGTCCCCGTCCGGATCGCTG
>JAZGAE010000120.1:0-6451 GCA_036475545.1 Alphaproteobacteria bacterium
GCGAGCCACTGCCGGCAGGCTGCGGCCGGGTCGGCTTCGCGCCAGAGGTCGAGCGCAGGAGCGGCATCCCGTTGCCCGTAAACGGCTGCCCCGGATTGCTCGGCGATGGCCGCGATCTTGGCCGCGATCTTCGCCGGGCCGGTGAAGCGGACGGCCTCGCAGCCCTCGCGCAAGGCGCCCAGCGCCCGGCCGGGCTCGTCGCCGCAATCGAGGACGGCGGCGGCCTCGACCTCGGGGTGCTCGGCCCTCGCCTGGGCGATGACGGAAAGGAACCAGCGCGCCCCGGCGTAGCCCGCGGCCCCCGGCGCGCTCAAGAGCGTCACCGGAACCTCGAGCGCGCTCGCGGCCTCCATGGCCGCGCGGGCGTGGTCGAGCGAGTGGATGATCACGGCCCGCCCGCGTAAGCTTACCCGCTTCGCCATCTCTTTCCCTGCCCCGCCGTTGGCGCCCTATCTTATCAGGCGGACGGCCCACGGCGCACCGCCCGGCCGGCCCACGCTCGCGGCCTCGGACCACACTCGCGGCCTCGGCCCACGCTCGCGGCCTCGCGTGGCTGGCTTCGCTCTCGCCGGTGGCGGCGAGATCGGCTAAGTTTTCCGGGCCTCGCTTTCCGGGAGAGTCGCATGAGGGGCCCCGCGCGAGAAAGGCTGAAGAAGCTCCTGATCATCCCGGCCGTCCTGTTGGGGGTGGCCGTGCTCGCCCTGCTGGTCAGGGGGCGCGAGGGCCCCGAGCAGGCGCCGCCGTCGGAGCAGGTTCGCACGGTGCGGGTGATCGCCGCGCCCAGGGTCGAGGTCGTCCCGCGCGCCGTCGGTTACGGCTACGTCACGCCGGCGATGGTGTGGGAGGCGGTGGCCGAGGTGAGCGGCAGGATCGTGGAGGTGCATCCTAAGCTCGATCGCGGCGAGACCCTTCCGGCGGGGGCGATGCTGCTCAAGATCGACCCGACCGACTACCGGCTCGCCATCGCCCAGATCGAGGCGAACATCCGCAGCACCAGGGCCAACCTGGCGGAGCTCGCGGTCCGCAAGAGCAACACCCGCGCCTCGCTCGGGATCGAAGAGAGTGTGCTCCGCCTGAGCGAGAAGGACCTCGAGCGCAAGCGCGAGCTCTTGAAACGGGGCAACGTCTCGCAGGCGGCCGTCGACCAAGAGGAGCGCAACGTTCTCGCCAACGCGCAGAGCGTTCAGGCGCTGAGGAACACCCTCAACCTCGTCCCGGCGGAGCGGGACGCGCTCGTGGCGAGCCTCGCGGTTTACGAGGCGCAGCTCGAGGCCGCCCGGCGCGACCTCGAGCGCACCGCCATCTTCGCGCCGTTCGACGGACGCATCGCCGAGGTGAACGTGGAGCTCGCCCAGTTCGCCAAGGAGGGCCAAGTGCTGTTGGTTGCCGACAGCATCGACGTCGCCGAAGTGGCCGCCCAGTTCCCGATCGACAAGTTCCGCAGTTTGCTGCCCCGCGACGTGGGCGAGCGGAGGCTCACCATGGCGGACATGGACAGACTGCCCGAGCTCCTCGGGCTGTCGGCCACGGTGAGACTGCGCGCCGGCGATTTCACGGTGGAATGGGAGGCCCGCTTCACCCGCATCAGCGACACGATCGATCCCGAGACGCGCACCGTCGGCGTCATCGTCGCCGTGGACGAGCCCTACACCCAGGCGATCCCGGGCGTCCGTCCGCCCCTTGTCAAGAACATGTACGTCGAGGTCGACCTCAGGGGAAGGCCGCTCGCGGCGCGGCCCGTGATCCCGCGCTCGGCCCTCGTCGGCGACGAGGTGTTCATCGTCGGCGACGACAACCGGCTCGAGAAGCGCAAGGTGATCGTCAGCCTGTTGCAGACGAACTTCGTCGCCGTGGGCGAAGGCCTGGAGGAAGGCGACCGGGTCGTGGTCTCGGACCTGGCGCCCGCGATCGAGGGCATGCTGCTCGACCCCGTGCTGGACGAAGCGCTGGCGGAGCGGATCGCCGCAGAGGCCCAGGGAGCGGGCGGCATTACGGGCGGCATTAAATGATTCGCTACTTCGCCGCGCACCCGACGGCCGCCACCCTGCTCATGGCGTTCGCGATCGTGATCGGCCTCGCCACCGTGCCCACGCTCAAGCGCGAGACCTTCCCCGACATACCGCCGGGCGAGATCGAGGTGCGCGTCCCCTATCCCGGCGCCAGCGCCGAGGACGTGGAGGAAGCCGTCTGCCAGCGCATCGAGGACGCCGTGGACGGAGTCAACGAGGTCGAGGAAATCCGCTGCGAGGCCCGCGAAGGGATCGGAACCGCCGTCGTCGAGATGCGCGAGGGCGCGGATTTCGACCGCTTCCTCAACGACGTCAAGACCGAGGTCGAGGCCATAGACGAGTTTCCCGAGGAAACCGAGCGGGCCACCGTCCGGCAACTCGGCCTCACCGACTTCGTCGCCTCCATCGCCGTCACCGGCCCGATGTCGGTCCCGGACCTCAAGTCCTACTGCGAACAAGTCAAGGACCGCCTGCTGCTCTTGGAGGCGATCTCGCAGGTCACGGTGCTGGGGTTCTCCGCCCGCCAGATCCGCATAGAGGTGCCCGCCCATACCTTGCGCCAGTACGGGTTGAGCGTGGCCGACATCGCCGGCGTCGTGGCGCGCCAGAACATCGACCTGCCCTCGGGCACCATCGAGACGACGGAGCGGGACGTGCTGCTCAGGTTCGCGGACGAGCGCGGCACGCCGCTCGAGTTCGAGGACCTCGTCGTGGTGACGGGCGCGAGCGGGGCCGAAATCCGCCTCGGCGACATCGCCACCATCACCGACCGCTTCAAGCTGGACGAGGACAAGACCGTCTTCAACGGGCGGCGCGCCTGCATGCTGAGCATCACCAAGACCAAGGCCGAGGACACGCTCACCGCGGTGGACGCGGCCGGCGCCTTCCTCGAGCGCGAGCGCCGGATCGCACCGCCCGGGGTCACCTTCACGCTGACCCAGGACGTCTCGTCGATCGTCCGCGACCGCCTCAACCTGTTGCTCAGGAACGGCGCCCAGGGCCTCGGGCTGGTGTTTCTCACGATGTGGCTGTTCTTCGGCTTCCGGTTCTCCTTCTGGGTCGCCGTCGGGTTGCCGGTCTCGTTCCTGGGCACGATCTTCGTCATGTGGGTGCTGGGCTACTCCATCAACATGATCACGATGGTGGGTTTGCTGATCGCGATCGGGCTTTTGATGGACGACGCCATCGTCATCTCCGAGAACATCGCCACCCAGGTCCGCAAGGGGAGGCCGCCGCTCGAGGCGGCGGTCGAAGGCGCCCGCCAAGTCATCCCCGGGGTAGTCGCCTCTTTTCTCACCACGATCGCCATATTCGGTCCGCTCGCCTTCATGAAGGGCGACATCGGGACGATCCTCAAGGCCTTGCCGGTGGTGCTCATCATGACCCTGACCGTGAGCCTCATTGAGGCCTTCCTCGTCCTGCCCCATCACCTGGCCCACTCGCTCAGCCGCGCCGGGGCCGGGGCGGCGTCCACGTTCCGCCGGCGCTTCGACGACGGCCTCGACTGGGTGCGCGAGAGGGTGCTGGGCGCTGCCGTCGACGCCGTCATTGCCTGGCGCTACCTCTTCTTAGGGCTCGTCATCGCCTTGTTTCTCGGCTCCATCGGCATGGTCGCCAGCGGCGTCCTCAAGTTCCGCGTCTTTCCCGACATCGACGGCAACGTCATCGAGGCGCGGCTCCTGCTGCCCCAGGGCACGCCGCTCAAGCGCACCGAGGAGGTCGTCGCCCGGCTCACCTCTGCGCTGCAGCGGGTCAACGAGGCCCTCACGCCGTTGCAGCCCCAAGGCCGGCCGCTGGTCCGCAACGTGAACGTCCGGTTCAACAAGAACGTGGACGCCTTCGAGACCGGCCCCCACGTCGCCACCGTGTCGGTCGACCTGCTGGACGCCGAGGTCCGCACGATGCGCGCCGACGGGGTGCTGGCGCGATGGCGCGAGGAGACTGGGATCGTACCCGACGTCCTCAACATCAACTTCAAGGAGTACCAGATCGGCCCCGGAGGGCTTGCCATCGACATCCGACTCCGCGGATCGGACCTCGCCGAGCTCAAGGCCGCCTCGCTGGAGCTTCAGGAGTGGCTCAGGGCCTACAGCGGCGTGTTCGACATCTCGGATGATCTCAGGCCGGGCAAGCCCGAGGTGCGGCTGCGCCTGCGCGAAGGCGCGACCGCGCTGGGCCTGGACGCCGCCGGCATTGCCGCGCAGCTCCGCTCGGCCTTCTATGGCCGCACCGCGAGCGAGATCCAGGTCGGGTCCGCGTCCTACGAGGTGGACGTGCGCCTCTCGCCGCTGGACCAGGACAGCCTGGCGGACCTCGACTATTTCACCATCACCTCGCCCGGGGGCCGGCAGATCCCCCTCGGCACGGTGGCGACGCTGGAGGCCGGCCGCGGCTTCGCGCGGCTCGCCCGTGTCGACGGCCGGCGCACCGTGACCGTCCAGGGGGACGTGGACACCTCCCTCGCCAACGCCGACGAGATCATCGCCGACACGCGCGCCCGGTTCTTCCCCGAATTCCAAGCGCGCCACCCCTCCATCCACGTCTCGATCGAGGGGCAGGCCAAGGAGGGCGAAAGAACCAGCAAGTCGGTGCGCGGCGCGTTCCTGATCGGCCTCATTGCCATCTACGCGCTGTTGAGCTTCCAGTTCCGCAGCTATCTCGAGCCGCTGGTCGTCATAGCGGCCGTCCCCTTAGGGGTCATCGGCGCCGTGTGGGGCCATCTCGTGATGGGGCTGGATCTGTCGCTCCCCAGCGCGGTGGGCCTGGTCTCGCTCGCGGGCGTGGTGGTCAACGATTCGATTCTGCTGGTGACCTTCCTCAAGCTCAGGGGGCGCGAAGGGATGTCGGTCCGCGACGCGGCCGCGACGGCGAGCCGCGAGCGCTTCCGCGCCGTGCTGCTGACCTCGCTGACGACCATCGCCGGGCTCTTGCCGTTACTCACCGAGAAGAGCCTCCAGGCCCAGGTCCTGGTCCCGCTGGTCACCAGCCTGGTGTTCGGCATCATCGCCTCGACGCTGCTGGTCCTCCTGGTCGTACCGGCATTGTATGCCGTACTCGAGGACTTCGGCCTCACGACCTTCGAGACGCACGCCGCCGCCGGCGCCCCGGCGCAATAAGCGGGCCCTCAGAGCAAAAAGGGAAGGGGCCTGCCGCCCCGGGGCAAGGCGGTCTCGCCGCAGGGTGGTCTACCGCGGATAGGACGGCGGGCTCAGCCGAGCTTCGCCATGGCGGCGGCGGTATCGAGCATGCGGTTGGCGAAGCCCCATTCGTTGTCGTACCAGGCCATGACGCGGACGAAGGTCTCCTCGACGACCTGGGTCTGGGTCAGGTCGAATATGGCGCTCGCCGGGTTGTGGTTGAAGTCGGCGGAGACCAGCGGCTCGGCGCAGGCCTCGAGGATCCCGTTCAAGGGCCCGGCGGCGGCGGCCTCTACCGCCCCGTTGATCTCGTCCACGCTGGTGCGACGTTTGGCTTCGAACGTGAGGTCGATCAAAGAGACGTTGAGGGTCGGCACCCGGATCGCGCAGCCGTCGAGCTTGCCGTCGAGCTCGGGCAGCACCAGCCCCACCGCCCGCGCCGCGCCGGTGGAGGTGGGGATGAGCGAGTGGGCGGCGGCGCGGGCGCGGCGCAAGTCCTTGTGCAGGGTGTCGACGAGGCGCTGGTCGCCGGTATACGAGTGCACCGTGGTCATATAGCCCCGGGTGATGCCGACGGCCTGATTAAGCACGTGCGCCACCGGCGCCAAGCAGTTGGTGGTGCAGGACGCGTTCGAGACCACCTGGTGCTCGGGCGCGAGGCGGTCGTGGTTGACGCCGAAGACCACGGTCAGGTCCGCGCCCTTGGCCGGCGCCGAGATCAGCACGCGCTTGGCGCCGGCCTCGAGATGCCGGGCGGCCTCGTCGCGCCCGGTGAAAAGCCCGGTGCACTCGAGCGCGATGTCGACCCCGAGCTCGGCCCAGGGCAGCTTCTCGGGGTCTCTTTCGGCCAGCACCCGGATCGGGCCGGATCCTAAATCCATCGCGTCCTCGGTAACCCTGACCTCGCCCGGGAAGGGGCCGTGGACGGTGTCGTACCGAAGCAAATGCGCGTTGGCCTCGACCGGGCCGAGGTCGTTGACCGCCACCACTTCGAGGTCGTCCCGCCCGGACTCATGGAGCGCCCTCACCACCAGACGCCCGATGCGCCCGAACCCGTTGATTCCAACGCGTACTGCCATGGTCTCCTCCACTAGCTCTCCTGCGCCTTGAGCCTCGTGCTCGCCGCCGCCGCCACCGCCTCGGCCGTGATCCCGAAATGCTCGTACAGCTCCGGCCCCGGCGCCGAGGCGCCGAAGCCGGTCATGCCAATGACCGCGCCGTCGGCGCCGACCCAGCGCTCCCACCCGAAAGCCGCCGCCGCCTCCACCGCGACCCTCACCGTGCCGGGACCCAATACTTGCTCGC
>JAZGAE010000121.1:0-11405 GCA_036475545.1 Alphaproteobacteria bacterium
GCATCGGGCAGACGTACTCGATCGCCGCGGACACGGCCGCCAGCTCCAGCGCCATGCCGCAGTCCGGGCACGCGCCCGGCTCCGACGCCCGCACCTCCGGGTGCATCGGGCAGGTGTACTCGGCCGCCGCGGGCCCGGCCGCGGGCTCGAGCGCCATGCCGCAGTCCGGGCACGCGCCCGGCTCCGAGGCCTGCACCTCCGGGTGCATCGGGCAGGTGTACTCGACAGGGGCGGACACGGCGGGCGGCGTTGCCGGCTCCAGCGCCATGCCGCAAATCGAGCAATCGCCGGGCTCGGAACTGACGACTTCCGGGTGCATCGGGCAGACGTACTCGATCGCCGCGGACACGGCCGCCGGCTCCAGCGCCATGCCGCAGTCCGGGCACGCGCCCGGCGCCGACGCCCGCACCTCCGGGTGCATCGGGCAGGTGTACTCGACCGCCGCGGCATGGGTCGCCGCAGGCCGGTGGTGCTGGTGATGATGATGACCGCATGCAGTCTTTTCCGCCATGGCCGAGGTCTCCCAGTCTGCGGGCGCGGAAGGCCGGCGGGCGGGCGCTCGCCCGTCGCGCGCCCGCCTGAACCATTATTTGAGGCTTCTAGTTACTGGAAGGTCAAGCCCTTCGCAAAGGCCGAAGCCATCGGGCCCCGGCTTGGCGGGCCTGCTTCCTTCGCATTTCCCGACCTGATATAAGTCTGAAAAGATGAACTTGAAATGGGGCCTAAAGAGTCCGCCGGAACACATTGAAATGTTTCTTCTTGTCGACAACTACGACAGCTTCACCTACAACCTGGTCCACTATCTGGGCGAGCTCGGCGCCGACGTGGCGATCAGGCGCAACGACGCCATCTCGGTGGACGAGGCGCTGTCCATGCAGCCCCAGGGAATCGTCATCTCGCCGGGGCCCTGCGACCCCGACCGCTCGGGCATCTGCCTGGAGCTCATCGAACGCGCCGCCGGCCGCATCCCGATCCTGGGCGTCTGCCTGGGCCATCAGGCCGTCGGCCAGGCATTCGGCGGGCGGGTCGTGCGCGCGCCGAAGCCGATGCATGGAAAGGTCAGCCTGATTCACCACCGGGGCGAAGGCGTGCTGCGGGGGCTTCCGAACCCTTTCACCGCGACCCGCTATCACTCGCTGATCGTGGAGCGGGACTCCCTGCCCGACTGCCTGAAAGCGACGGCCGAGACGGACGATGGGATCATCATGGGGCTCGCTCATCGCAGCCTCCCGGTCGAGGGCGTGCAGTTCCATCCCGAGAGCATCGCCACCGAGCATGGCCACGACCTGCTCCGCAACTTCCTGGAGCTGGCGGGCCTGGAAACGGCGCCCGCCTGAGCCGCGCCCATGAGCGGCGAGTTCAAACCTTTCCTGGCCCTCGTAGCCGCCGGCAAGTCCCTGTCGGAAGCGGAGGCCGAGCAGGCCTTCGAGATCCTCATGTCGGGCGGCGCCACGCATGCCCAGATCGGCGGCTTCTTGATGGCGCTCAGGGTGCGCGGCGAGACGGTAGAGGAGATCACGGGCGCCGCCCGCGCCATGCGCGCCAAGGCGCTCGCCGTGCCGGCCCCGGACGGAGCAATCGACACCTGCGGCACCGGTGGCGATGCCTCGGGAACCTATAACATCTCCACCGCCGCGGCGATCGTCGCCGCCGCCTGCGGCGTGCCGGTGGCCAAACACGGAAACCGGGCGCTCTCTTCGAAGTCCGGTTCGGCGGACGTGCTCGCCGCGCTCGGGGTCAACCTGGACGCGGACATGGTCCAGGTCGAGCGGGCGTTGTGGGAAGCCAACATCGGATTCCTCTTCGCGCCCCGTCACCACGGCGCCATGCGTCACGTCATGACGGCGAGACAAGAGCTCGGCACGCGCACGATCTTCAATCTCCTCGGGCCCATCTCCAACCCGGCGGGCGCGCGGCGCCAGCTCGTCGGCGTGTTCGCCCGCGAGTGGGTGGAACCGCTTGCCGAGGTGCTAGCGAGATTGGGAGCGGAACGGGCCTGGGTCGTCCACGGCTCCGACGGGTTGGACGAGCTCACCACGACGGGCGTTTCCTACGTGGCCGCGCTCGATGCGGGCAAGGTCTCGACCTTCGAGGTGTCGCCCGAGGACGCCGGGCTCGCCCGCGCCGAGCCCCAGGACCTCAAAGGCGGCGACGCCGCGGCCAACGCCGAGGCGATGCGCGCGCTCCTGGACGGGGAACCGGGGCCCTATCTCGACATCGTGCTGTTGAACGGGGCCGCCGCGCTGATCGTCGCCGGCGTCGCCGCCGACCTTGCGGACGGCGTCGCGCGGGCCCGGCAGGCGGTCGAATCTGGCGCCGCCCGGGCCACCCTTGACAGGCTCGTCGAGATCACCAACTTCGGTGCACAGCTCCGCGAAGGGAGCCAGGCATGAGCGACATTCTCGCCCGCATCTGCGCCGACAAGCGCGAACATGTGGCCCGCTGCAAGACGTTGAAGCCGATGAGCGCCCTCCTCGAGGAAACGGCGCGGGCGTCGCCGCCACGCGGCTTCGCGAACCGGCTGGCGGAGACGGAGCAGCCCCACGCCCTCATCTGCGAGATCAAGCGGGCCTCTCCCAGCGCCGGCGTGATTTGCTCCGATTTCAATGCGCGGGAAATCGCCCGCGCATACGTGCGCGGCGGCGCCACCTGCCTCTCGGTGCTCACCGACACCCCTTATTTCGAGGGCCGGGACTCTTACCTCACGGCGGCGCGCGCCGCCGTCGATCTTCCAGTGCTGCGCAAGGACTTCATGCTCGAGCCGTACCAGATCATCGAGGCCCGGGCGCTCGGCGCGGACTGCGTCCTCCTCATCATGGCGGCCCTCGACGACGACATGGCGCACGAGCTCGAGTCATTGGCCCATGCGCACGGGATGGACACGCTGGTCGAGGTCCACAACGAGGCCGAGCTGGGCCGTGCGCTGCAACTCAAGGCGCGGCTTATCGGCGTCAACAACCGCGACCTCAAGACCCTCGAGGTCGACTTTTCGACGACCGAGCGGCTGGCGCCGCTGCTGCCGCCCGACCGGATGCTCGTCAGCGAGAGCGGCATCCGCGAGCCCGAGACCCTTGCCCGCTTGTCGCGGGCGGGCGCCGACGCCTTTCTCGTCGGCGAGTCCTTGATGCGTCAAGCGGACATCGCAGCCGCCACCCGGGCGTTGCTCGGGCTGCCCGCGGCGGCCAAGGTCGGGGCTTAGGCCGTGCCCCGGCTCAGCCATATCGACGAGGAGGGCAAGGCGACGATGGTGGACGTCTCGGAAAAGAAGGCCACGACGCGGGTCGCCACCGCGAAGGGCTCGGTCATCATGAAGCCCGAGACCCTCGAGAAGATCGTCGAGGGGAGCGTCAAGAAGGGCGACGTGCTGTCGGTGGCACGACTCGCCGGCATCATGGGCGCGAAGCGCACGGCCGAGCTGGTGCCCCTCTGCCACCCGCTGCCACTCTCGGTCGCGGAGGTGGAGCTTGCCTGCGATCGCGAGCGGAGCGCGGTCGACATCACCGCGACCTGCAAGGTTCAGGGCCGCACCGGCGTCGAGATGGAGGCCCTCACGGCGGTCGCGGTGGCGGCGCTCACGGTTTACGACATGTGCAAGGCGGTCGACCGGTCGATGACGCTCACCGACATCCGGCTGACCTACAAGACGGGGGGCAAGTCGGGAACCTTCGAGGCGGAGTGATGATCTCCGTCGAGGAAGCGCTCGCCCGGATCACCGGAACGTTCGCTCCGCTGCCAGCGGAGCAGGTCGGCCTCTCCGAGGCCTTGGGCCGGACCCTTGCCGAGGACGTGACGGCACGCCTCACCCAGCCGCCGGTCGCGGTCTCGGCGATGGACGGCTACGCGGTGCGGGCGGTCGACGTGGCCAAGGTTCCCGCGACGCTCCGGCGCGTGGGCGAGGCTCCCGCCGGCCGCGCCTACGAAGGGGTGCTGGGCCCCGGCGAGGCGGTCCGCATCTTCACCGGCGGCCCCGTGCCCCAAGGCGCGGATACGATCGTCATCCAAGAGGAGGCCGAAACGGACGGCGCGAGCGTCACCGTCTTGGCGGGCGCGCCCGAAGGCAGCTTCATCCGCCCCGCGGGACTCGATTTCAAGGAGGGCGACGTGGGGCTCACCGCCGGGCGGCGGCTGACGGCCCGCGACGTCGGGCTGGCCGCGGCGATGAACGTGCCGTGGCTGCGGGTGCGCCGCCGGCCCCGGATCGCCATCCTCGCCACCGGCAACGAGCTCGTGGAGGCAGGAGCGCCGGTCGGTCCCAACCAGATCGTCTGTTCCAACAGCCCGGCGCTCGCGGCCTTCATCGTGGCCCACGGTGGAACGCCCCTCGATCTCGGCATCGCCCGCGACACCAAGGGGGCCTTGCAGGCGGCGGTCAAGGGGGCGCGCGGCGCCGATCTCCTGGTGACGACCGGCGGGGTCTCGGTCGGGGAGCACGATCTCGTCCAGAGCGCGCTCGAAGAAGTCGGGCTCAAGGTCGATCTCTGGAAGGTGGCCATGCGGCCCGGCAAGCCGCTCATGTTCGGCCGCCTCAACGGCCTTCCGGTCCTTGGGTTCCCGGGCAACCCGGTGTCTGCGGTGGTCTGCGCGATCGTCTATCTCGGACCGGCGATCGAGGCCATGCTCGGCGTCGCGGCGCGCGAGGAGCCCCCGGTTACCGCGGCCCTCGGTTGCGACCTCGCCGAGAACGACGAGCGTCAGGAATACCTGCGCGCGCGGCTGTCCTGCAACGGCGATGGCGAGCTCCTGGTTACTCCCTTCACCCGCCAGGACAGCACCATGCTCTCCCACCTCGCCCACGCCGACTGCCTGGTGGTGCGCCCACCTTTCGCCAAGGCGGCCAAGGCCGGCACGAAGGTCGAGGTTATCCGGCTGCGGACGACGCCCGACGCCACCTGACCCGGGCTGCGGATTCCCTCCATCCTGCCATCGGAGCCTCCGCCCCGATCGGCGCCCGGCCCGACGGTGACGCGGGCCCGCCCGGTCATGGGGCGAAGGTGGAATCGCGCTTGACCCCGGACGAGAACTAAACTAGAACATGTGAGGACGTTTTTGTTTTGTTCCACATCTTGTAGTCCTGCATCGGGGAACGCGGACATGCTGACGAAGAAACAGTACGAGTTGCTGATATGCATCAACCAGCGCATCCAGGAGACCGGCGTGTCCCCCTCCTATGACGAGATGAAAGACGCCTTGGGCCTGAAATCGAAGTCCGGAATCCACCGGCTCATCACCGGGCTCGAGGAACGGGGCTTCATCCGGCGGCTCCCGCACCGGGCGCGGGCCCTGGAGGTGCTGCGGCTACCGGAAAGAGCCGGCGTTCCCACCGCGGCGACGGCTGTGGCGGAGGGCGCCCGAGGTTTTTCGCCCAACGTGATCCGCGGCGATTTCAGCGGCCTCTCGGGCGTTTCGGCAAGCGGCAACGTCGAGGCCATAGAGCTTCCGCTCTACGGGCGCATCGCCGCCGGCACCCCGATCGAGGCGTTGCGCGATCACTCGACCACCGTGGGAGTGCCCGTCTCGCTCCTTACCAAAGGCGAACATTTCGCGTTGGAGGTGGACGGCGACTCGATGATCGACGCCGGAATTCTGGATGGGGACACGGCCATAATTCTGCGCTGCGACACGGCCGAGAGCGGCAACATCGTCGTCGCCCTCGTCGACGACGAGGAAGTGACGCTCAAGCGGTTGCGCCAGAAGGGCGACACGGTGGCCCTCGAGCCGGCCAATCCGGCCTACGAGACCCGCATTTTCGGCCCCGACCGGGTCAAGGTGCAGGGCCGGCTGATCGGGCTGTTGCGCAAGTATTAGGGCGGCCCGCCGCCGTCACCCTCCCCTTTCGCCGTAGCTTGGGCACCGCGGGACGCGCTCGCGCCGGGCAGCGCCCGAAGCTGCATTCACCGACCCCAAGCCCGCCGCAGTCACCACCCCCGATCCGCCGTCCACGGCCGCCTGCCTTGCCAGGCGCGCACCGTCTCGACCCGCACGTCGTCCGGATCCAGCCACACGGCGTGGCCGCCCTCGCGCCACAGGTCGAACCGGTCGATGACGCGCCGCGGTGAGGCACACGGAACCCTCACGGGGACCAGGCTCACCACCACCTCGGCGGTGCCGCAGTCCTCGGCAAGAGCCCGCCCGTCGTGAACGATCGCCACGGTCTGCCCGCGGGCCCCGTAGATACAACCCAGCGCGTCGCAGGCAAGCCGGCCATCGGGACTCGCCCCGCCCCAGGGCCAGGCCGCCGCCTCTTCTTGGCCGACGCGGCGCAACCATACTTGACCGCGAAACTTTCCCTTGCGCGTGGAAGACAGCGTCAGCGCGCCGTCTTCGCCCCGTACCGCCACGAGCTTCGCATCCCCGTCGACGAGGACGTCCGGGGGCCGGCTCAGCGGCACCGAGGCGAGGCCCGCCAAGATGAGGCCAAGGCCGAGGAAGCGCCACCGCCGCCGCCACAGGCCCAGCCACAGGCCGCCCAGGGCAACGAGGGCGATGCCCGAGACCGGCATCGCCGATACCCGGACGACCGCGCCGGGCCAGGAGCTCACCACTTGCGCCACCGCGATCACCGCACCGACCCCCCAGCCCATCGGCGTCAGCGCCACCGCCTCGAGGCCGAACGGCATGAGCAGAAACGCGGCCATCGCCCACGGCATGATCCAGAGCGCGGTGATCGGCACCGCCGCGAGATTGGCGGCGAGCCCGTAAGCCGCGAAGCGGTTGAAGTGGTAAACGACGAAAGGCGCGGTGGCGAGGCTGGCGACGATCGTGGTGAGCGCGATGCCGGCCAAGTAGAGGCCGAAGCGCCGCCGCCATATTAGGTCCCCGTCGTCGGGCCCACGCAACCGCCCAGGCGCGCCGGGCGCCAGGCCTTTGCCCGCGACTTCCTCGTAGACGGCGACCAGAGCCACGACCGCCGCGAACGACATTTGGAAGCTCGCGCCGAGAAGGCTCTCGGGCCTCAAGAACAGCACGATCAAGGCCGCCCATGCCACGACGCGCATGGAGATCGCGGTGCGGTCGGCAACGACGGCAAGCAGCACCAGCGCGGCCATGGCGAACGCCCGTTGCGTCGGCACGGTGGCTCCGGTAATCGCGAGATAGGCGAAGGCCCCGGCCAGCGCCGCGACGGCCGCCCATTTCTTGATCGGGAAACGCAGCGCCGCCGCCGGAACCAGCGCCAGAAGCGCGCGCACGGAGAAGAACAGGATGCCGGTGACGAGGCCGACGTGAAGCCCGGAAATGGCCAGCAGATGGGCCAGCCCCGATTCGCGCATGGCGGCGATCGCCCTCTCGGGAATGGCGCCGCGCTCCCCCGTCATCAGGGCCGCCGCCACGGCCCCCTCGGCACCGCCGATGGAGGCGCGCACCCGAGTGGCGATCTCGTGGCGCAGGCCGGGAAGCCACAGCCGCCAGGATTCCCCCGCCGCTCCGAGGTCGCCCGCCGCGACGTCGCCCACCCCGGCGTCGATCCCTCGTTCGTCCGCCGGCGCGACCTCCGCGCCTTGCCCCGCGTAAGGCCGGTCCACGCGCGCCGGGCCGAGGGAGAAGCCGACCGCGCCGATCCGCTGGAAGAAGGCATGGCGCTGAAAGTCGAACGCGCCCGGCGCGGCAGGGGCCGGCGGCCGCCGCAACACCGCGCGCATCGCGACCCAGTCCCCCACGTTGAGCGCCGGCCTATCGCCGCTCAGCCGGACGCGAACCGTTGCAGGCGTCGCGTCCCGTGCCAGACCGTCGGCGGAGACCTGCTCCAGAATCACCCGCCGCCCCCTGGCGAGCTCTTCGAGATAGGCGATCCGGCCGCGGACCTGGGTGGGGCCGAGACGCTTCTCCAGGATTGGAGCCGCCACCTGGATGGTGCGCACCGCCGCCACCGTGACGCCGACGCCCATGAGTGCGGCGGCGAACCCGGCCGCGACCAAGGCCGGCCGGCCCCGCTCACCGCGGGTGCCTGCGACTACGAGGGCTGCCCCAGCCAGCGCGGCGGCGAGGCCCGGCCACAGCGGCGGCTCCCAGGGGAAGAGGAAATAGAGCGCGATTCCGAGACCGATGCCCACCGGAAGCCACAGCAACCAGCGCTCTCGCTCCGCCGCGAGATTTGCGGATAGCCAGGCGCCGAGGCGGGCCCCGGCGCCGGCCACCGCTTGCCTTAGGGCCGCGGGCCTAAGAACCCGTGCCGCAAGGGAGCGCGGCCTCGAAGACCCGGCGCCGCTCACCGCGCAAACGCCTTTGCCGGCCGGCCGGGGCCTGTGATAAATACCTGCGTCCCTCGCGCCGTTCGCGGCTTTTCCTGTATCGCCTCTTGCATCATGACCGTCATAACTCGATTCGCTCCCTCACCGACCGGTTTCCTGCACCTCGGCGGCGCCCGCACGGCGCTTTTCAACTGGCTGTACGTCCGCCATCACGGCGGCCGGTTCCTGCTCAGGATTGAGGATACCGATCGGGCGCGTTCCACCAAAGAGGCGATCGCGGCCATTCTCGATGGGCTCGCGTGGCTCGGGCTCGACCACGACGGCGAGGTCGCCTACCAGTCCGCCCATGCGGTGCGCCACGCCGAGGTCGCCCAAAGGCTCCTTGCCCAAGGCATGGCCTACCATTGCTTCTGCACCCCGGAAGAGCTCGCGGAGATGCGCGAGAAGGCCAAGGCGGAGGGCCGTCCGGTGCGTTACGATGGCCGTTGGCGCGACCGCGACCCCGCGGAGGCCCCGCCGGGCGTGCCGCCCGTGGTCCGTTTCAAGGCTCCTCGTGAGGGCGAGACGGTGATCCGCGACCTGGTCCAGGGCGAGGTCCGGACCGCCAACGACCAGCTCGACGACATGGTGTTACTGCGCGCCGACGATACGCCGACCTATATGCTGTCGGCGGTCGTCGACGACCACGATATGGGCATCACCCATGTCATCCGCGGCGACGATCACCTGACCAATGCTTTCCGGCAAACCCAGTTGTTCAAGGCGCTTGGCTGGAAGATCCCGGAATTCGCCCACATCGGCCTGATCCATGGCCCGGACGGGGCCAAGCTTTCCAAGCGCCATGGGGCCTTGGGCGTGGAGGCGTATCGCGAGATGGGGTTCCTGCCCGAGGCGATGTGCAACTACCTGTTGCGGCTGGGCTGGAGCCACGGAGACGACGAGATCATCTCCACCGAGCAGGCGATCGCCTGGTTCGATCTCGACGCCATCGGCCGGGCCGCCCCCCGTTTCGACCTCGTCAAACTCACGAGCCTCAACGGCCACTACCTGCGCGCGGCCGACGCCCCGCGCCTGGTGGATCTGATCGCCCCGCGGCTGGTGCCGGTGCTGGGACGCGAGCCCGCCGGGCCCGAGCGCGAACGGCTGGCCCAGGCCATGGGAAGCTTAAAGGAACGTGCGAAGACACTTGTAGAACTTGCTGATAACGCGGCATTTTACGTGCGCAATCGGCCGATCCCCTTGAGCGAGGCCGCGGCCGCCGTTGTGGATAAGGAGGCGCGGGCCCGGCTGGCGCGCCTTCGCCCTCGCCTCGCCGAAGCCGGGGACTGGACCGAGGCGGCGCTGGAGGAAGCGGTGCGCGGCTTCGCGGAAGCGGACGGGCTCAAGCTGGGCCAAGTAGCCCAGCCCTTGCGCGCGGCGCTCACAGGAGCGACAATATCCCCAGGAATCTTCGAGGTAATGCGGATCCTCGGGCGGGACGAGGTTTTAGGACGCCTCGACGACATCCGCCAGCCCGCAAAGCGCCAGCCGGCTTAGATTTGGCGCCCGCAGGGCGATATATCCGCAACGATTTCCTAACCAGGGACGGGCATCATAGGGAACGGGTTCAACGCGACACGGAGGTGTTTGTCATGAGCCAGCAACGTTCAGCCCAGGCGCTGCAGGCGTCCGGCGATACCGTCACGCTCATCGATAACCGGACGGGCAAACGGTTCGAACTGCCGATTCTCGACGGCACCCGCGGGCCCAGCGTCATCGACGTCCGTCGTCTCTACGCCGAGACCGGATACTTCACCTTCGATCCCGGCTACACCTCTACGGGAACCTGCGAGTCCGGCATCACCTTTATCGACGGCGAGGCCGGCATCCTCATGCACCGCGGCTATTCCATCGAAGATCTCGCCGAACACAGCGACTTCATGGAGGTCTGTCACCTGCTCCTGTACGGCGAGTTGCCGACCCCGGAGGAGAAGGTCAAGTTCGAGCGCGACATCACCATGCACACCATGGTCCACGAGCAGATCAACTACTTCTTCCGGGGCTTCCGCCGCGACGCCCATCCCATGGCGATCATGGTCGGCGTGGTCGGGGCGCTGTCGGCCTTCTATCACGACAGCACCAACATCGATGACGAGCACCAGCGGATGGTGGCCTCGTACCGGCTGATCGCCAAGATGCCGACGATCGCGGCGATGGCCTACAAGTTTTCCGTCGGCCAGCCCTTCATGTATCCGCGCAACGACCTCAAGTATGCGGAGAACTTTCTGTACATGATGTTCGCCGTGCCCTGCGAGGAATACAGGATCAACTCGGTCGTAGCGCGCGCCATCGAGCGCATCTTCATCCTTCATGCCGACCACGAGCAAAACGCGTCGACCTCGACCGTGCGGATGGCCGGATCCTCGGGCGCCAACCCTTACGCCTGCGTCGCGGCCGGGATTGCATCGCTTTGGGGCCCCGCCCACGGCGGCGCCAACGCGGCGGTTCTGCGGATGCTGCGCGAGATCGGAGCCAAGGAAAACATCCCCGAGTTCATCAAGCGGGCGAAGGACAAGGACGACCCCTTCCGTCTCATGGGCTTCGGCCACAGGGTGTACAAGAACTACGACCCCCGCGCGACCGTCATGCGCAAGACCTGTCACGAGGTTCTCGACGAACTCGGCATGAAAGGCGACCCGTTTTTCCAGCTCGCCTTGGAGCTGGAAAGCATCGCCCTCGACGACGAATACTTCGTCGAGCGGAAGCTCTTTCCCAACGTGGACTTCTATTCGGGCATCATCTTGAGGGCGCTGGGACTGCCGACCGACATGTTCACGGTCATGTTCGCGATCGCGCGCACCGTGGGGTGGATCGCCCAATGGAAAGAGATGTGGGAGGATCCTAACCGCAAGATCGGGCGTCCGCGGCAGTTGTACACCGGCTCTGTCGAACGCCCCTTTATACCCCTCCACGACCGCGTCTAGAGCATAATCCGGTCAAGTTGAACTGACTGCGCCGGAGGAATTTCGTGCCGCGGGCAGGAGCGGGGCGAAGCACGCAGCGGTGCCACCGCGCGAGCTTTGCTACGAACCCGTGGCCGCGAAAGATCCCGGCCCTTCGGGTTGCGCCGGGGCGGGCGCCCGCGGCGTTGCGCCGCGTGGCCCGTTCCCCCCCCACCCCCATCCCCCCGCCCCCGGCGGATCGCCACGCCACCACGCCAAGCCCCCGATCCACCGGCCC
>JAZGAE010000122.1:0-11174 GCA_036475545.1 Alphaproteobacteria bacterium
CCCGCATCGCCCTTCGCGCCGCGCCTGACGGATCGCCTCGCCACGGCGCAACGCAGCCGACTCCACCTGACCGGGTTATGCTCTAAGGACGTGTACACTCCGTAATCAAGCAAGATCGCCGCTTGGAAAGGTTGATCGCCGACGTCCCGGGCACGGCGCCCGTCACCCCGCGTTGCGGTCGTGATGGGTTCCACCGCGCGTACATTGGTGGATAATCACCAAGCGACCGGCGGCATTGAGCCGCCGGAAGCGACGGCAAGCGGGAAAGGCGTCACGGGAATGGCGAGCGGCGACCTCGAGGCCCGCATCGGCCTCGCCACGGAGACGGGCTTGCGCGAAGAGAACGAGGACTTCGCGGCCACCTACCTGGGCACGGCCGCCGAGCGGGCCGCTCGAGGCGCCGTGATGGTGGTGGCGGACGGCGTCGGCGGGGCGCCCGGCGGCCGCGAGGCGGCCGAGACGGCGGTGCGCGGCTTCATCGACGGCTACTACGCCCAGCCCGAGGGCCTGTCGGTGGAAGACGCCGCCACGCGGACGGCGCAAGCGATCAACGGCTGGATCCACGCCATCGGCCGACGCGACCCGGGGCTCCGGGGAATGGCGACCACCTTGAGCGCCCTCATCCTGCGCGGGCGAGAGGCGCATGTGGCCCACGTCGGCGACAGCCGCATCTACCGCTTGCGGGGCGACGAACTCTTGCGCCTCACGGTCGACCACAACCCCCCGGAGCCGGAGCTCTCGCACATCCTGGTTCGCGGGATCGGCATCGACGAGACGGTCGAGGTCGACCTTGGGGCGCACGAACTCGAAGTGGGCGACCGCTTTCTGCTCGTCACCGACGGCGTCCACGGCGTCCTTGCAGATTCGCGGATTCAGGACATCCTCGCCGGCGAGCCCGACCCGGAGGCGGCCGCCCGGCGGGTGGTGGCCGCGGCGCTGAAAGCCGACAGCCTCGACAACGTCACCGCGCTGGTGGCGGACGTGACCGCGTTGCCCGGCGGCGGGTAGGCGGCCCGTCGGGCGGCCACCGGGCCCCGCCAGCCTCGCGCCGGCCCCTGCCCCGCCGGTTTCAAATGCGCGGCGTTGGTGTAAACTCGCCGCTTCTCGTGAACCCGAAAGGCCGCGCATGATCCCCCGTTACACCCGCCCCGAGATGGCCGCGATCTGGGCGCCCGAGACCAAGTTCCAGATCTGGCTGGAGATCGAGACGCACGCCATGGACGCCCAGGTCGAGCTCGGGCTGATCCCAAAGGAGGCGGCCAAGGCCATCCGCGAGCGCGGCCGCTTCGAGGTGGAGCGCATCGGGGAGATCGAGCGCGAGACCCGCCACGACGTCGTCGCGTTCCTGACCAACGTGGCCGAGCACCTGGGCGACGACGCGCGGTTCCTGCACATGGGACTCACATCCTCGGACGTGCTTGATACCTGCTTCGCGGTGCAGCTCTCGCGCGCCGCCGACATCCTGCTGGCCGACCTCGACGAGCTCTTAGGCGTGCTCAAGCGCCGCGCCTTCGAGCACAAGACGACGCTGTGCGTGGGGCGCAGCCATGGCGTCCACGCCGAGCCCACCACCTTCGGGCTCAAGCTCGCAGGCTTCCACGCCGAGTTCGCCCGCAACCGCGCGCGCCTCGAGGCGGCCCGAAAAGAAGTCGCCACCTGCGCCATCTCCGGGGCGGTAGGCACCTATGCCAACGTCGATCCCGCCGTCGAGGCGCACGTTGCCAGGAAAATGGGCCTCGAGGTGGAGCCCGTCTCGACCCAGGTGATCCCCCGCGACAGGCACGCGGCGTACTTCGCGGCCCTCGCCATTGTCGCCGGCTCCGTGGAAAGGCTGGCGACCGAGATCAGGCACCTGCAGCGCACCGAGGTGCGCGAGGCGGAGGAGTACTTCGCCCCCGCCCAGAAGGGGTCTTCCGCCATGCCCCACAAGCGCAACCCGGTGCTTTCCGAGAACCTCACCGGCCTCGCCCGGATCGTCCGCTCGGCCGTGGTCCCGGCGCTCGAAAACGTGGCGCTGTGGCACGAGCGCGACATCTCGCACTCCTCGGTGGAGCGGATGATCGGGCCCGACGCCACCGTGACGCTCGATTTCGCGCTGGCGCGGCTCGCGGAGGTGATGGACGGGCTGGTGGTCTACCCCGAGGCGATGCGGGAAAACCTGGAGAAGCTCGGCGGGCTCGTCTACTCGCAACGGGTGCTGTTGGCGCTCACGGGCAAGGGCGTGAGCCGCGAAGACGCCTATCGGGCCGTCCAGCGCAACGCCATGGCGGCCTGGGAGGGGAAGGGCCGCTTCGAGGAGCTGCTGGGCCGGGACGCGGACGTCTCGCGCCATCTGGGCTCCGACGAGATCGCGGAACTCTTCGATCCCGATTACCACACCAGATTCGTGGACACGATCTTCGAGCGGGTCTTCGGCGAAAGCTAGGCCTAGCCCTCCCGCCAAGGTGGCACGAGCACGACCCCGGGGGCACGCGCCGTGGCCGCCGCCACGGGTGGCCAAGCGGCCGTGTCGAGACCCGCTGACCGCACGTTGATGAGGAGGGCCCGGGATGCTGCTCGAAGGTTCCTGTCACTGCGGGGCGGTTCGTTTCTCGCTCGTCTCGCACACGCCGTATCCATTCATGCGCTGCTACTGCTCGATCTGTCGCAAGACGGCCGGAAGCGGCGGGTGCGCGATCAACATCATGGGCGAAGCGGCGACGCTCAAAGTCAGGGGGCGCAAGAACGTCGCGGTCTACCGGGTCCGCCTGGGGCCCGAGGGAAGGCTGAGCTCGGCGCGGCGGCACTTCTGCAAGATATGCGGCAGCGCGCTGTGGGTCTTCGACCCGCACTGGGCGGAGCTCGTGCATCCCTTCGCCTCCGCCATCGACACTCCGCTCCCGCGCCCGCCCGAGCGGGTCCACACCCTGCTGGACTCGAAGGCGCCGTGGGTGGAGGTCCCCAGGGGCAAGCGCGACGCCCGTTTTCCGGAGTACCCCGACCAATCCATCGCGGAGTGGCACCGCGCGCGGGGGCTCTACGTGGATTAACGGTGGTCCGGGCAAGGCAGGAGACCCCCGAAAGGGGGCTCGCTAAAGGAGCGGTTCTTGGCTTCCGCCGGCCCCAAGCGTGCGGGGACGGTCCGGGGGGGCGGCTAGATGGTTTGGGGCGTGTCCGGCGCCGCCTCGGAGCGGATCTGCTCCTTGGCGACCTCGAGCAGATGGTCCATTTCCTTGCGCAGCCGGTGCTCGCTGATTCCCACGCCCTTGTCGGTGAAGTCCTTGAACACCTTTTGCAGGACGTCGTCGTCCCCGGCCTTCTCGAAATCCGACTTGATCACCTCTTTCGTGTAGGCCTCGGCATCGGCGCCGGTGAGCCCGATCAGCGGGCCCGCCCACTGGCCCAACAGCTTGTTGCGCCGCACCATCACCTTGAACTCGGTCTCCTGGTCGTGCCGGTATTTGGCTTCGAACGCCTTTTCGCGGTCCTTGAACGTGGTCATATGCCGCGCTTTCCTCCCAATCCTTCGATCCATTGTGCCAACGGCGGCGGCGAAGGTCCATCCTTATAGCCGGGCGGGCCCCGGAGTAGTATCGAAACCCTCATGTGCACCGTCGTGATCCTGCGCCGGCCGGGCCATGACTGGCCGCTCTTGCTCGCCGCCAACCGCGACGAGATGGCGGACAGGCCGTGGCTGCCCCCCGGCCGCCACTGGCCCGACCGGAAGAACGTGGTCGCCGGCCTCGACCGGCTTGGAGGGGGCTCGTGGCTCGGGATCAACGACGAGGGCGTGGTCGCGGGCGTCCTCAACCGCGAGGACTCGCTGGGGCCCGAGGCGGGCAAGCGCAGCCGCGGAGAGCTGGTGCTGGAGGCCCTCGATCACGCCGACGCGGCCTTGGCGGCGGAAGCCCTGGCCGATCTCGACCCGCTGAGCTACCGCTCCTTCAACCTGGTCGTGGCCGACAACCGGGATGCCTATTGGCTGCGCAGCCTGGGGGCCGAGGGCCCGGGCCGCATCGAGGTCGAGGCGATCCCGGCGGGGCTGTCCATGGTCACGGCCCTCGACCGCAACGATCCCGGCTCGGCCCGGATCCGGGCCTACCTCCCGCGGTTCGAGGCGGCCCCGGCCCCCGACCCCGGGGCCCCGGCGGATTCAGGCTGGGCCCCGTGGGAGAAACTGATGGCGAGCCGGGTCTTCGATGCCAACGGCGGCGACCGCGGGGAACGGGGCCCGGAGGGCGCCATGACCATCGTCACGAGCACCGGATTCGGGACCGTATCGAGCTCGATGATCGCGCTCCCCGCGGCCCGGGAGCCGGCCCGAAAGCCCGTCTGGCGCTTCGCCCCCAGCCGACCCGGCGAGGCGCCTTACCAAACCATCGACTTCGCGGGTGGGTGAGTGGGCGAACATTGTGTTGCGCCGCAACACCCGCTATATAAGGCGAGTAAGGAGCGACGGCCCGCCACGAACCCCTCGCTCCCGGCTTTTTCCCGCCGATCTCAGGTGAGGACCGTGTCCCGACGCAGACAAATCTACGAAGGCAAGGCCAAGGTCCTGTTCGAGGGCCCCGAGCCAGGCACCATCGTCCAGTATTTCAAGGACGACGCCACCGCGTTCAACGCCAAGAAGAGAGGCATCATCACGGGCAAAGGGGTCATCAACAACCGGATCTCCGAGTACCTGATGAACCGACTGAACAATATCGGGGTTCCGACCCACTTCGTGCGCCGACTCAACATGCGCGAGCAGTTGGTGAAGGAAGTCGAGATCATTCCCGTCGAGGTGGTGGTCCGCAACATCGCCGCGGGCTCCATCTCCAAGCGCCTCGCGATTGCCGAGGGGACGCCGCTGCCCCGGTCCATCGTCGAGTACTACTACAAGTCTGACGAGCTCGACGACCCGATGGTGGCGGAGGAACACATCACCGCCTTCGGCTGGGCCACGCCGCAGGAACTCGACGAAATGATGTCGCTGGCCCTTCGGGTGAACGACTTCCTTTCCGGCCTGTTCCTGGGCGTCGGGCTCAAGCTCGTGGACTTCAAGCTCGAGTTCGGCCGGCTCTGGGAGGACGAAGAGATGCGGATCGTGGTCGCCGACGAGATCAGCCCGGATTCTTGCCGGCTCTGGGACGTCAAGACCAACGAGAAGCTGGACAAGGACCGGTTCCGCTGCGACCTTGGCAACGTCGAGGAAGCCTATCAGGAAGTGGCGCGACGCCTCGGCATCCTGCCCGAGGGCGGCCCGCGCGACCTCAAGGGCCCGGACATCATGCAGTGACCGAGGCCGGATTCGGCCGGCGAATGCGTTCATGAAGGCCCGCGTCCACATCACCCTGAAGGAGGGCGTCCTCGACCCCCAGGGCAAGGCCATCGCCCACGCGCTCGGCGCGCTGGGGTTTTCCGGCGTCAACCAGGTGCGCCAGGGCAAGTACATTGAAATCGACGTCGACGAAGGCGACCCCGCGGCCGCCAAGGCCAATGTGAGCAGGATGTGCGAGCAGCTTCTCGCCAACATGGTGATCGAGGACTATTCGGTCGAGATCGCCGAATAAGGCCGCCTGAAGGGGACGCGACGATCGAGGCAATGGGCGGAGAAACACCGAGCCGGTTCAATCTCGCCTTGGCGCGGCTCGCCTGCCGTTACGCGCTCAACTCCGACATCGTGATCCGGTCGCTCTACATCAGCGCCGTCGTCGGCACTATCCTCAATCTCATCAATCAGGGGGACGCCATCCTTCGCGGATGGGATATCCATTACGGCAAGCTCGCCCTTACCTATGTCGTTCCCTATCTGGTGGGAACCTACGGGGCCGTTGCGGTTCGCCTGCGCGACCGCAGGCGGACGGAAGAAGCATGAAAGCCGCCGTCATCGTCTTTCCCGGCTCCAACTGCGACCGCGACGTGGCCGTCGCGCTGGAGAGGAGCCTCGGCCGGCCGCCGCTGATGGTGTGGCACCGGGAGGCCGACTTTCCGCAAGTGGACCTGATCGTCGTCCCGGGCGGCTTCTCCTACGGGGATTATCTGCGCGCCGGCGCCATGGCGGCCCACTCGCCGGTGATGCGCGAAATCGTCCGGCGCGCCCACGCCGGCGTCGCGATCCTGGGCATCTGCAACGGCTTCCAGATCCTGACCGAGACCGGGCTGCTGCCCGGCGCCTTGCTGCGCAACGCCGGCCTCAAGTTCATCTGCCGCGACGTGTACCTGAGGATCGACGCCACGGACACGCCGTTTACGGCGGGCTACGATCGGGACCAGGTGATCCGTCTCCCCATCGCGCACAACGACGGCAATTACTTCGCCGACGAGGACACACTGAAGGTACTGGTCGACCAGGATCGGGTCGCGTTCCGCTACTGCCAACCCTGGGGGGAAGCGGACACCGAGTCGAATCCCAACGGATCGATCGGCTCCATTGCCGGAATCCTAAACGAAGGACGCAACGTGCTCGGCATGATGCCGCACCCCGAAAGGCTCGCCGACCCGTTGCTCTCCGGGACCGACGGGCGAGCCATGCTCGACGGGCTCGTGAGGGTGCTCGCATGACGCTCATCGCGGAGAAGGAGCCCGCGATCACGCCGGAGGTCGTCGCCGCGCACGGCTTGAGCGCGGCGGAGTACGAGCGCGTTCTCGAGATCCTGGGGCGTCAGCCGAATCTGGTGGAGCTCGGCATCTTCTCGGTGATGTGGAGCGAGCATTGCTCGTACAAGTCGTCCAAGAAGTGGTTGCGGACGCTTCCCACCGAGGCGCCCTGGGTGATCTGCGGGCCCGGCGAGAACGCCGGCGTCATCGACATCGGCGACGGGCTGGCGGTCGTCTTCAAGATGGAGAGCCACAACCACCCGTCCTACATCGAGCCGTACCAGGGCGCGGCGACGGGGGTCGGCGGAATCCTGCGCGACGTCTTCACCATGGGCGCGAGGCCGGTTGCCAATATGAACGCGCTCAGGTTCGGGAGCCCGGAGCATCCCAGGACCCGGCACCTCGTGGCCGGGGTCGTGGCCGGGATCGGGGACTATGGAAACTGCATGGGGATTCCGACGGTGGGCGGCGAGTGCGAGTTCCAGGCGTCGTATAACGGCAACATCCTGGTCAACGCCATGACCGTAGGGCTGGCGCCGAGCGACCGGATCTTCACCTCGGCCGCGGCCGGGGTGGGGAACCCCATCGTCTACGTGGGCTCCAAGACCGGCCGCGACGGCATCCACGGGGCGACCATGGCGTCGACCGAGTTCTCCGAGGAAACCGAGGCCAAGCGCCCCACGGTGCAGGTCGGCGACCCCTTCACCGAGAAGCTTCTGCTGGAGGCGTGCCTCGAGCTCATGGCCACGGACGCGATCGTGGCGATCCAGGACATGGGCGCCGCGGGGCTCACCTGTTCCTCCTTCGAGATGGCCGCCAAGGGGGGCTTGGGCGTCGAGATGGACCTGGACAAGGTGCCGGCCCGAGAGACCGGCATGACGCCTTATGAGATCATGCTGTCGGAGAGCCAGGAGCGCATGCTCATGGTGCTCGAGCCGGGCCGCGAGGACCTCGCGCGCAAGGTATTCGAGAAGTGGGAGCTGGATTTCGCGATCATCGGCCAATTGACCGACACGGGGCGCATGGTGCTGACCAAAGCAGGCCAAGTGGTGGCCGATCTCCCGATCGCGCCGCTGGCCAAGGCCGCGCCCGAGTACGACCGGCCCTGGACGCCGTCCCCCAAGCCGGCCGCGGTCGGCGCCGCCGACGTGCCGGCGCCCAACGACCTCGGCGCGGTCCTCAAACGCCTGCTCGGCAGCCCCGATCTGTGCTCCAAGCGTTGGATTTGGGAGCAATACGACCACATGGTGATGACCGACACCGTGCAGCGGCCGGGCGGCGACGCGGCCGTGGTGCGGGTGCACGGGACCAACAAGGGCCTCGCCGTCACCACCGACTGCACGCCGCGCTACTGTTTCGCCGACCCGGAGACGGGCGGAGCCCAGGCGGTTGCCGAGGCCTGGCGGAACTTGACCGCGGCAGGCGCCCGGCCGCTTGCACTCACCGACTGCCTCAACTTCGGCAGTCCCGAGCGGGCGGAGATCATGGGCCAGTTCGTCGGCTGCGTTAAGGGCATCGGCGCCGCTTGTAGGGCGCTCGATTTCCCGGTCGTCTCGGGCAACGTGTCCTTCTACAACGAGACCAACGGCAAGGCGGTCCTGCCGACACCGACGATCGGCGGCGTCGGCCTCGTGGACGACCTGGAGCGCGCCATGACACCCGCGTTCAAGGCCGCGGGCGAGGCGATCATTCTCATCGGCGAGACGAAGGGCCACCTGGGCGCGTCGCTCTATCTGCGCGAGGTCGCGGGCGCCGACGCGCCTGCCCGAGAGGCCGGGGCGCCGCCGCCGGTGGATTGTGAGGCCGAGCGGCGGAACGGCGACTTCGTGCGCCGGCTCATCGCCGAAGGGCGGTTGACCTCCTGCCACGACGTCTCCGACGGCGGGCTCTATGTGGCCGTCGCCGAGATGGCCATCGCGGGTCGCCGCGGCGCCGAGATCGAGCCCCCTGCCGAGGCCGGACCCGGCGGGACGCCGCCCCTTCACGCCTGGCTGTTCGGCGAGGATCAGGCGCGCTACGTCGTCTCCGCGGCGGACGCGGACGCGGTACTGGGCCTGGCCGCCGAGGCCGCGGTTCCGGCCCGGCGCATCGGAACCACCGGGGGCGATGCATTGACAGTCCGCGGGGCCGATGCCATATCCCTGGAGGATCTGAGCCGGGCCCGTGAGGCTTGGTTGCCGGCCTACATGGCGAGGCCGTAAGGCGTGTTTCGAGCGGACGACGCCCATGGCGATGGACTCCAGCGAAATCGAACGGCTGATCAAGGAGAGTCTTCCCGACGCGCAGGTCACCATCGAGGACCTGCGCGGCGACGGCGATCATTACGCGGCCCAGGTGATCTCGGCCGCCTTCGCCGGCAAGACCCGTGTCCAGCAGCACCAGATGGTCTACAAGGCACTCAAGGGCCGCATGGGCGCAGAGTTACACGCCCTGGCGCTTCAAACCTCGGCCCCCGAGGGGTCGTGAGAAACCATCCACCTTCGTGAGGCGGAAAGCGATGAGTACGAACCCGGTTATCGAGCGGATCGAATCGGACGTGAAGGAAAACGACGTGGTCCTCTACATGAAGGGGACGCCGGTCTTCCCCCAGTGCGGCTTTTCCGCCGCGGTGGTGCAGATCCTCACCCACGTCGGCGTGAAATTCAAAGGCATCGACATCCTCATGGACCCGAGCCTGAGAGAGGGCATCAAGGAATACAGCGAGTGGCCCACGATCCCCCAGCTCTATGTCAAGGGGGAGTTCGTCGGCGGCTGCGACATCGTCCGCGAGATGTACGAGAGCGGCGAGCTCAAGCAGATGCTCGAGAACAAGGGCGTTCCCGTCGCGGCCTGAGCCAGGACCGGGCTGCAACACCGAGGGCCGCCGCACGGTGGTCCTTTCCTTATGCCTTCGAGCCGCCCGCCAGGGAATCCCTCGCCTTTCCGGCTCTGCGCCGAGGCGAGGACCGACCCTCTCCGGGTCGCCGGGTCGCACTTCTTGCCCGAAGGATCATGCGGGCCAGGGAGCTGGCGCCGCGCCTGGCGGATCGCCTCGCCACGGCGCAACGCAGTCCGTTCAACCTGACCGGATTATGCTCTAGCCTTCCAGAATGAACGTGACCTCGATCGTGGTCCGGAATTCCGTGATCTTGCCGTTCTCCACGTGCGCTTTTTGCGAGACGATCTCCAGACCGGTGATGCCGCGTAGCGAGGCGCTCGCGCGCTCGAGTCCCCTTTCCACGGCGTCCTGAAACCCGCTGGGCGACGCGGCCGTTATCTTGGTCACACGTGCGATAGCCATGACATCCTCCCCGTTTGTCGTGCGGCGTGCGGCGGCTGGCGCCGGTCCACCCCCCTGCGGCCGCTTCAATATCGAGACTCAAAGCGTCCGGCGCGGCCGACACGCGTGTCGAACCGCCGCTTTAAAACATATACCAGATCGCGCGCTTAGGGGAGAGCGGGCGGGGCCGCCCCGGGGCCACGGGGCCATGTTCGTCCCCGCGCCATCAATAAAGGCCGCCTCGCGGCGGCCCGGTGGAAAAGGCCGCCTCGCGGCGGCCCGGTGGAATCGGAGCACAGCGGGCGCTAGCGCGAGTAGAACTCGATCACCAGGTTGGGCTCCATGCGCACGGCATAGGGCACGTCCGCGAGTTGCGGCCCACGCAGGAACTTGCCGCGCATCTTGTCGAAATCGACCTCCACGTAGTCCGGAACGTCGCGCTCCGGCGAGGCGATGGCGTCCAGCACCAAGGGAAGCTCACGCGACTTCTTGATGACCTCGATGACGTCGCCGTCCTTCACCCGGTGCGAGGGGATGTTGAGCCGCCGCCCGTTGACCCGGATGTGGCCGTGGTTGACGAACTGGCGGGCCGCGAACACCGTCGGCACGAACTTCATCCGGTAGACCACCGCGTCGAGCCGGCGCTCGAGAAGCTCGATCAGGTTCTGGCCCGTATCGCCTTTTCGCCGGATCGCCTCGGCGTAGATGCCGCGAAACTGGCGCTCGGTGATGTTCCCGTAATAGCCCTTGAGCTTCTGCTTGGCCTTGAGGTGGATGCCGAAGTCCGAAATCCTCCGCCGGCGGGTGGGGCCGTGCTCGCCGGGGCCGTACTCGCGCCGGTTCACCGGGCTCTTGGGCCGGCCCCAGAGGTTCTCGCCCATGCGGCGGTCGAGCTTGTGTTTCGCCCTAATGCGTTTGGTCATCAGACTCCAGCTTCTCCGCGGATTTCGGGGCCCCCGGCCCCGACGCGAAGCGTCGTAATATATTTCGGGGCCCTCCGGCCCCGACGCGAAGCGTCGTAATACATTTCGGGGCCCTCCGGCCCCGACGCGAAGCGTCGTAATATAGCGGGGGGGTCAAGCTTGTCAAACCGATTCGCCCGCCTTTGACACCGGCCCCCGTCGCGGAACGCTGGCTCGCGCCGGGACCACAACCTTAGAGCATAATCCGGTCAGGTGGAGTCGGCTGCGTTGCGCCGTGGCGAGGCGATCCGCCAGGCGCGGCGCGAAAGGCGATGCGGGGGCATCCACCCTCCGCAGCGGCAGCCCGGCCTTCGCAGCCGAAGGGGCTGCTTCGGCGGAGTGGGCCGCCGCTGCTGCGGAGGACGGGTCGGCCGAGCGGCGCAACGCCGCGGGCG
>JAZGAE010000123.1:0-15072 GCA_036475545.1 Alphaproteobacteria bacterium
GGCCACATCGATCTTGTAGCCCTGGCGCTCGCTGAGAAGGCGTTCCTCCTGGGCGACGAAAAGGAGGCACGGCTGCAAGTGGCCCGCGCTGAGAATTTGCTGCCGGAGGGTTCGGCGGGCTGGATCCGCGCCCAGGACATCAAGCGGACCCTGGACGCGAAAAAATAGGCCGCAACCGTGCCGCCGGGCCTTAGCCTTGTTCACCGCAGCGGTGTTGGCTTGCTCGCAGGCGCGCTCCTTGCCTTGTGCGCCTGCGCCTCGCCCGAGCACACGGCGAACGCAGACGTCGCGATGGGCGCCGGCGGACGCATCACCGTTGTCGGCCCCGACCCCGACTTCGATGCGGCGCGCCTGCCCGCCGGCTGGTACGCGCTCGAGGTCGGCGGCGACGCCGGTACCGAGTTCTCCCTCGCAGAGAAGCAAGGCGTGCTGGCGCTCCGCCTCGAAAACGAGGGCGGTGGCGCCCTTCTGGGCCGGCACGTGCGGGCCCCTCTGCTGGCTATGCCGTATCTGCGGTGGGGCTGGCACCTCGAGTCGGTCGGCGAGCAGCCGCAGGGACAGCTGCTCCCCGACAGGCCGGCGGACCTCTCCGTTCCCTTGTTCCTGTTCGTCGGCTTCCGCGGCGGCGCGCCGGGCGGGCAGCCCGCGGCGGACTGGGGAAACCGAGCGGCGGGCGGTAACAAGCCACGATTCGACCGTGCCCTGGTGCTGGCCTGGGGCGGCAACGCCTTGACGCCGGTTGGGCTCGACGCCGCGAGTGCGCCTCCCCGCCTCGTTCTTCACGAGGGTCTGAGAGACGCCGGAAGATGGGCCATGGAGGTGGTGGACCTCTCCCAGCTCTACGCGCGGCTCTGGCCCCTGGATCGGATGGGTGATGCCGAGGTCGTGTTCATCGCGACCGGGGCGGGCCCCACGAGCCACCGCTCCGTGGGCTACGTGGCCGAGGTCGTCCTCTCCAAGTGACGGCGGGAACGTGGGCCCTTGGGGGCGCACAGAGCCGGGCCAGGCAAGGTCGCGGCGCTGTTAAGACCTTTTAAAAGATGCACCGCTTAGTTTTGATCCTTGCCTGAGTCTGCCTCGGTCACCATGATCTGGGTTGATCGGGAATGCGACGTTGGTGTATCGGCGGGAGGTTTTGTGACCGGATTTCTTAAGTTCCTGCGCCCTCAGGCTCTCCTGAGAGTCGCATTGATGGTCATGTTGGTCTCGGCGGCGGTCCTGGCTTCGCACCCGGCTGGAGCCGCGGAAGAGACTCTGAGCCCTGCCGAGGTCGAGGCCATCCAGTCCGTCGTCCGCGATTACATCCGCGAGCATCCCGAGATCGTCGGCGACGCCCTCAAGAAACTCGTGGAAAAGCAGCGCGCCGAGGAAGCGGAGCGCCGGCGCTTGAACATCCGCGCGCTCGGCAAGCAGCTGAATCACGATCCCGACTCGCCCGTCGGGGGCAACGAAGAGGGCGACGTCACCCTGGTGGAGTTCTTCGATTACAACTGCCCATATTGCAAGGCCGTTGCGCCGAATCTGATGAAGCTGATCGAGGAGGACAAGAACCTCCGCTTCGTATTCAAGGAGTTCCCCATCCTGGGTCCGGTATCCACATTCGCGGCGCGGGCGGCGCTGGCGTCCCGCAAACAGGGCAAGTATGTCGACTTTCACTTCGCCTTGATGACCCTGCGGGGCCGGCTCAGCGAAGCGGTGGTGATGCGGGTCGCGAAACAGGTGGGGCTCGATACCGACCAGCTGCGCTCGGACATGGCCTCGCCCGACATCGACTCCATCCTGAAGCGCAACGGCAGGCTCGCCAAGGGACTCGAGATCACCGGTACGCCGGCCTTCGTCATCGGCGTCGAACTCATCCCCGGCCAGATCGAGATCAGCAGACTCAAGGCCCTCATCGAAAAGGCGCGCAAGGGCTGACGGCGCCTGCATTTCGACGGTTACGTCGGGCCCATTGACCGGCGGGGGCGGGGCGTCCTACTCCGCGTCGGGCTGACGCTCGGGGCGGGCTTCCTCAAAGGCCTCGAGGCCCATGCAGGCGTCATGGATCCGCATGATGGTGGGAAAGGGCGAGAGGTCGCAGCCGTATCGGCGGGCGCTGAAGACCTGCGGAACCAGGCATGCATCGGCAAGCGTCGGCGCGTCGCCGTGACAAAAACGCCCGGTCTCGGCGTCACCGGCGAGTCGGGATTCGAGGGCACAGAAGCCCTCTTCGATCCAGTGATGCATCCAACCGGTCCCCGCCTCTTCTCCCCCGCGAAGCACATCGCGAAGATAAACCTGGATGCGCCGGTTGATCAGCGGGTGGACGTCGCAAGCGATCACCTGGGCCTGGCGCGAGGTCGTTCCCTCCGCTCGAGGAAGCGCGATCCAGTCGCGCATCGCTAAACGACCCCGCGTCGGATCTGGTCGGCTTCGATCGATTCGAACAGGGCCTGGAAATTACCCTCGCCGAACCCCTCGTCACTCCTTCTTTGAATGATCTCCAAGAAGATCGGTCCGATCACCGTGGTCGTGAAGATTTGCAGCAGCCGGCGACCGTCCTTGCCCGGCTCCCCGTCGATGAGGATGCGGTTGGCACGGAGCTTCTCCATATCCTCCCCGTGGTCGGGAAGACGTTCGTCGATCTTGTCGTAATAGGTGTCGGGGACATCCATGAAAGCGATCCCGCGCGCCCTCAACGCCTCCACCGTGGCGTAGATGTCGTCGGTGCCGAGCGCGATGTGCTGGATGCCCTCGCCATTGTACGCGGCGAGGTACTCCTCGATCTGGGACTTGTCGTCGCTGGACTCGTTGATGGGGATGCGGATCTTGCCGCAGGGGCTGGCCATGGCGCGGCTGCGAAGCCCGGTGCTCCTCCCCTCGATGTCGAAGAAGCGGATCTCGTGGAAGCCGAAATGGCGCTCGTAGAACTCCGCCCATTCGTCCATGCGGCCCCGGTGGACATTGTGGGTCAGGTGGTCGATGTAGGTGAGCCCGACGGCGGGCCCCGCCGCCGAGCCTGCTTCGGCCCCCTCCAGGGATACGAAATCCACATCGTAAATAGTCCGGGGCCCGTAACGGTCCACCAAGTAGATGACGCTCGCCCCGATCCCCTTGACCGCAGGGATGTTGAGCTCCATCGGCCCGGTTTCTGGCCCGAACGGATGGACACCTTCGGCGACCAGGCGACGGTAGGCGGCGGCCGCATCTCTCACACGGAAGGCCATCGCGCAGACCGACGGGCCGTGAAGATTGCCGAAGGCTTGGGCGAAGCTGCCCGGCTCCGCGTTGAGGATGAAGTTTATGTCGCCCTGACGGTAGAGGGTGACGTTCTTGGAGCGGTGGCGCGCAACGGCACTGAAGCCCATCTTGCGGAACAACGAGGTAAGCTGGGCCGGGTCCGGCGCGGTGTACTCGACGAACTCGAAACCGTCGGTCTCGGGCAAACCTTCAGCCGCGCCGCACTCGTCGACGGCTTCATCTCTTGCGACGCCGGGTGTCGCGGATTCCATCATGGCCTCCTCCCATCGCGCCGACACGGGCGGGCCTAACCGCAACCGGCGCCGTGCTCGGGACTTGACGAAAATCCGTCCCCAGGCTATTTAGTTTTACATGAAACTATTTCCAAGAGCTTAAAATGCAACCGCCCCGTACCGCGAAACGCAGCGGCTGCGGGCCCCGTTCGCGGACCGTGTTCGCCGCCGGGGCTGCCGCCAAGCCCGTGGCGGTTGGACCTGGTGAGTCGCTCGAGCTCGAGCATTTCTTTCCCTACCGCCTTTCGGTCCTGAGCAACCGGGTGAGCCGATCCATCGCTCGGCTATACTCCGAACGTTTCGGCATCAGCATCCCGGAATGGCGGGTGATGGCCGTGCTCGGGCGATTCGCGCCCTTAACCGCCAACGAGATCACCGAGCGCACCGCGATGGACAAGGTGGCGGTAAGCCGCGCCGCCGGTCGGCTGGTTGCTCGCCGATTCATCGAGCGCCGCCTTGACCCGAGCGACCGCCGCCGGGCGCTGCTGAAGCTCAGCCGACAAGGGCGGCGCATTTACCGCGAGATCGTACCGCTGGCCCAAGACGCGGAAGCAAAGCTGCTTGCGGCGCTCAGCGCGTCCGAACGGGATCAGATCAACCGCTTGCTCAAGAAACTGGAGGGCAGGATCGCGGCTCAGATGTAATGGGCCGAGAGCGGCGGGAAGCCGTTGAACCCGACCGAGGAATAGGTGGTGGTATATGCGCCGGCGCTCAGGATCTCGATCTTGTCGCCGGGCTCGAGGTCGAGCGGGAGCTCGTAGCCGGCCTCGTCATAGAGGACGTCGGCACCGTCGCAGGTCGGCCCGGCCAGTATCACCGGCCCAACCGCGCTGCCGTCCTTGGACGTGCGGATGCGGTAGCGCACGGACTCCCCGATGGTTTCCGCCAAGCCGCCGAACTTTCCGATGTCGAGGTAGACCCACCGGCGCTCGTCACCGTAGGACTTGATCGAAATCAGCACCACTTCGGTTTGGATGACGCCGGCGTCACCGGTCAGCGCGCGGCCCGGCTCGATGATCATGCCGGGTAGCCTGTTGCCGAAATGGCGTGTCATAGCCGCCATGATGGCTTCAGCGTATTCCTGGAGCCGCGGGACCGGGCCGCGGTACTGCGCCGGAAAGCCGCCGCCGAGGTTCACCATTTGCAACTCGATCCCGGCTTCGTTAAGGGCCGAGAACAGCATCACTGTCTTGCCGATCGCGATGTCCCACTTGGTCACGTCCCGCTGCTGGGAGCCAACGTGGAAGGCCACCCCGTGGGGCTCGAGCCCGCTGTCGCGCGCGCGGATCAAGAGGTCACGCGCCATGTCGACTTGGCATCCGAACTTTTCGGAGAGCGGCCAGTCGGCACCGTCGTTGGCCATGAGAATCCGGCAGTAGACTTTCGATCCAGGCGCAGCGTTCGCGAGCTTCTCGAGTTCCGCATCGCTGTCGAAGGCAAAGAGCCGCACGCCACGACCGAAGGCCGCGGCTATGTCGCGCTCCTTCTTGATGGTGTTGCCGTAGGAGATGCGCTCAGGCCCCGCCCCGGCCTCGAGGCACCGTTCGACCTCGGAGAAGCTGGCGGCGTCGAAACTGGAGCCGAGATCGACCAGCAGCGAGAGTATCTCGGGCGCCGGATTGGCCTTTACCGCGTAAAACACCTCCGCCAGCGGCAGGACACGGCGAAGGGTCACGTAGTTCTCCGCGATCACGTCGAGATCGACGACCAAACACGGGGTTTCCGGCCGCCTCTCGGCCAAGAATCGGGCGATCTTCTCGTTCATCGCTCGCTGTCCTCGGATTGGCAGGCGGGGTACGCCCTCGGTTGGGATTCCAGGAGTTCGACCCCCGGTGCCTTTTCGCGGCGCGGGCGACCGGGTGTGAGCCTATATACCCCAGACCTCGGGATGAAAAGAAAAAAATGACCGCCGGCGGAGTGGTCGCGAGCCTGGCCTCCCGTCGACGGCTGAAGCCGCATTGCGCCGACACGCTTGCGTGATATAACCCATGGCGTTGAAAGCTTCGCTGCGGGGGTACTGTCCGGTTGTGACTCCCACGATCCTCATTCTGAACGGACCCAACCTCAACATGTTGGGTGAACGCGAGCCCGAGGTTTACGGCAGCGAGACACTGGCAGACATCGAGGCCGCCTGCCGCGCCAAGGCGGTCGAACTGCGCCTCGAGATCGATTTCCGCCAGTCCAACAGCGAGGCGGAGTTGGTGGAGACCATCCAAGAGGCGCGCAGCAGCCGCGCCGGGATCATCATCAACGCCGGCGCGCTCAGCCATACTTCGGTCGCTATTCTCGACGCTCTCCAGTTGGCCGAGATTCCCATCATCGAGGTGCACCTCTCAAACATCTTCCGGCGTGAGGACTTCCGTCACCACTCCTACGTCAGCCAGGCGGCGCAAGGTGTCATCTGCGGTTTTCGCGGCCAGGGGTACCTGCTGGCCCTGGAGGCGATGGCTGCAAACGTACCGGGTGGGACCAAGAGCTGATGCCGAAGTTCGACGTCGACAGCGCGCTGGTACGCAAGCTCTCGCGGCTGCTCGACGAGACTGGCCTCACCGAGATCGAATACGAGTCCCAGGGCCGCCGCATCCGAGTGGCTCGTAACGTCGCGGCCACCACTACCGCGGGTGGGAGTGCCGTCCCGGGAGAGGGTGAGGAGGGGCCTGAGAAGGAGTCCGCGGCGCCTGGGCCTGAGGAACCCGGCGCCGTGCTGGCGCCGATGGTGGGAACTGTTTACATGGCCCCGGAGCCGGGCGCGCCGCCGTTCGCAAAGGTCGGCGACACGGTGAGTGAGGGGCAGACCCTCCTCGTCATCGAGGCGATGAAGACGATGAACCCAGTCCCCGCCCCCCGTGCCGGCAAGGTGAAACGCGTCCTCGTCGATGACGGCAGCCCGGTCGAGTATGGCGAGGTCTTGATGGTCCTCGAGTAACGCGATCGGGGTGAAATCGGGCAATGTTCGAGAAGATCTTGATCGCCAATCGCGGCGAGATCGCGCTGCGCATCCATCGCGCCTGCCGCGAGATGGGAATCAGCACGGTGGCGGTGCATTCGACCGCCGACTCGGATGCTATGCACGTGCGCCTCGCCGACGAGAGCGTTTGCATCGGCCCGCCGCCGCCTAGCCAGAGCTATCTCAACATTCCGGCGATCCTCTCGGCGGCGACCATCGCGAACGTCGACGCCATCCATCCGGGCGTCGGCTTCCTGGCCGAGAATGCACATTTCGCCGAGATGATCGAGGAGCACGGCTTCACCTTCATCGGGCCCGAGCCACGGCACATTCAGATCATGGGCGACAAGATCGCCGCCAAGGCGACGATGAAGGACCTGGGCCTCCCGGTGGTCCCGGGCTCCGACGGGCCGGTCCAGAACATCGACACGGCGCTCCAAGCGGCGGAGGAGATCGGTTACCCGGTCCTCGTGAAGGCGGCGGCCGGCGGCGGAGGCAAGGGCATGAAGCCGGCCTATACGCGGGAGGATCTGCGCCAGGCATTGCCGCTCGCCCGGGCCGAGGCCAAGGCGAGCTTCGGCAATGATAAGCTTTACCTGGAGAAGTTCCTGGCCCGGCCCCGGCACATCGAGGTCCAGATCCTGGGAGACATGCACGGCAACGTCGTGCACTTGGGCGAACGCGACTGCTCGCTCCAGCGGCGCCACCAGAAGGTGCTTGAGGAGGCGCCCTCTCCGGCCCTCAACGTGAGCGAACGCGGCGAAATCGGCTCCCTCGTCACCGAGGCGATGAGGAAGCTCGGTTACCGCAACGCGGGAACTGTCGAATTTCTGTACGAAGACGGCAGTTTCTACTTCATCGAGATGAACACCCGCCTGCAGGTCGAGCATCCGATCACGGAGATGATCAGCGGCATCGACATCGTGCGCGAACAGATCCGCGCTGCCGCCGGCGCTTCGCTCGACCTTCGCCAGGAGGACATCTCATTGAGCGGCCACGCCATCGAGTGCCGGATCAACGCGGAGAACCCGAATACCTTCGCCCCCGCCCCCGGGCGGATCACCGACTATCACGCGCCGGGCGGGCTCGACGTCCGCGTGGATTCGGCCCTTTACTCCGGCTACGTCGTGCCCCCGTATTACGACAGCCTGATCGCCAAACTCGTGGTCAGGGGGCGAACCCGCAACGAGTGCCTGATGCGGTTGCGGCGCGCGCTCGAGGAGTATGTAATCGGAGGCATTGAGACGACGATCGATCTGCATGCCCGGCTGATCGCCGAGCGCGACTTTCTCAACGGCGACTATGATATCCACTGGCTCGAGTCCTATCTCGGGCTCAGGGAGCGCGATTAAGCGAAGTACGACGCGGGGGCCGCGATGTCGCACATGAGCCCCGAGATCCTGCTCAGGGCGTATGCCGCCGGGATCTTTCCCATGGCGGAAAGCCGGGACGACAACAAGCTCTTCTGGATCGACCCCGAGACACGGGGCGTCCTACCCGTAGATCGCTTTCACCTTTCCCGGCGGCTTGCTCGGACCGTGCGCCGGAGCGCCTGCGAAGTACGCTGCAACTCAGCCTTCGCGGACGTGTTGAGGCGCTGCGCGGAACCGACTCCGAGGCGGCCCAACACCTGGATCAACCGGGAAATCGTGCGCCTGTACACCGCGCTCAACGCCATGGGCCACGCGCACAGTGTCGAGTGCTGGCGCGGTGACAGGCTGGTCGGGGGCCTGTATGGGGTGTCGCTCGGGGCCGCGTTCTTCGGGGAAAGCATGTTCACTCGTGAAACCGATGCGAGCAAGGTCGCACTCGTCCATCTCGTGGCCCGGTTGCGCCACGGCGGGTTCATGCTCCTGGACACCCAGTTCGTCACGCCCCATCTCAAGCAGTTCGGCGCCATCGAGATTTCGCGCGCCAAGTACCACCGCTACCTCGCCGACGCGCTGAAGACTCAGGCCACCTTTCACTCGGAACTGGACGAGGCCGAGTTCTTGGCGTTCTTACAATCGAGTACCCAGATGTCGTAGACCGGGTGTTCGAGGGCAGAAAGCGCCGGGCTCGAGGCGAACATCCAGCCCATGAAAAGGTCCGTGGACGGCTCGCCCGGCTTTGCGTCGCGGATCTGGAGGAAGGCGGCGGACTCGGGCGGCTCCTCCGGTGGCCGCTTGTGGCAGGCCCAGGCGATAATCTCGAGGGTCCCGAATCGCACAATCTCGTTGAGCGGCGCCTCGAATGTCGAGACGCGGGCGGTGACCTTGTCGAGCCCCTGAAGCAGGGCGACGGGGACGGGGGGTGCGGCCGGGGTCTCGTCGGCACCCGCCTCGGCAGGCTCGGGCTGGCTCGGCCCTGCACGCGCGGTGGGACCTGCAGGCTGCGCCGTGGCGGATGCGAAAACTCCAGCCGCGACCGCAAGGCAGGCCGCCAGGACCGAGCGCGGCAAACTACTTTTTCTGATAGGGGTTATGGAGCGCGTCCGCCAAGTCATGGAGCACCCGGCGGAACTGCTCTTCCGAGCAGCCCATCAGCACCGCGTCCTCGAGCGCATCCTGGCATGCCTGGTGAATCTCCTCGATATTCTCGTTGAGCACCTTGAGTTTCTCCAGGCAAGAGACCGGATCGCCCTCGGGCGTCCGCCAGATCTCTCCGTTGTACGCCCGATACTCGGCATCTGGCGTGCGTTTCACGATCTAGGCCTCGTTTGCTTCGGACCCAGGGGCCGGCGCGGGCTCGCCGGCGGCCCAGTGGTCCGGTGCGGTACAGATCTCTTCGTCAGATGACAACTCGCCGGTCACTCTGAAAGGTCTCAGGTGGGAGCCGTGCAGGATCTGGACCTTACTCGGGTGTGCCTTCCGACCCGCCCTCCCCTTTCGCACCGGTCTGGCTGCTAAAGATATAGCGACCGATGAGGTCCTCCAGGCTGATCGAGGACTGGGTAAACACTATCTCCTCGCCGGCCTGCAGGACCCGCTCTTCGCCGCCCGGATCCAGCGCCAGGTACTTGCCGCCCAGGAGCCCATCGCTCGTCACCTTCGCGATCGTGTCGGCGGGAAGCCGTACCCGGGGATCTATGCTGATTTGCAGCACAGCGAGGAATGTCTCTGGATCCAGGGTCTGGCTCACGACGGTCCCCACCTTGATGCCGCTCAGTCGCACGTCGCTGCCGTCCTGGATGCCGTCCACGCGATCGAACTTGGCGACGAGATGATAGCCCCTGACCTGTCCGATATCGGCCCTCGTGTAAGCGAAAGCGAGGAAGAACCCGGCAACGACAAGGACCACCGCGCCCATGATCGTCTCGATCACGTTCCTATGCATGTCCTTGAATCTCCTTACCGGTAGCCGCGGAACCGGGATGGACGAACGGTCTGGACGCCGCCGCCAGCGTTGTCGTCACGAAGGCCGCCACGGCTCGTAGTCACCCGTTGCCCGTGGGCGCCGGCCGCCACGAAGCACATGTCCCGGCGGGCGGTAGGCCGCGTCGGTGCCCGTCAGATTGGGAACGTGTTCCTTGTACCAGGGGCGCTTCTTCGCCTCCAGTACGGAGAGCGGCGCATCGGTAAGATGGTGTAACCACGCATGCCACTCCGGGGGCACGCGGCTCGCTTCGGCCTCGCCTTCGTACAACACCCAGCGGCGCTCGCGCCCGGCCCTGCGGCCCGGCCCCCTGAGCCGGTAATAGCGATTCCCGAAACGGTCGGTACCCATGCGCTCGCCCCGGAACCAAGTGTACAGTAACGTGCCTATCGTCATCACTCGAATCCTCTAAAGGGCCGCGGGCGAATATCGCATTTGCTCCGCCTTCGCGTCCAGCGCGACGAAGACGGGCCGGCATAAAAGTCCGGGCGGCCCTGGCGCACCTTTCGGACCGTTCGCCCGCCAACTCGTCCCGCGAGCCCGGAGGGCGGGCGAGGCGGCCCCCTGCGGACCGCGGCGAAATCGGGCGTTCGCGGGCTTCTGCAAAGCCTATTTTCGCCGCGCTGCATCTAGATATAGTATCCCAGCCGCTGCTCACCACAAAATTTTGTTGCCAATCGCCCATGTTGTGGGTAACGTAGTTTCGTCGCCTAGATCTTCGAAACAGGTGACCGGAGCAAAGGGGGAGGCGCTCGGGGTCAAGGCTCGTTTCACCGCTTTCAAACGGCATCGGCGCTGCCGCGTCTTCGTGGACGCGGTCATCACTGGGTTTCGCCGAGCTTGCGGGCGGCCAACAACGATAATGAAGGGCTGGGGAGAGTGACCATGCGGATCGAACGCCGCTTCACCGAAGAGGGTAAATCTCCATACGAGACGATCGAATTCCGCAAGACGGCGAGCGAGATCCGCAACCCCGACGGGTCGCTGGTGTTCAAGGTGGAAGACGTCGAAGTGCCCGCCGAGTGGTCCCAAGTCGCCTGCGACATCCTCGCCCAAAAGTATTTCCGCAAGGCAGGCGTCCCGAAAAAGTTCAAGCTCGTCCCCGAGCCCGACGTCCCCTCCTGGCTGTGGCGCTGCGTGCCCGAGCAAGACAGCGACACCCCGGAGGACGAGTCCTTCGATGGAGAAAACAGCGCCCGGCAGGTCTTCGACCGGATGGCCGGCGCCTGGACCTACTGGGGCTGGAAGGGAGGCTACTTCGACCTCGAGGCGGACGCCCGGGCCTTCTTGGACGAGGTCCGGTACATGCTGTGTCGGCAGATAGGGGCCCCGAACTCGCCCCAATGGTTTAATACGGGCCTCCACTGGGCCTACGGGATCGACGGACCCGCCCAGGGCCACTATTACGTCGACCACCGCAGCGGCGAGCTCACCGCCTCCACCTCGGCCTATGAGCGGCCCCAACCACACGCCTGTTTCATCCAGGGAGTCGCCGATGACCTGGTCAACGACGGCGGCATCATGGATCTCTGGGTGCGCGAGGCCCGCATATTCAAGTACGGCTCCGGCACGGGCAGCAATTTCTCGAGGATCCGCGGCGACGGCGAGCCACTTTCCGGCGGCGGAAAGTCCTCCGGCCTCATGAGTTTCCTCAAGATCGGCGACCGCGCGGCCGGCGCCATCAAGTCGGGCGGCACCACCCGGCGTGCCGCCAAGATGGTCGTGGTCGACGTCGACCACCCGGACATCGAGGCGTTCATCAACTGGAAGACCACCGAGGAGGAGAAGGTCGTCTCCCTGGTGACGGGCTCGAAACTGGCGAACCTTCACCTCAATGCCATCATGCGCGCCTGCCACAAAGGCGCAAGCGAGGGGTGCGAGGGAGAAGACCGCTTCGACCCGAAGAAGAACGACGCTCTTCGTCAGGCGATGAACGCGGCCCGAAGGGCGATGATCTCGGAGAACTACATCCAGCGCGTTCTCCAATTCGCGCGCCAGGGGTTCACCTCGATCGTGTTCAAGACATACGACACGGACTGGGATTCGGAGGCTTACCTCACGGTCGCAGGGCAAAACTCGAACAACTCCGTGCGGGTCACCAACGAGTTCCTGAACGCGGTCGAGAACGACGACGAGTGGGCCCTTCTGCGGCGCACCGACGGCAAGGTCCACAAGACTCTGCGCGCGCGTGACCTCTGGGGCCAAATCGGCTATGCCGCCTGGGCCTGCGCCGACCCGGGCCTGCAGTTCGACACCACTATCAACGACTGGCACACCTGCCCGGCCTCGGGCCGCATCAACGCCTCGAACCCGTGTTCGGAGTACATGTTCCTGGACGACACCGCGTGCAACCTGGCGTCGCTCAACCTGATGGCCTTTCGCCAAGACGACGGAAGCTTCGACACCGACCGCTTCGCACACGCGGTTCGGCTTTGGACCATCGTGCTGGAGATCTCGGTGCTGATGGCGCAGTTCCCCTCCCGGCGCATCGCGCTGCTCTCCCACGAGTACAGGACCCTGGGCCTCGGCTTCGCCAACATAGGCGGGCTCTTGATGGCCTCCGGGCTCTCGTATGACAGCGACGAGGGCCGCGCCATCTGCGCCGCGATCACGGCGCTCATGACCGGAACGGCGTACGCCACGGCGGCGGAAATGGCGGGCGAGCTCGGCCCCTTCCCCGGCTTCAGGCAGAACCGCGACGCGATGCTGCGAACGATCGGCAACCACCGGCGCGCGGCCTATGGCGAGGCGGAAGGCTACGAGGAACTGTCGGTGCCACCCGTGCCGCTCCATGCCGACCACTGCCCCCATGGGGACTTGGTCGCGGCCGCGCGGGCCGCCTGGGACGAGGCGTTGTCGCTCGGCGAGGTCCACGGCTACCGCAACGCCCAATCCACCGTGATCGCGCCCACCGGCACCATCGGCTTGGTCATGGACTGCGACACCACCGGCATCGAGCCCGACTTCGCCATCGTCAAGTTCAAGAAGCTCGCGGGCGGGGGCTATTTCAAGATCATCAACCGGGCCGTACCAGCAGCGCTCGAGACCCTCGGCTACGCGCAGGACCAGAACGAGGACATCGTGCGTTACGCGCTGGGCTGGGGCACGCTGAAGGACGCCCCCGGCATCAATCACGAGACCCTGCGCGACAAGGGCTTCAACCAGGCAACGCTGCAGGCGCTGGAGCAGGCGCTGGCGGGCGCCTTCGACATCAAGTTCGCCTTCAACAAGTGGAGCCTGGGGGCCGAGTTTTGCACCAGGGTGCTCGGATTCAGTGATGAACAGCTCGATAACGTCACCTTCGACATGCTCTCTGCCTTGGACTTCACCAAGGAGGACATCGAGGCCGCCAACGCCTATTGCTGCGGTGCGATGACTCTCGAGGGCGCGCCCCACCTCAAAGCGGAACACTTGGCCGTGTTCGACTGCGCCAATCCGTGCGGACGCAAGGGCACGCGCTGCCTTTCGGTGGAAAGCCACATCCGGATGATGGCGGCCTGTCAGCCGTACGTCTCGGGGGCGATCTCCAAGACCATCAACATGCCCAACCACGCCACCGTGGAGGAGTGCAAGGACGCCTACATGCTCTCCTGGCGGCTGGGGCTCAAGGCCAACGCGCTCTACCGCGACGGCTCCAAGCTCTCCCAGCCCTTGAGCGCGGTCTCGAGCGCAGACGAGGAAGAGCCGCTCGAGGAGGTCGCCGAGATCCAGCCGACCGTCCAAGTCGTCGAGCGCGTCGTCGAGCGCATCGTCGAGCGCATGGTGACCGAGCGCCGGCGCCTGCCCGAGCGGCGCAAGGGGTATACCCAGAAGGCCATTGTCGGCGGCCACAAGGTTTACTTGCGTACCGGCGAGTACGAGGACGGAACCGTAGGCGAGATCTTCGTCGACATGCACAAGGAGGGCGCGGCCTTCCGCAGCCTCATGAACAACTTCGCCATCGCCATCTCGATCGGGCTGCAATACGGCGTACCGCTCGACGAGTTCGTCGACGCCTTCACCTTCACCCGCTTCGAACCTTCGGGAACGGTCGAGGGCAACGAGGTGATCAAGATGTCGACCTCGGTGCTGGACTACATCTTCCGCGAGCTGGCGGTCTCCTATCTGGGGCGCAACGACCTCGCCCATGTGGAGCCCAGCGACCTCATGCCTGATTCCATCGGGCGCGGCAGGGACAACGGCAAGTCACTATCGGCGCACGATCCCGATCTGGCGCTGGACGTGGTCAAGCGCTTCACCAGCACCGGCTACGTCCGCAACAACCTCTACGTTCTAAGTTCCGGTGGCAATGGGAACGAGGCCCCCAAGCCCGGGACGGCGGTCACGGCCGAGGCATCGGCCGGCGCGACCCCGACCGCCGCGGGCACCACCATCGCCCTGACGGGTGGCGGCACCGCCGAAGCCGTCGCCGTCGGTGTCGCAGTCACGGAGGCGGTTGACGACAAGCCCGATAGAATCCGCATGGCGCGGATGAAGGGCTATGAAGGCGACGCCTGCCGCGAGTGCGGCAACTTCACGCTGGTCCGCAACGGTACTTGTCTCAAGTGCGACACCTGTGGCGCGACCAGCGGCTGTAGCTGACCTTCAGCTACACATTCACGTGCAATCCTCCCTGAACTCGGGGGGTTCTCGGCGAACCCCCCACTTTTTTTGCCTTCATCCCTCCCTACGGGCGGTGCCCTGATCTCGACGAGGCGCCGCCGCCTGGATCGCTTGCCCGCAAACGGCTATCTTGCCGCCCTGATCGCGCTGTGGAGCGATCTCACGGATAATCTTGGGTGGGGGACCATGGCCGGTAAAGTGGAGTCGCGCCTGAAGGAGCTTGGAATCGCCCTGCCCGAGGCCGCCGGCGCGGTCGCCAACTACGTCCCGTTCGTCGTGAGCGGCGGCCTCGTCTTCGTCTCCGGCCAGCTCCCCATCGCCGGGGGCAAGGTCGTGTATACCGGCCGGCTGGGCGCCGAGCTCTCGCTCGCCGACGGCCAGCAAGCGGCGCGGCTCTGCGGCCTCAACCTCATCGCCCAAGTCAAGGCGGCTTTAGGCGGCGACCTCGACCGGGTGCGGCGCGTGGTCCGGCTCGGCGGCTTCGTCAACTGCACGCCCGACTTCACCGACCACCCCAAGGTGGTGAACGGCGCCTCCGACCTGATGGTCGAGGTGTTCGGGGAGGCGGGCCGCCACGCCCGCGCCGCCGTCGGAGTGGCCGCCCTCCCCTTGGGCGCGGCCGTCGAGGTGGACGGGATGTTCGAGGTGGGGTGATCC
>JAZGAE010000124.1:0-2139 GCA_036475545.1 Alphaproteobacteria bacterium
AACTGGCCGTTTCCCCCGACAGAACCACGAGATTGGGTTCGGCGAGGGTCTTGACCAAGCCCTTGGTCTCGAGGAAGTCGAAGAGCGCGCTGAGGGTCCAGTTACCAGTAGCGCCAATGAGATCCAGGCTCTGGAAGATATCCTCAGCCGCGAGTGCTCCGTCCGTCACCGCCGAGAAGCTGAAGTCACCACCCGAGTCGAAGGCGAAGGTGCTGTCCAGGCCCAACTTCTTGGCGAAGGTGCGCGCGACCTCGGCGAAGCGCACTTCCAGCAGCACCTGCTGGCTTCCGCGCACCTTGAGCAGGTTGGTGACAGCCCCCGGCGCGAACCGCTCGGCGATGGCCATCGCGCTCGAGAGATTCTCGGCGCTCGAGACGTTGCCGCTCAAGACCACCGAATTCCCGGCGGGCCGCACCTCGATTCGCTCGCCCGGCACGAGCTCGAACAGCTTCGCCTTCAGCCCCTCGATGTCGTAGGTGACCGCGAGGTCGACGATCGCCATCAGCTTTTTCCCGGCGGCATAGATCGTCAGGCTCGTCGAGCCGAGCTCCTTGCCCAGGACGTAAATGGTCTGGTCCGTGAGCGCGAGGACGTCGGCGATGTCCGGGTTGCCCACCAGCAGGTCGGTGAACGGCTGGTCGACCCTGAGAATCTGTGACTTGTTGATGGGTACGATGAACTCGCCGGCGTGCTTGCCCTCCGATTCATCGACGCTGACCACGAGTTGTGCCAGGCCGGGTTGAGCCGCCGCGATCGCCATGATCCAGGCGGTCGCGGCCGCGACGGCGGCGAGCCGGAAAAGTCTTAGCCTAGACAAGAGTGTAGCCCCCCTCGGTTAGAAACGCCTCAAGACTTGATCGAGCCATTATATTCCGCCTCGATTGCAAAGTCTCACTGTAACTATTGCCTTTCACCGTGATCGCTCTTTACTCCGAAGTCACCGGCAGCGCGCGCAAGGCACGTCGCCGAGGCCGGCGATGCGTTCGCCGCCGGAGGCCGGCGCGATCGCGGCCACACATCACGGAGCCTCGCTGCTGCCGAGCGTGTCCCCGGCCCCTTCGCCGGACGGCGGGCTGGACCCTTCGCCGACTTCCGCCGGCGGGGGCGCGATGCGGCGCAGCAGATCGAGCGGCGGTCGCCGCGCGATCGCGCGCAGACCCTCGGCGCTCACCTTGTAGTTCCGGGTCTGGACGCCGCGGGTGATGTTGACCGTGGCGAATTGCCCCGGCTTCGGCGCCCGCTCCTTGTACACCACCCTTTCGACCACCTTTTCGACCACCTGCACCTCGGGCTTGGAGTCCTTCTGCTTGATGTGTTCTCCGACTTGCAGGTCGGCGATGGTGATCGTCTGGTACTTCGTCGCGGCGACGTTGACGTGGTTGCGCAGGGCGAGACTGAGCGTCCCGACCTCCGCGGCAAGGACCACCTTCTGTGCCTGGATCGGGGTCACCTCGATCGTTACCGCCTTCACCACCACGGGCTCGTTCTCCTGGTCGCCGGCCAGCTGGTCGATGCCGAGCACCGTGACATTCTGCAGGAGGATGTCGGTGAAGGGCCGCCTATCCTCGTTCTCGCGGGTGAGGAGCATATCGACCCGGTCTCCGGGCAACACGAAACCGGCCACGCCGACCACATCGTTCACGCGGACGGTAATGGCGCGCATGTTTTCGGAGATGAGTGTCGACAACGTGGCGCGTTCGCCCTCGCCGGTGATCTTGCTGGCGAGGATGGGTTCGCCCACTTCGATCCGCCGCAGAACCACCCTCGGATCGTCGCCGGCCAGGAGCTCGTCGACGGTCTCGTAGACGCCCGGCGGAACCGCCGCCGCGGGCCATTCGACTTCGCGCACGTGCTCGCGGCCGATCCGGTTGCCGAAATAAAGGGGGGTGTTGGCCACCACCACGGTGGTCAGGGGAATCGTCGGTTCCTGGACGACGACGGGCTGGACCTGCTGCTGCAGCCAATCCCGGGCCAGAAAGACGGCGAGTGCGGAGAGCACAAGCGCCGTCACTAACATGAAGACTGCACGACCTTTCATCTTTTCGTCCCTCCAACGAAGGGCACCGCCGCCCAACGCAACGCCCGACCCCGACTCGAAGCGGAATCCCGAACGGGAAACGGGCGTGGGCCATTGCCTAA
>JAZGAE010000125.1:0-17086 GCA_036475545.1 Alphaproteobacteria bacterium
ATCTTGCAGGCCCATAGGTTCGCCTCGCGCCCGCTACGAGAGGTGGGGGTTACACTCGCAGCGCTAGAGGGATAGGGGATTGTTCAACCTAAGCCGCGTGTGGAGGTCGTGCAAGTTTGGGGGCTAGGGCGCAAGGCACGCGATAGGCGAGCGGAGCCCGCGCGGCAGAAGAACGGCCCGGAGGACCGGCCCGGCCCTCCGGTGAGCGGCGCGGGACGACCACGTTGTAGGAAGAATTCGCGGCCTACCGGGTCGGCACCGGCACGTCGCCGGAATAGTCGTAGAAGCCGCGGCCTGCCTTGCGCCCGAGCCAGCCGGCCTCGACGTACTTCACCAGCAGCGGGCACGGGCGGTACTTGCTGTCGGCGAGGCCCTCGTAAAGGACCTGCATCACCGCCAGACAGACGTCGAGCCCGATGAAGTCGGCCAGCTCCAGGGGCCCCAACGGGTGCTTGGCGCCGATCTTCATGGCGGTGTCGATGGCCTCGACCGTGCCGACGCCCTCATAGAGCGTGTAGATCGCCTCGTTGATCATCGGCTGCAGCAAGCGGTTGACGATGAAGGCCGGGAAGTCCTCGGCGGTCGCCGGGGTCTTGCCCAGCTTCACCGTCAGCTCGTGCACCGTCTTGAAGGTCTCGTCGTCGGTGGAGATGCCGCGGATGAGCTCCACAAGCTCTATGACCGGCGCCGGGTTCATGAAGTGCATTCCCATGAACCTGCCCGGGTGGGAGGTGGACGCCGCCAGCCGCGTGATCGAGATCGACGAGGTGTTGCTGGTGACCAACGCGGTGGGCTTGAGGATCTTTCTGAGCTTCTTGAAGATGCCGCGCTTGACGGCCTCGTCCTCGGTCACGGATTCGATGATGAGGTCGCGGTCCGCGAACATCTTGAGATCGACGCCCGTCTTGATCCGCTTGAGCGCCGCGGTCCTCTCGCGGCGCGTGATCTTGCCGTGCTCGACCTGGTGCGAGAGCCGGTCTTCGATGAACGCCACGGCTTTCTTGAGCTGCGTCTTGCTCACGTCCGAGAGCTTCACGTCGTACTTCGCGAGCGCGCAGACCTGGGCGATGCCCCGCCCCATCTGCCCGGCGCCGATGATTCCGATCTTCTTGATCGTGGCCATTGCGTCCTCTCCCTCTCGCCCTTACTCCCTAGGACGACAGCTTGTCGAGCTCCCTGGACAGCTCGGGCAGGGCCTGGAACAGGTCGGCGACGAGCCCATAGTCTGCGACCTCGAAGATCGGCGCGTCCTCGTCCTTGTTGATGGCGACGATCACCTTGCTGTCCTTCATGCCGGCGAGGTGCTGGATCGCGCCGGAGATCCCGACCGCGATGTAAAGCTCGGGCGCCACCACCTTGCCGGTCTGGCCCACCTGGTAATCGTTGGGGACGAAGCCCGAGTCCACGGCCGCCCGCGAGGCGCCGAGCGCGGCGCCCAGCTTGTCCGCGATCTCCTCGAGCAGGTGGAAGTTCTCGGCGCTCTGCAGGCCGCGGCCGCCGGAGACGACGACGCGCGCGCTGGTCAGCTCCGGCCGGCCCGAATCGCTGAGTTCCTGGCCGACGAAGCTCGCAAGCCCCGTGTCTCCGGCCGTGTCCACTTCCTCGATCGCGGCCGAGCCGCCCTCGGCCGCCGCCTTCTCGAAGGCGGTGCCCCGCACCGTGACGATCTTGATGGGATCGGCCGAGCGCACGGTGGCGATGGCGTTGCCCGCGTAGATGGGGCGGCGGAAGACATCGTCGGCCTCGATGCCGATGATGTCGGAAATCTGGGCCACGTCGAGGAGCGCCGCGAGCCTGGGCATGACGTTCTTCCCGAAGGTGGACGCCGGGGCGAGGATGTGGCTGTAACCCGGCGCCAGGGCCGCCACCAGCTTGGCCAGGTTCTCCGCCAGCGGGTGCGCGTAGGCGCCGTCGTCCGCGACGAGCACCTTGGCGACGCCGGCGATGCTGGCCGCCGCCTGGGCGGCGGCGCCGCAGTTCTCGCCCGCCACCAGCACGCAAACCTCGCCCGAAAGCCGGCCCGCCGCGCCCACCGTGGCCAGCGTCGCCGGCTTGACGGCGGAATGATCGTGCTCTGCGATGACCAGAACGCCCATGTGGCACCCCGCCGCCTAGATGACCTTCGCTTCTTCGTGGAGCTTGTGCACCAGATCGGTCACGGAATCCACCTTGATTCCGGGCGGCCGCTTGGGCGGCTCCTCCACCTTGAGCACCTCCAGCCTGGGCGTCACGTCGACGCCGAGCTCCTCGGGCGTGAGCTCCTCGATGGGCTTCTTCTTGGCCTTCATGATGTTGGGAAGCGACGCGTAGCGCGGCTGATTGAGTCTCAAGTCCGTGGTGATCACGGCCGGGACCTTGAGCGAGACCGTCTCGAGGCCGCCGTCGACCTCGCGGGTGACCTCGACCGTACCGTCGCCGGGCGTCACCTTGGAGGCGAACGTTCCCTGGGGCCAGCCCAGCAGCGCCGCGAGCATCTGGCCGGTCTGGTTGCAGTCGTCGTCGATGGCCTGCTTGCCCATGATGACGAGGTCGGGCCGCTCGCGGTCGGCCACCGCCTTCAAGAGCTTGGCTGCGGCGAGCGGCTGGAGCTCCCTATCGCTCGCCACGTGAACCGCCCGGTCCGCCCCCATGGCCAGCGCCGTGCGCAGGGTCTCCTGGCACTTGGCCTCGCCCATCGAGACGGCGACGACCTCGCTGGCTTGGCCCTTTTCCTTGAGGCGGACCGCCTCTTCGACGGCGATCTCGTCGAACGGGTTCATGGACATCTTGACGTTGGCGGTCTCGACCCCGCTGCCGTCCGACTTGACGCGAACCTTGACGTTGAAGTCGATGACGCGTTTGACAGCGACGAGAATCTTCATCGGTGGCTTGAGAAACCTGTTTTATATCAATATGTTGCGAGAGGGCGGCCGTTCGCGGCCGGACAATAAGATACCAAGGATCGGGGCATGTCAACGCTTGGCGCCTGCCGCGGATTTGGACCCGGCTCGCCCCCTCAGCGGTTGGCGCCGGGCCGCCACAGCACGTCCGCCTTGCCCCTTTCGTTGAGGTAGCGGGCCAGCACGAACAGGTGGTCGGAGAGCCGGTTGACGTATTTGATCGCCTCGGCGTTGACCGGCTCCTGGGCCGCCAATTCGGTGATCAGGCGCTCGGCCCGGCGGACCACGGTGCGGGCGAGGTGAAGGTGGGCGGAAGCGGGCGAGCCGCCCGGGAGCACGAACGACTCGAGGGGCTCGAGCTCGGCGTTCATGGCGTCGATCTCCCGCTCCAGGCGCGCCACCTGGGACTCCGCGACCCTCAGCGGCCCGTCGCCTTGCTCGTCGGCGGCCTGCGGCCGGCACAGGTCGGCGCCCAAATCGAACAGGTCGTCCTGGATGCGGCACAGCATCTCGTCCGCCGCGCCGTCCGTGTGGAGCCGCGCCACGCCCACGGCCGCGTTCGCCTCGTCGAGTGTGCCAAAGGCCGCCACCCGGAGCGCGTGCTTGGGCACCCGGCCGCCGTCGCCGAGCGAGGTTTCGCCGGCATCGCCGCCGCGGGTGTATATGCGGGTGAGCCTTACCATGGGCGGAAGCCGGGCGGCGCGGGCCGAGCTTGGCCTAGCCGGAGGCCTTCATCAGAAACAGCAGGGCGAGAAGCGCCAGCGCCGTCGCCTGGAAGCCCACGCGCATTTGCATCAGCTTGTTGGAGTATTTCTTGTTGAAGTCGCCGCCGCCGAGCATGGAGAGGACGCCGAGGACCAGCACCCCCAGCGTCGCGAGTATGACGACGACGACCGCGTACGGCAGGATCGCGTTCAGGAACCCCATGCCCTAAAGTTTAGCGTGACCGTCGGGTATGGCCCAGCAAAAACGCCGGGGCGGGTGGGCGCCTGGATAGGCGGCCGGCGCCGAGCGAACCAATGACTCAGCACCCGCCGCCTGGCACACCTCGCGGTGAACCCGTAATGCCGGGAACGGGAAAGCTTTACTGTTATACTCAGAACGCGTATATGTGTTCTTGTTTTGTTCTAGGGGCTGGCGGTGGCTTACAGCACTGCGATCGAATGGACCAACACGACTTGGAATCCGGTGACAGGCTGCACGAAGATCAGCGCCGGATGCGACAACTGCTATGCGGAAAGGTTTGCGGAACGATTTCGGGGAGTGAAAGGCCATCCTTTCGAGAACGGGTTTGACCTCACCTTGCGTCCCGAGCGCTTGGATCAGCCTCTCAGGTGGCGCCGGCCTCGAATGATCTTCGTCAACTCGATGAGCGACCTCTTTCACAAACACGTGCCGTTCGACTATGTAGGCCGCGTCTTCGAGACCATGGAGCGCGCGGACTGGCACGTGTTCCAAATTCTCACGAAGCGGAGCTCGCGCATGAGAGACTACGTGAACGCCCGGTACGCGAACGACCAACCACCTGCCCACATCTGGTTTGGCACGTCCATTGAGGACGGAAGCAAGGTTTCGAGGGTCCGCCATCTCTCGGACACCGTTGCTTGCGTACGCTTCCTGTCCGTGGAACCGTTGATCGGCCCGATATCGAACCTAGACCTCACCGGAATCCACTGGGTCATCGTGGGCGGCGAAAGTGGTCCACACGCGCGGCCAATGGATCCAGATTGGGTTCGGCACGTCCGAGACCAATGCGTCGCTTGTGGTGTTCCATTTTTCTTCAAGCAGTGGGGCGGACTGCGGCCCAAGTCTGGCGGCCGATCGTTGGATGGCCGCGAGTGGAACGAGTGGCCTCACATGGCCGACGCAGAGACCCCGCAATTGGAACGGTACGGGTTAGCCGCACAGTAAAGACTCGCTCGGCGATAGATGGAGACCCTGGGTGGCGGCGCCGAAAGCAACTGTTTGGCCCCTTAAGCCCCGCACACGGGCGAAGCACGAAATCCTGAAGCGGTACCTCCAAGCCTGGACGCCGATACTCAGCCTTGGCGGCTTTCGTGAAATACTTTACATCGACGGATTTGCAGGACCGGGCCGTTACTCAGAGGGCGAGCCGGGATCGCCAGTAATCGCTTTAAACGCAGCGATCAATCAACGTGTCGGAATCGAGGCGACCGTTCGCTTCTTTTTTGTGGAGAAAGACGCCGATCGTGCGCGAGTTCTCCAAGAGATAGTGAACGGCATTAGACGTCCCGCTAATTTCAAGGTCCGAGTAGCTGGCGAGTGCACCTTCGAGGCGGCATTTGCCGAGCTTTTGGAATCATACACACACAAGGGCAAAGGGCTCCCGCCCACATTCGCCTTCATCGATCCTTTCGGGTGGAAAGGGGTGCCGTTCTCGGTGGTTGCCCAGATCATGAGCTATCGCGGATGCGAGGTGCTTATCACTTTCATGTACGAAGAGATCAACCGCTTCCTCGGCCACCCGGATCAGGAAGCGAATTTCGACGCATGGTTCGGTGCTCCGGAATGGCGCCACGCGCTACCGCTCGCCGATCCGCGGGCGCGGAATCGTTTCTTGCATGACCTTTACCTGCGCCAACTTCGGGAAGCAGCGCGGGCGAAGTATGTTCGCTCCTTCCAAATGGAGAACGACAGGGGAGTCACTGATTATTATCTGTTCTATGCAACCAACAATCCGCTGGGCCTGGCAAAAATGAAGGAGGCGATGTGGAAGGTTGACGAGAGTGGGGAATTCACATTTTCCGACGCCACTGATCCGAACCAGCTAGTCCTATTCGAGAAACAGCCACGGTACGACCTTTTGAAGAAACAAATACTCGACCGTTTCGTGGGGAAAGAGGCTACGAGACGCGATGTTGAGGAGTTCGTATTGGCAGAGACGGCGTTCCGTGAAACTCATTACAAGAGGCATGTTCTTAAGCCAATGGAACTCGCCACCCCGCCCGCGCTTGAAGTGATCAGTGCTCCGCCAAACCGCAAACGGGGCACCTACAGTGACCCGTCACTTCGGCTCCGCTTTCTAAGGCCACAAGACCGGGGAAAATCTGAGGATTAAGCCGCCTTCGCCAGCAGCCCGCGGGCGATGACCTGGGCCTGGATCTCGGCGGCGCCCTCGAAGATGCTGAGGATGCGGGCGTCGCACAGGACGCGCGAGATGGGATATTCCTCGGCGTAGCCGTTGCCGCCGTGGATCTGCAGCGCGTTGTCGGCCCCCGCCCAGGCGACGCGCGCGGCCAACAGCTTGGCCATGCCCGCCTCGATGTCGCAGCGGCGACCTGAGTCCTTCTCCCGCGCGGCATAGTAGGTGAGCTGGCGCGCGATCATGGTCTCCACCGCCATCCAGGCGATCTTTCCCGAGATCCTAGGATAGGCGAAGATCGGCTTGCCGAACTGGACACGCTCCTGCGCGTACTGGAGCCCGACCTCGAGCGCGTTCTGGGCCACGCCCACCGAGCGCGCCGCGGTCTGGATGCGCGCCGATTCGAAGGTCGCCATGAGCTGCTTGAAGCCCTGGCCCTCGGCTTCGCCGAGCAGGTCCTCCGCCTTGACCTCGAAGCCGTCGAAGGCGATCTCGTACTCCTTCATGCCGCGATAGCCCAAGACCGCGATCTCGCCCCCGCTCATGCCCTTGGCGGGGAACGGGTCGTCGTCCGAGCCCCGCGGCTTCTCCGCCAGGAACATGCTGAGCCCCTTGTATCCGGGCTCGTCCGCGTTGGTCCTGGCCATGAGCGTCATCATGTCCGAGCGCGCGCCGTGGGTGATCCAGGTCTTGGCCCCGGTGACCCGGTAGACGTCGCCCTCCCGGACCGCGCGGGTGGTGAGGCTGCCCAGGTCCGAGCCGACGTTGGGCTCGGTGAACACCGCGGCGGTCATCACCTCGCCCGAGGCGATCCGAGGCAGCCACTTCTCCTTCTGCGCTTGAGTGCCGCCCAGGCGGATGAGCTCCGCCGCGATCTCGGCGCGGGTGCCGAGCGAGCCGACGCCCAGGAACCCGCGGGAAAGTTCCTCCGTCACCACGGCGATCGCGATCTTGCCCATCCCCAGCCCGCCGTATTCCTCCGGCACGGCGAGGCCGAACACGCCCAGCTCCGCCATCTGGTCGATGATCTCCATGGGGATCAGGTCGTCGTGCAAGTGCCATTCGTGGGCGGACGGCACCACCCGGTCCTCGACGAAGCGGTGGATCTGGTCGCGGATGATCGCCAGCGTCTCGTCCTCGAGCCCGAGCGCGCCGAAATGGCCGTCGGCCACGAGCCGGGCGATGCGCGCGCGCACCTCGGCCGTGTTGCCGCGGGTGACCAACGTCTTGATGGCGGGCTTGGCCAGCGCCGCGACGATCTCCGCTTCCCCGAGACCGAGGTCGGCGGGACGCACCACCTCGACCTGGCTCATGGCGATGCCGCCGCCCAATTGCGCGACATACTCGCCGAAGGCGGCCTGGAGGATCAGGGACTCGAGCTCGCCCAAGGCGCCGGCCTCCTCCAGGCGCCTGGCCCAGCCCAAGGTTTCGGCGAGCGCCGCCACGTAGGTCTCGAGCCAGGCGAGCCCGTGGGCCGCGAATTGATGGGTCTCGAGAAGGCCCGCGTCGATGCGCCCCTCGCGCACGACCAGCGCCGCCACCGAGCCGCGGGCGGCCGCCGCCAACTGCCGGGCCCCCTCCAGCGCCTCGGCGCAAGTCTCCAGCAGGTTATCGACGATGATCTCGGGCGTCGGCGTCCCGGTCCCTTCCTCGGCCTGGGTCATCGCTCCGTCTCCCTGAGGGCAAGGGGCCGGATCGTGCCGGCCCCTTCTCTTTGGGCTCCATCGGCCCGCGACGCCCGCCCGCCGGGCCGGCGCGGCGTCACGACTGCCGGTAGGCCTCGATGGCGTCCTCCACCGTCCTCAGGCCCGGCCGCTTGGCCTGCACGAGCACCGCCATGTTGCCCGGCTTGTGCAGGTTCTTCCACATCTTGGTGTGGGCGCGGGGAATGTCGGTCCACGGGAACACCTCCGACATGCAGGGGTCGATGCGCCGCTCGATGACCAGCTGGTTGGCCTGGCTCGCCTGCAGGAGGTTGGCGAAGTGGCTGCCCTGGATGCGTTTCTGGCGCATCCATACGAAGCGCGCGTCGAAGGTGATGTTGTAGCCGGTGGTGCCGGCGCAGAACACCACCATGCCGCCGCGCTTCACCACGAAGCACGATACCGGGAAGGTCTGTTCGCCCGGGTGCTCGAAGACGAAATCGACGTCGTTGCCCTTGCCGGTGATGTCCCAGATGGCCTTGCCGAACTTGCGGACCTCCTTCATGTACGCGCCGTATCCCTCGGAGCCCACGTCGGGCATCCGGCCCCAGCAGTCGAACTCCTTGCGGTTGATGAGGCCCTTGGCGCCCAGCTGCATGACGAAGTCGCGCTTGTTCTCGTCCGAGATTATGCCGATGGCGTTGGCCCCGGCGGTGGCGATGAGCTGGACGGCCATGGACCCGAGCCCGCCCGAGGCCCCCCACACCAGCACGTTGTGGCCGGGCCGCAGGATATGGGGGCGGTGGCCGAACAGCATGCGATAGGCGGTTGCCAGCGTGAGCGTGTAGCAGGCGCTCTCCTCCCAGGTGAGGTGCAGGGGCCGGCGCAGCAGCTGCTGGGGCTGGACCCGCGCGAACTGGGCAAAGGAGCCGTCCGGGGTCTCGTAGCCCCAGATGCGCTGGCTGGTGGAGAACATGGGGTCGCCGCCGTTGCACTCCTCGTCGTCCCCGTCCGTCTGGTTGCAGTGGACGCTCACCTCGTCGCCCACTTGCCAACGCTTCACCTTGGAGCCCACCGCCCACACGACCCCGGCGGCATCGGAGCCTGCGACATGGTAGTCGGCGCCGTGCACGTCGAAGACCGAGACCGGCTTGCCCAGCGACGCCCACACGCCGTTGTAGTTGACGCCCGCGGCCATCACCAGGACCAGCACCTCGTGGGAATCGATTTCCGGGGTGGGCACCGTCTCGATCTGCATGGCCTGCTCCGGCGGGCCCTCGCGTTCCCGGCGGATGGCCCAGGCGTGCATCGTCTTGGGGATATGGCCGAGCGGCGGGATCTCGCCGATCTCGTAAAGGTCCTTCGCCGTCTCCCGGGATTTGAGCCGAGCCGCTTCGGAAGCCATGCTCCTGCTACCTCGCTTTCATGCCCCGTGACCCATGCCGAAGCGCGACCCGCGCCTCCGCCGCGCCGCGCCGCAAAGCCGCCCTGCGCGCCGCAAAGCCGCCCTGCGCGCCGCGGACAAGGCCATCCCCCCCTTTTTGCAGCGCACAAACTTTTACTGCCCCGCAAGTTTGTTTGCAACGCACAATATCCTGGACAAATATGGTAAGTTAGGTCGCCCGGCGGCCCGCAGGCGGAGCTTTGGCGCCGTTTTTCGCGGCCTTTCAAGGCCTTGGGCGTGTGTGCAAGCGCGCACGGCCCGGAGAGCGCCGGGCTCATTGATCCGGGGTGAAGGGTATGACGGAGGAAACCGCACGCGGTCGCGAAGCCGCAGCCAGGCCCGAGGCGGAGTCGCCCGAGGCGGCGGACCCCGCGGCCCGGGGCCGGGCGCGGGGCGCCGGCAAGGGGCCCCCCGGCCGCGGCCGGCCGTGGCTCATCCGCACCTACTCCGGCCATACCTCGGCGGCCGCCTCCAACGAGCTCTACCGGTCGAATCTGGCGCGCGGGCAGACGGGGCTTTCGATCGCCTTCGATCTGCCCACCCAGACGGGCTACGACGCCGACGATCCCTTGGCCGCCGGCGAGGTCGGCAAGGTGGGCGTGCCGATCGGCCACTTGGGCGACATGGAGCGGCTCTTCGAGGGTCTGCCGCTGGAGCGGATGAACACCTCGATGACCATCAACGCCACCGCCGCGTGGCTGTTGGCCCTCTACGTCGCGACCGCCGACAGGCAAGGGGCCAAGCGGTCCAAGCTCGTCGGCACCACCCAGAACGACATCGTCAAGGAGTACCTCTCGCGCGGCACCTACATCTTCCCGCCCAAGCCCAGCATGGGGCTCACCACCGACGTCATCGCGTTCGCCTCGCGCGAGATGCCGAAGTGGAACCCGATGAACGTGTGCTCCTACCACCTCCAGGAGGCGGGCGCGACCCCGGTGCAGGAGCTCGCCTTCGCGCTGGCGACGGCCCGCGCGGTGCTGGATGCGGTGCGCGAATCGGGCCAGGTGGCGGACGAGGACTTCCCCGCCGTGGTGGGGCGCATCAGCTTCTTCTTGAACGCCGGCATGCGCTTCGTCACCGAGATGTGCAAGGTCCACGCCTTCGCCGAACTCTGGGACGAGATCACCGCCCAGCGCTACGGCGTGACGGACGCGAAGTTCCGCCGCTTCCGCTACGGGGTGCAGGTGAACTCCCTGGGGCTGACCGAGCAGCAGCCCGAGAACAACGTTTACCGCATCCTGATCGAGATGCTCTCGGTGGTGCTTTCCAAGAATGCCCGCGCCCGCGCGGTTCAGCTCCCCGCCTGGAACGAGGCGTTGGGGCTCCCCAGGCCCTGGGACCAGCAATGGTCGCTCCGGCTCCAGCAGATCATGGCCTACGAGACCGATCTTCTTGAGTTCGACGACATCTTCGAGGGCTCGCGCGTGATCCGCGAGAAGGTGGACGAGCTCAAATCGCAAGCCAAGGCGGAGCTCGAGCGCATCGACGAGATGGGTGGGTGCCTGACGGCCGTGGAATCCGGCTACATGAAGCAGAAGCTCGTCGAGTCCAGCACCCGGCGCCTCGCCCGGATCGAGTCCGGCGAGCTGCCGCTGGTGGGCGTCAACTGCTTCACCGAGGCGCTCCCCTCGCCGCTCACCGAAGAGGGCGAGGCCGGCTTCCTCTCGCCGCACCCGGATGCCGAGGCCGAGCAGATCAGGGGCCTGAAGGCCTGGCGCGAGGCCCGCGACGCCGATGCGGTCCGCCGAGCGCTGAAGGAGCTGGAAGCCGCGGTCGCCGAGGGCCGCAACGTCATGGAGCCGTCGGTTGCCGCGGCCCACGCGGGCGTCACCACGGGCGAGTGGGCGGGGACCTTGCGCAAGATCTTCGGCGAGTACCGGGCCCCCACCGGCGTCGCCGCCGGCGCCGGCGGCCCGGCCGCGAGGGTATCGCCCGAGAGCATGGCGGAGGTGCGCGAGCGCGTCGAGGAGGTGTCGAGCCGCATCGGCCGGCGCATCAAGATGCTGGTGGGCAAGCCGGGCCTCGACGGCCATTCCAACGGCGCCGAGCTGATCGCGGTCCGGGCCCGCGACGTTGGGATGGAGGTGGTCTACGAGGGCATCCGGCTCACCCCCGCCCAGATCGCCAACACCGCCCTCGAGGAAGGCGTGCACGTGGTCGGCCTGTCGGTGCTCTCGGGCTCGCACCTGGAGCTGGTCGCGGAAGTCTTGGAGCGGATGCGGAGCGCCGGCCTCGGCCACGTGCCGGTGGTGGTGGGCGGCATCATCCCGCCCGCGGACGCCGGAGCCCTCAAGGAGGCGGGCGTGGCCGCCGTTTACACGCCCAAGGACTACGACACCGCCGCCATCATGTCCGAGATCGTCGAGCTGGTGGACCGCGCGGCCAAAGAGGCGGCCTGAGCCCGCGAGTCCCCTGCCGCCGGGGCGATCCCGGCAGGCCTGCGCACTTCTCTCTTGTGATCCCAGCCCGGTGACCCTTCTCGACCGCATCGCCGAGTGCCACGCCTTCGATGCTTCCCGCTACCTTCCGTTCCGGATCGGGGCCGCACAGGTGGGCTGGATCGCCCGCGATCTCGCGCCCCGCCTCGACTCGTACGCGGGCGTGTTCGTGGTCGGCCGCGACGGCGTCTCGCTCGCGCCCCAGCTCGACACGTTCGAGGCGCGCAGCCGCGCGGTCGAGGGCGTGGCGCGCGAGCTCTTCGAGCAAGGTATCATTCCGCGCTGGCGGGACGAGCCCTACCCGGTGCTGCCCTTGGACGACGAGCGGCGCGAGGGCGCGCCGCTGATGCGCCTCGACCGGGGCGCGGTGCCCGCCTTCGGGGTGCGCGCCTTCGGGGTGCATTTGAACGGCTTCGTGCGGCAGGCGCGGGCCTTGCGCATGTGGGTGGCGCGGCGCAGTCCCGAGGCCGGGCTCCACCCCGGCAAGCTCGACCAGCTGGTGGCGGGCGGGCTGCCCTTGGGCCGCACGCCGCTCCAAACCCTGATCGAGGAGGCGAAAGACGAGGCCAACGTCCCGCAGGCGCTGGCGCGCCGGGCAAGGCCCATCGGCTGCCTGTCCTATTGCCTGGAGACGCCGAGCGGCGTGAGCCCCGCCACCATGTTCATCTACGACCTCGAGCTCGGCCCCGGGTTTCGGCCCCGGAACAACGACGGCGAGCTCGCCGGCTTCCACCTCTGGGCCCTCGACGAGGTGAGAGGCCGCGTCGCCGACACCCTCGAGTTCAAGCCCAACGCCAACCTCGTCGTCATCGACTTCCTGATCCGCCACGGGCTGATCGCCGCCGGCGACCCGGACTTCGCCGCGCTCGCCGAGGGCCTGGGGCGCTGAGGGCAGGGGGTCCGGCCGCCGCCAACCTCGTCGTCATCGACTTCCTGATCCGCCACGGGCTGATCGCCGCCGGCGACCCCGACTTCGCCGCGCTCGCCGAGGGGTGGGGTCAAGATCGCAAGTCACTTCGGCGCTGAGGGCAGCGGGTCCCGCCGCCCCCTCGGCCGCTCCCGCCGGCGCCGCCCCTTGTGCCGCGCCCGGAATTGCGGTGATCATGCGCGCGTTCGTCCGCCGAGCATCGACGCCCCAAGACCGGATCAAGGACCCCCATGCCCGATTCGCCCGCGCTCGCCGGCCCGAGCTTCGGCCCCGCCGCAGGGGACGAGGCGCGCGAGCTCGTGATCCTGCTCCACGGCGTCGGCGCGGACGGCGCCGATTTGATCGGCCTCGCGCCCCACTGGGCCCACGCGCTTCCCCATGCCGTCTTCGTCTCCCCCCACGCGCCCTACGCCTTTGATATGGCGCCCATGGGCCGCCAGTGGTTCAGCCTCACGGACGTCGATCCCCAGGCCCTGCTCGCGGGCGTGCGCCGCGCCGCGCCGGCGCTCGATGCCTTCATCGACGCCGCGCTGGAGGACCGGGGGCTCGGGCCCGACCGCCTGGCGCTCGTGGGCTTCTCGCAGGGGACCATGATGGCGCTCCACGTCGGCCTCAGGCGGGCCGAAGCGGTCGCCTGCATCGTCGGCTATTCCGGCGCGCTCATCGGGCCCGAGACGCTGGACCGGGAGTTGAGGTCGCGCCCGCCGGTGCTGCTCGTCCACGGGGATCAGGACCCGGTGGTGCCGCCTCAGGCCCTGCCCGCGGCGGCGGCGGCGCTCGAGGCCCAGGGCGTCGCGGTGGAGACCCACGTCCGCCCCGGCCTCGGCCACGGCATCGACGGCGAGGGGCTCGCGCTCGGCGGCCGGTTCTTGGAGCGGGCGTTCGGGGGCTGAGGGCGACCGGGCCGCGGCCGGTGCCGGTCGCGCCGGAGACGCGCCCGCAGCCCACCGCCGGAATCCGGGAATTCCGCGGTTTGGCCTTCAAATCGTTAAGGAATCCATGTAGCCTCTCGGCGCAAATGCGGATAATGCAAAGCGAGTCGGCCCCTTGCCCCTGTCGCTCGAAGCCTGCCCAGCACTGGTCCTCAACGCCGATTTCCGGCCGTTGAGCTACTTCCCCTTGTCGCTGTGCTCGTGGCAGGAGGCGATCAAGGCGGTGTTCCTGGAGAGGGTCAACATCGTCTCGGAGTACGACCGGGCGGTGCATAGCCCGAGCATCGAGATGATGCTGCCGAGCGTGATCTCGCTCAAGGCGTACGTGCCGGCGGCGCGGCGTGCGCCCTTCACCCGGTTCAACGTTTTCCTGCGCGACCGCTTCACCTGCCAGTACTGCGGCGACGGCTTCCCCGGCCATCACCTCACCTTCGACCACATCGTCCCGCGCTCGCGGGGCGGCTGGACGACGTGGGAGAACGTGGTGACCGCCTGCGAGACCTGTAATCTGCGAAAGGGCAGCCGGCTGACGCACGAGGCGCGCATGTTTCCCGCGAACATGCCGCGCCGCCCGACGCCCCATCAGCTGCAGCACAACGGCCGCGCCTACCCGCCCAACTACCTGCACGTGTCCTGGCGCGACTTTCTCTATTGGGACGCCGAGCTCGAGCCGTAAGCGTGCTTTCCCGGGTGCACTTCCGAATATCCCGCTGACGCTTGAGTCCGGCGTCCGATTTCGCCGTCGCCACGCGCGGGCGCGGCCGGCGCCCGCGCGCTTCCATGTCGTTGGGTCGAGGGAGGCTCAAAGGGGCGGAGCCCCGCCCCGGCAAGGGTGCTTAAGAAGTTTCCTCGTCGTCCCCGGTCAGCTCCTCGATCAGGGCCTCCTCGAGCGCCCCGTCATCGACGACAGGCGGGAGCCCCAGGGTGACGTCCGTCACCTCGTCCGAGACCGGCTCGTCCCCGGCCGCGCCGCTCACCGTGGCCTCTCCGTCATCCGCGCCGCTCACCGTGGTCTCGCCGTTACCCGCCCCTTCGTCACCGGGGACGGCCTCCCCCTCATCCACGACCACGTCGGGCTCGTCCGCGACCACGTCCGCGGGCGCGTCGCCCGTGGCCGGATCGGTGTCGCCTGGCGACGCGGGATTGGGCGGCGTGAAGGTGCCGTGGACGACCTGCTTGACGAGCTGGCCGAAGGGCCCTTCACCGAGCTCGGGGTACTGCTGGACGTAAGACTTGGCCAGGTGGGCCGGCGAGTTGGCCGAGTTGCCCGGAGGCGGCGCCGGGACGCCCGACTGGACCGCCTGCTGCGCGGCCTCGCTCAAGATGACCTCGAAGGAGGGGTCGACGGGCGGCGTCACGGTGCCGGCAGGCGCCGCGCCGGCGGGCGCGGTCTTGCCCTGGACCTGGGCGCCGCCGTGGGGCTGGCCCTGGGCCATCGGCGGCATGGGGGGATGTGCGATCTTCATCAGGAACCTCGCGCGAGTCGTAGGATTGGGGACGAATGGCACGCAAGAACAGGACCAGCGCCGGGCTCTGGCTAACCATTTGAGTTAATTGGTAAAACGCGCCGGCGCGGGCGCCGCGCCCCGGCGCCGAAGGCCCGGTCGAGACGAGTCTTGCCGCCTCCGGCCGAATGCTGCCCCGTGCCGGGCAAGATTTGTCCACTCTTGCCGCCTCCGGCCAAATGCTGCCCCGTGCCGGGCAAGATTTGTCCACCCTTCCGGCCCTCCGGCCATTGCCTTCGCCGGGCTGCGGGTGGATCGCCGCGCCGGGGGCCCGAGCGGGCTTATCCCCGGCCGGGTTTGCGCGTAGCATCGGGCCATGCGCGTTCAGGTCATCTGCGCCCACCCCCTGGCCGAGAGCTTCACCGGCGCGGTCCACGCCCGGGTGGTCGGGGCGCTCGGGTCCGCCGGCCACGAGGTGGTCGCCACCGACCTCTACCGGGAGGGCTTCCGCCCGGCGATGAGCGGCGAGGAACGCCTGGCCTACTACGCGGCCGGGCGGAACACGGGCGAGGTCCAGGACTACGTCGACAGGTTGCTGTGGGCGGACGCCCTGGTGTTCTGCTTCCCGGTGTGGTGGCACGACATGCCGGCCATGCTGAAGGGCTACTTCGACCGGGTGTGGGTGCCCGGCGTCGCCTTCGACATACCGGACGGCGGCGGCCCCTTGCGGCCGGGGCTCACCCACGTCCGCGGGCTCGGCGTCGTCACCTCCTTCGGCGCGCCCTGGTGGTACGTGAGGCTGTGGATGGGCGATCCCGTGCGCCGCGTCTTTCGCCGCGCCATCAGGCCGCTGCTGGCGAAGCGCGCCCGCTGCCTCTATCTGGCGCACTACGGCCTGGACCGCCCCGATGAGGGGAGGGAGGCCCGGTTTCTGGAGAAGGTGGAGCGGGCCTTCGCCCGGTTCTAGGAGCCGGCGCGGCTCCCTTCAGATCCTGGCCGACAGCCGGATGGCGCGGCGCGCGGCTCCCGTCAGATCCTGGCCGACAGCCGGATGGCGAGGCGGGAGCCCGCCTTGATGGCCGCGATCAGGAGCCCGTGGGCGGGGGCGTCCAGCGCCCCGTGGGCGAGGGCCGCGTCACGGTGGGCCAGCTCGTCTCGGCGGAACTCCTCGATCGTCTCCCTCAGCTTCGCCTCGTCCTCGCCCAGCTTGGCGGCCTGGCGGGCGTAGTGCTCGTCGATCACCTCCTCGACCGCCTGGGTGCAGGCCATGGCGGCGTTCTTGCCCAACAGCGCGGTGGCCGCCCCCAGCGCGTAGCCGGCCACGTGCCACAGCGGCGAAAGCAGCGTGGGCCGCACCCGGCGCTCCACCATCAGCCGGTCGAACACCGCCAGGTGCTCCTCCTCCTTGGCCGCCATCTTGCGGATGACCTTCGCGCCCGCCTTGTCGCCGAGCACCGCCAGCTGGCCCTCGTAGACGCGCAGCGCCCCGTACTCGCCGGCCTGATCGACCCGGATGATGCGCTCGACGATTTGCTCGGGCGAGGGATCGCCGGGCAGCCGGTCTTCGCCGGTTTTCCTGGGATGGGCGCCGCTCCCGGTATCGGTGGGCATGGGTCTCCTCCCGCGTCTGGTCAGCCCAGGCGTCGCGCCACCTGCCGGGACCCCGCCAGGCGCGGGGCGACGAGGCAGAAGGCGGCGAGCACCACGGACAGGATCACATTATATCCGGCCATGGAAATCCCGAACAGCGACCACGCCACCTCGTCGCAGCGCGCGACCGGCGCCTCACCGAGCCGCGCCTCCAGCTCGGCGAGGCTCTCGGGGACCGCCCCCGCGCCCGGGCCGCAGGCCGTGGTCCCCTGCCACCAGTGCTGCTCGACGCCGACGTGGAAGGCGGCGATCCCGGCGCCCGCGACGAACGCGAGCCCGCACAGATAGACGAGGGCGGTCTGCGCCTGGTGGGTCCGTGGCCGGCCGGAGAGGATGAGCGCCGCGAGCGAAAGCGCGATCGCGGCCCAATAGGGGACGCGCTGGTAGAGGCACAGGACGCAGGGCGCGAGCCCGCCCAGGTACTCGAAGGCGTAGGCCCCGCCCAGGATCAGGGCGCTCGCCCAGAGGACGGCGAGCGGGATCAGGCTGCGCTCAGGAAACCGCGATAGCGGCGTCATCGCCCTTGCCCCGGCATGATCGTCTCCGCGGCGCCACCGTTAACGTCAAAACACGTAGCGGACAAGATGATCGTCTCCGCCGCGCCACCGTTAACGTCAAAACACG
>JAZGAE010000126.1:0-12176 GCA_036475545.1 Alphaproteobacteria bacterium
GGCGATCCGCCAGGCGCGGCGCGAAGGGCGATGCGGGGGCATCGGCCGAGCGGCGCAACGCCGCGGGCGCCCGCCCCGGCGCAACCCGAAGGGCCGGGGTCTTTTGCGGCCACGGGTTCGTCGCGGAGCTCGCGCGGTGGCACTGCTACGTGCTTCGCCCCGCTCCTGCCCGCGGCACAAAATTCCTCCGGCGCAGCCAGTTCAACTTGACCGGATTATGCTCTAGCCGCCCGCCCGCGCCCGCGCGACGTCGTCGGCGCCGATCCGGCCGTCGTGAAGGGCGCTCGCCAGTAGCGCCCCGTCGGCACCGACCTCGGCCAAGCGCTCCACATCGCGCCCGTCGCGCACGCCGCCGGCGGCAAAGACCCGCCGCCCGCCTGCACGGCGCCGGACGGCCCGGACCCGGTCGAGATCGGGGCCCTCCGCCCCTCCGACCCGCCCCAGGGTCATGACGACGACGTCCCGGGGCCAGGACTGGGGCTCGGCCAGCACCTCCCGCGGGCCGAGAAACTCGCCGGCCCCGAAATCCAGCGACAGGACGACGTCCGCGGCCCCGGCCTCCACGATCCCGGTCCAGTGCTCCGGCGCGGCGAGGCTTTCCGTCCCCACGACGGGCCGCCCCAGCCCCCCTTCCCGCCAGGCGAGCACGGCCGGGGCCGTGCCAAATCCGGCATCGACCCAAAGGTCGAGTCTGGGGAAGCGTGCGCGCACCGCCCGAATGGCCGTAAGGTTGTCGCCGCGGCGCTCGATCGAGTCGAGGTCGGCGATATAGACTGTGGCGAAGGGATGCAGCCGGAGAAACCCGCCCACCACCTCAACCGGCGCGTGGCCCGCGCACAGGCGCGAGCGCACCGGCCGGTATGCGTCCCTTTTCCCGAGACACGCGTGGACGACCTCTCCGTCCTTCAGGTCGATAACCGGGATCAGGATCAAGGGTAGGGGACCTTGCGCATCTTCGTTTGCGAATACGTCACCGGCGGCGGTCTCATGGACCACGATCTTCCCCCTTCGCTCAAGCGGGAAGGGGAGATGATGCTGACCGCCCTCGTCAACGATCTTACCGCCCTTGAGGGGACGCAAGTGCTCAGTACCCGCGACCCGCGGATGCCGCCGGCCGCCGTGGACGCCCGGTTCGTGAGGCTCGAGGACGCCGGCGCCGTCTGGGAGTGCTGGCGGCGGTGCATGGCGGAGGCCGACGCGGTTTGGCCCATAGCGCCCGAGACGGGCGGCGCGCTCGAGCGATTGAGCGCCATGGCCGAGGACGAGGGCCGCCTCCTCCTGGGGAGCCGGCCACAGGCGGTGCGGGTGGCGGCGAGCAAGCGCGCGACCTCTGAAATCCTCGCCCGTCACGGCGTGCCCATGGTCGCGACGGCACCGGCCGCGGGCCCGTGGCCCCACTCGAAGACCGGGTGGGTGGCCAAGCCCGACGACGGAGCCGGGGCGGAGGACACCCGGGTATTCACCGATGCCGGCGAACTGCGCACCTGGCTGGCCCAGGCCGAGCGCGCGGGCCGTTTCGTCGTCCAGCCCCTGGTTCGGGGCGAACCGGCAAGCCTTTCCGCCCTGTTCCGCGACGGCCGGGCGTGGCTGTTGACCTGCAACCGCCAACACGTCGTCGTCGCGGAGGGCGGGTTCCGCCACCTCGGCGGCGAGACCGGCGCGCTCGAGGCGCTTCGCCCGATCTTCGCGCCCATCGCAGCGAAGGTGGCCGCCGCATTGCCCGGCCTATGGGGATATGCAGGCATCGACCTGTTGATGACGGCCGACGGGCCCGTGGTGCTGGAGGTGAATCCGCGCCTCACCACCTCGTATGTCGGCCTGGGCGCGGCGCTGGGCCGGAACCCGGCCGCCATGGTGCTGGCGCTCGCCGCGGGCGCGGCTCCTTCCCCGGCCACCCCCCGCACGGCCGCCCCGTCTTCACCCGCAGCGCCCATGGATGAGGCCGAGGTGAATGGCTAAGGATCCTGTCATCGGCTGGGACGTCGGCGGCGCCCACCTCAAGGCCGCCGCCGTGGACCCGCCGGGCCGCGTCGCCGCGGTGCTGCAACTGCCGTGCCCGCTGTGGCAGGGCATGGAACACTTGGAACGGGCCATGAGCGAGGCGTTGGGCCGGCTCGGCCCGGCGTCGCGTCACGCGCTCACCATGACCGGCGAGATGGCCGACCTTTTCCCCTCCCGGCCCGAAGGCGTGCGTCGGCTCATTGCCGCCGCGGTCTCTTGGCTTCCCGGGGCCGAGCTCCTGGTGTTCGCGGGCCGGGCCGGTCTGCTTGCCCCGGAGCAGGCGCTCGTGCGCTGGGAAAGCGTGGCCTCGGCCAATTGGCTCGCCAGCGCGGCCTTTGCCGCCGCCAGGGTCGACCAGGGGCTGTTCGTCGACGTCGGCAGCACCACCACCGACATCGTGCCCGTCGCCGGCGGAGAGGTGCACGCGCTGGGTGTCAGCGATCACGCGCGCCTCGTTCACGACGAGCTCGTCTATACCGGCGTCGTGCGCACGCCGGTGATGGCGGTGGCCGCCTCGGTCCCCTTCGGGGGCGAACGCCAGGGCCTGATGGCCGAGCTCTTCGCCACCATGGCCGACGTCCATCGCCTCAACGGGTCGCTCCCCGAGGGGGTCGACGACTACCCCGCCGCCGATGGCGGTGGCAAGAGCGTGGAGGACAGCACCCGGCGCCTCGCCCGCATGCTGGGACGGGACTCGGACAGCGCGGGGCTCGACGCCTGGCGGCGCCTCGCCGCCCATCTCGCCGACTGCCAGACCGAGCGCATCGCCGCCGCCTGCGCCCGCGCGCTCTCGCGCGGGGTCCTGGACGCCGGCGCCCCCCTGATCGGCGCCGGATGCGGGCGGTTCCTGGTCCGCGACCTCGCCCGCCGGCTTGGGTGCGATTACGTCGACTTCGCGGAGTTCATCGACGCCGCGCCGGAAGCCGCGGGCTTGGCCGCCACCTGCGCGCCGGCGGTGGCGGTGGCCAGCCTTGCTGCGAAATTTGGAGCCCGGAACGGCGACGCCGATGCACGGCGCGGGGCCGCGGGAAAGCTCGCCTAGGGCTGCACCTCCTCGACGCCACCGGCGGCGGCCCTCCCCGCCTTGAAGGCCGAGACGCGATCCATGAGCCAGCCCCATGCCTCCCACTCGCGCGGACCGGCGGTCTTCCTCACCGCGTTCTCCAGATAGGCGATCTCGGTTTCGACCTTCTCCATGGGCAGGAGATGCAGCCGGCTCACCAGGATCGCGGCCTCTACGACCGCCGCCTGGGCCCGGTTGAATCCCGGGAACAAAGCGTGGGTTTCCTCGTGCACGACCCGGCAGCGGAAGCGGGGGCGCTCGGGATCGTCCTCCATTCCCGTGACCTCCACTTCCCGGTGGGCGAGCGCGTCCTTGAGCACCGCGCCCTTGATCCTCCTCGCCGGCACGGTTTCCCAGTCGCGCCGGCCGGTGAGGCAACCCGCGAAGACGCGCACGTCGTCGGTCAGGTTCACCACGGCGCAGCCGGTCGCGTCCAGATTGTCGAGGGTCGTGGACGGGCGGTAGGGCGCGATCACCAGGGCGTCGGGCTCCAGGGTCACCCCGAAGGGCGCGACATGGACCCGCCCCGCGGGGTTCACGGTGGTCACAATGGTCTCGTAGATCATTCGGCCCCCGACGGTTTACGCTCCTTAGGCCCGCGCTTCGCCTTGGCCGCCGCCGGGGGATTCGAGGCCGCCGGCTTGCAGGCCTTGGCCCGCTCCGGTGCCTGCCCCTGTTTGGCGCGCCGCTTCTCTTCCGCCTTTCTCTTCTTGGCGATCAGAGTGTGGCCCGGCGCGCCATGGTCGGACTCGTCCTCGCGCCGCTTCGCCGGGTCGGCGGCACAGCCCCAGTCGAGCTCCTCGTCCTGGCTGTAAGCCTTGCCGAGCTGCCAGGCGATCTGCGCGCGGGCGAGTTCCACGCCCAGGTAGAAGGCATGGGCGCCATCGTCTTCGACGCCCAGATGGGGGAACAGGTTGAACGGATCCCCATCCACATGGTGGCCGTCGCGGTTGAAGACGTGGATTCCCTCCTCGCTCACCTGCACGCGGAAGCTAGGATCGCGGATCATCGCCGCGAGCTCCGCGATCTCTTCGCTGCTGTAAGGAAACGGGCGCCGGTCGTGGAGGCACATGAGCCCGGCGTGAATGCCGATCGGCAGGCTGTGCGCCTGGCGCGCGGCGAACATGATGCGCCGGGCGAGGTCCACCTCCTCGACCGCGCGGCGGGCATGGGGGCTTACTTGGACCACGAGCACGTTTCCAATGCAAAGCTCGGAGACCACGCCCATCACCGTAGCCGTGATGCCCGTGGTGTCCGCGCCGGTGAGCTCGGTCAAGTTCCCGATCCCCATCAAGATTTCGACCTCCGGGTGGCGGCGGCGAAGCTCGTAATACCGGAGCAGGGACTCGGTGAAGCCGAAATGGATGGGATCGAGGATCGGGTCGGCGAGAAACGCACGACCCTTCGCGCTCAATGTTTCGATGGCGCGCGTCAGCGTCTCGAGATCCCCGTGCCTGGCCGGTATCAGGACCGGGGTCGAGGCGACTTCGTCCGCGAGCCACAGGGTCTCCTCCGTCACGCTCAAGAGATAGTCGGCGCCGGCGCGCCCACCGCGCCGCAATTCGTCTGTGTCCGCCGAATCGACGCTGACCGCGACTCCTTCCGCCTTGAGCGCGGCGACCGCCTCCTCCAGATGGGGGAACTCGGTGTCCGGCAGGCACCCCACGTCGATCACGTCGGCGCCCGATCGCCGATAGGCCTCGGCCTGGGCAAGGATCGAGTCCACGTCGAGGTTCGGGGCTTCGACGATCTCGGCGAAGATGCGGACATCGAAGCGGCCGAGGTCCGGCGGCGGGCCGTCGCGGCCGAAGAATTCCGGCAGGTCCTTGAGATCGTCCGGCCCGCGGATCACCGGAATCTTGTAGTGCTGGCTCAAGCTCTCGAGGTCGCCCCGGCACCGGCCCGGGACGACGATCCTGTCGGCGCCGTGGTCGTCGCTGACGCGGCGGCGGATGATCTTTGCGGTCATCAGCGCCGCCACGGAAATGCCGATCTGTTTGACCCGGTAGGCGAAATCCGTCGGATCCATGGACTCGAGGATCCGGTGCAACTGGGTTTCCGCCAGCCTCCCGGTCAGGAAGAGGATGCGTTCAGGCATGCCTGCCGTTCCACGATGGCCCGTTGCAAGTCCGCCATGCTCTCGACCACTGTTGTCGTCTCGAAAGACTTGAGCTTTTCAACGTTCTCGAGGTCGATGCGGCGGGGGAAGACCTTGACCATGCCCTTGGGGGCCATGGACTCGAGCTCGGGCGCGGTGTCACAGGCGAAGACGATGCTGGGCACCCGGCACTTACCGGCCTGGGCGAAGACATTGGTCGCGAGGTTGTCGGAGATGCCGTAAACGCATTTGGCGACGGTGTTGGAGGAGACCGGCGCCATCACGAGGGTGTGGTAAAGGCCCTTGTAGAACTGGCCCACGGGTACGGCGCTGGCGGTGGTGTCGCGGTAGACCTGGACGCCTTTGCGGAAGACTTGGCCGCGCAGGTGGTACATGCGGAGCACCTCCTCGGCGGCGCGGCTCACGAACACGTCGAATTCGTCCAGCTTCTCCATGATCGCCAGGCTTTCGTCGAAGAAATGCCCGGAACCGGTGAGCACCCAGGCCCACCTCATCTTGCGGCTTTTCCGCGCCATCGTATCCAAACAAACCCTCAGCCTTGCGGGTAATCTTACCCTTTTTTGGTTGTTCCGCCTCACTTATGTCTGGGCGAGGCGGCCGGTTTTGAAGGGGGGAAGCCTCTCCCAGACCCGTGCGGCTCGTTCAAACCGCTTTCGCCGGCGGTCCGCGCCCGCGGGGGCGGGCCTATCCGTCGGCAGAGACCGGCACCCCGGGGGGCGGGCCGCCCTCGAGCGCGTCGGCCATGGCCCGGTGGCCCCGGGGTCCGACGCAGCGAACCGCGAAATCCCGCCCGCGAATGAACGAGGCCAGGGACTCGTCCACGAGCCCGGCCCGTTGAAGGTCGGCGACCGGGACGCTGCCGCCGGCTCCAGCGTCCGGCGGCTCGGCCGACTTGACGAGGAGGAGGAGTTCGGCGTTCGCCTCGACGGCCAGCCACGCGGCCAGGCTGTCGGAGGTCACTTGCCACCGGCCTGGAATGTCGCCGCGGCCGGCCGTCATCTTGGCCGCCATCCATAGGGGCACGTGGCCTTGGCCCTGGACGGCGCGGATCTCGTCGAGCGTCGCGGCGGGACGAAATCCGGGCGCCAGGGCGCCCAGCATCAGGCCGTACTGTTCCATGGCAAGCACGGCCATGCGGTGGGCCGCTTCGTCGGGAAACGGGCGCTTCTTCTGGACCTGCCGGACCTGGTCGGCGAACGGCCCGCCCCCCGGAACGATTACCCTGGGGTGTCCGCCGGAGCGGGAGAGGACCTCGAGCCAGGCCGGCAGCACGGCGGAGACCGCCATGCTTCCGCCAAGTTTAATCACCCACATCTCGCGCAGCCGCGTGTCGGACGGGCCGGCCCTTATGAGTCCTCGGCGACATCGGAATCGCGGGCAGCAACCTTTTCGCCGGCGCTTGGGGCCATCGTCTGGCGCCGGCGCTCGATTTCGATTCCGACGCTGGCGGCGTCGGCGAAGACATCCAGTTTCTCCACCCGCACGCGGGCCGAGGCCACGCGCGGATCGCCGAGGCAAAGCGCGGCCACCTCCTCGGCCAGGGTTTCGACAAGGCGAACGCGGCCCCGCGCCGCCAGGGCCCTGACGCCTTCCACCACATCCTCGTACGAGACGACATTGGCGACATCGTCAGCGGTCGAGGCGCACGCGTCCTCGACCGTCAAGTCGACATTCAGGCGCACGCGTTGGGCCAGATGACGCTCGTGCGGATGGACCCCGATGATGCACTGCAGCACCAGGTCCCGCACGAAGACGCGGTAATGGGCGCCGCCATCGGGCGCGTGAGATCCCCTTGGGAGCGGCCCCGCCGGGGTATCCTGGGATGACGTCTTGCCTTTCGCCACCAGTGCCTTCCCAATGAGAGTCCTATTCGAGCGGTCGTCGTCTGCAACCTAGCAAACCTACGGCGTCCCAGCAATTTGCGGGGCCGCGCCGCCACAGGGAGCGGCCTGCAGCCATGCCACGGAGGCGCACCCTCGGGATAGCCCCAGGTTGGGCGCCTTCCTCCCGGCTTTCGGGGAGGAAGGGATCCGGACCAGCCTCGAAAGCCCATTCGCCTCTTTTATTCCCTGTTCAGGTCATAATATAACAACGTCACGGGGCTGAACCGGATCTGGAGGACTTTGCGTGAAGGCGAGTGCTTTTGCGGCGATGGCCTTGACGGGGGCGTTGAGCGTCTATGCGATGCCCGGCTTTGCCGGCGAGGAAGAAAAGCCCCTCGACTCCAGCCGGCTGTCGGCGGCGAACGAGGCTCTTTACACGACCAACCACTTGGAATCGATCACCGAGCCGGTCACCCTGATCTACGATTTCGAGCGAAAGGGAACGCTGGGCGAGGCCTTCACGGACAAGGTCGAGGAGAGGATCACGAAGGTCCTGCCGTCGGGCCGCAAGAACCTGTCGTTCAGGTTCCTCTCGGGCAAGCACAGGGTTCGCTTTTCGCCTAGATACGGGTTTAACGGCAATCCGATCTTCATGCTGTTTCTCGAACGCGACGTGCGGCAATTGCAGCGGCTGACCGGGGGAAGCGCGCTTTATTTCCGCACCCGGATCAGGGACGCCCTTGCCGGCAGCGCGGAGACAAACCCCACGACCTTCAGCTTCAACGGAGAGACTTTCAGCGGTATCGAGATCCGGATTCAACCCTTTGCCAACGCAGAACTGAAGAAGCGCTTCCCCAGGTTAGCCCGAAAGATCTACGTTTTCGTCTTGTCGGACAAGATCCCCGGCGGCTTTTACCGGATAAGCTCCCTAACGCCCGTCAGAAAGGGGGACTCGATGACGAGCGACGAGACCGTGACCTTTCGCGAGATCGTGACCGCGGACGAAAAAAGGAAGAAGTGAGTCAACGGGGACATCTTGGCCCCCGTCAGTCAGGAGAATGCCTCGAATGAAAAGGACCGTTCTGTCCGCCTTGGCGTTGGGGTGCCTGTTGCTCGTCAACGGCGCTGCTTTGGCCAAGGCGGGGACCAACGACTTTCCCACGGATGCGCGGGCGGAGTACGTGTTCGCGTGCATGGCCACGAACGCGCAGACCCGAGAGTTCTTGCGGAAATGTTCTTGCGCCGTGGATGCCGTAGCGGCGCGGCTCAGTTACGACGAATACGTTCACGCAGAGACGATTCTGCGCCTGCAGGCCGCGAACAACGCCAGAATCGACGAGGTCTACCGAAGCGTCGGCATCGTCAAAGCGCCGCTGGAAAAGTTTTACCGGGCGCAGGCCGCGGCTCAAATTAGGTGCTTCTAGGGAGGCGCGGTCTCGACCCTGGTTTGGGACCGGCGGCTCGCGCGACGGTCGGCACGACGGGATCGGCCACGGCGTCGTTGGGACCGAGGACCCGGCTACCGCAACGGGAAAAGAAACGGGGCGCCGGGATCCTCCCGGCGCCCCCTTTCGTCATCGCCTTCGCGGCGAACGGCTGAGGCCCGCGCCCTTAATCGTCCTGTTCGCCCTGCGTCCGGTAAGTTCGATCAGCTCTCGGCGGCGGGCGGGACGGGCCAGCTCTTCTCGAACACCTGGCCTTCGCTGTCCGTGATCACGGCCTTCAGCTCCGCCCCCTCTTCACCCTTGTAGTAGAAGTGGATGGACGGGTCCTCGCTCAGCGATATGTCCCCCTCCAAGGTGAAGATCGTGGCGTCGCCCCGGCTCACCTCGATCGATTCCACGTAGTGCGCCGGGATTTCGCTGCGGGTGATCTGGTTGAACTGCAGCCCCGTATAATTGGGATGACTGATCAAGAGCTGGGCGTAGCCCGGCTCGTCGCCCACGCCGGCCTCGACGAACCTCATCTTCATCTGGCCCAACCTGGCCATCGCCGCCGCCGCGTCCTTGAGCGAGGGCGCCGAGCAGCCCCCAGCCGCCTTCACGAAGCTGGCCGCCATATAGAGCTCGCCATCGCTGGTCTCGGCGATCGCCCGAACATGGGTGTAAGCATCGATCCGGATGCGCGTGGAGACCGTCGCCAGCCCGCTCTCCGGCGTCATGTGAATCCGCGCCGCCACCGGCGAGGGGTTCTCGTCGATCACGATGGTGATCGTCTTGATGTAGTCGTCTTGCCCCTGCGGCCTCAGCGCCGTCACCGTGATCGGTACGATGGCCGCGTCCGCCGCCCGGTACGGCGTGTCCAGCTCGATGATCCCGGCACCATCCGCAATCACCTTGTCCCCGAACAGAGCCGCCTTGATGTTGGCCCAGCTGTCCTCGACTTCGGCCTCGGCCAAGGCCGGCGAGACCGCCACCGCCGTAGCCAGGAAGAGCGCAAGGCCGAGGACTCCGGCCCCGCGCAGCATTCTCGCCTCGGATCGCATGCTAGTCCTCTCCCCGTTCTCTCTGAGGGCGCCGTTTGGGCCGTCGCGGCCCGGCGAACCGTTAACCTAGCGAGAGGCTAGGATAATACAAAAAATGGGGCAGCAACACCAATCATGCAAGCGCCCAATCCGCCTCCGGGCGGAAAATCGCGCGGCCAGAGACTCCGCGATCATTCCCACTCCAACTCGACGAAGCCGGCGGTGACGTTGCGGGGGTTGTAGTCGTCGAACAACGCCCACTTGGTCCTCTCCTTTCGACCGGCCACCGCCACCGCCTCCTCGATCGTGCCGCCCCCTCGGATCAGCTTGCGGATGTCGCGGAGAAGCACGCTGAAGTACCGCAGCTCATCGGCCATGGCCTTCGGCCAGTCGGCGGTTGCGGGACCGTGGCCCGGGACGATCCGCTCCGCTTGCCACCTGCGCAGCTCCTCGAGCACCCTGACCCAGCCGAGAAGGCTGCCGTCGATCGACGGAATGCGTTCGACGAACACCAGGTCGCCGGTCCACAAGGTCCCGGTTGCGACATCCGTGACGGTGAGGTCGTTGTCGGTGTGTGCCGTTGGATGGGCGGTGAGCCTCAAGCTCCGTCCGCCCAGGTCCAACTCCAGCGGCCTACCTGCCTCGACGGTGAGCGAGGGCGGGATGATTTCGGTCCCCTCGGCGTTTTGGGCGCCGACGAACTCCACGAGCGCCTCCAGGTAGAATGGGCCCCTGTTGGCCATGGCGGCCGTCAGCTTCGCGTGGCCGACGAACTCGGGGCTGTCCTCGCTGAACGCCGCGTTGCCGAAAATATGGTCGGGGTGAACGTGGGTGTTGATCACGTAGAGAATGGGGAGGTCGGTTTCCGCGCGCACGGCCTCGCGCAAACGCAACCCGAGGTTGCGGGTATTGCCGGTGTCGACGACGGCCACCCCTCTTTCGCCGACGATAAAGCCGATGTTGGCGATGTCGCCGAGATTATCGGGAGTCGCGTCTTGGTGAACGCCAACGTGCACGAAGACGCCCGGCGCGACCTCGGTCACCCGCAGGGGCTCGGCCTCCTGGCTCGACGCCCGCGCGTCGAGCGGAAAGGCCAGGGCCGCCACAAGGGCCAGCCATGCGAGAGGGCGGGCATGTGTGACCCTCTTCTGGAAACCGGCAACGTATGGCTCGTGGGGCAGATACAGGTTCATATCAGGTTCATATGTCGCCTAAAAAGTTCACATATGGTCCAGAAAGTTTCCTTCTCCGTCGTGCGTTCAAAGCCCGAGGGCCCCGGGAGGCGAAGTCTCCGGAGCGCCATTCCCCCGAGGGTTCCGACGGGCCGGCGCACCGGCTGAGACCCGACCCGTAATGCGATTTAATAGAAGTTTCAACCTTAGCTTCAGCGTCGTTCCGCCCGCGAGGGGCCCGGGATCGCGGGCGTGCGGTCCGCTGCAGGCCACATCGGGCGCGCGGCGCGAGGTGGTCGAGGCCCTGCCGACACCCGCTCTCGAGGCCCCCAATCCGGGGGCGTCGCCGAAGGCGAGCCCAGCGACGGGCCGCGGCGAACGGCCAGAAAGCGCGGATTTCCAAGAAAGAATCTTGACCCTGTGGAAGGAAGGCCCTTATCATTCAGCCGGGTTGTGTAGGCTTAACCGTGATTCTTCACTCATCTTAGATAATTCTGCCTTGATCTGGGGCCGCGTGGGCGCGGCCTGAGAGGGGCGGTTTATCGTCGGTGGGGGGAGGAGCGGTTGGCAGCAGCCCAGCAAGCTTTCCGCAGATCGGAAAGCTAGCGAATAATCTAGTGGGGAGGAGATGACCATCATGAAACTACCCTTAAAAGCTTCCCTTGTAGCGGCCGTGGCTCTCGCGGTGCCGGGCATGGCGCTCGCCAACGCGGAGTTGCTGAAGCTACAACAGGATCCCAACCAGTGGGTTATGCCGTCAGGAAACTATGCTGGCACGCGCTATAGCGAGCTCAGCCAGATCAATAAGAGCAACGTCGGCAGCCTGCAGGTTGCGTATACCTTCTCGACCGGTGTCCTGCGTGGTCACGAGGGTGGCCCGTTGGTGCTCGGGGACGTGCTGTACATCGTCACGGCGATCCCGAACATCGTTTACGCCCTGGACCTCAATGAGCCCGGCCGGATCATTTGGAAGTACAACCCCGTTAAGGGCGGCAAGTTTCCCGGCGGGGAAACCGAAGAGCGTGTCATCAGCGTGATGTGCTGCGACAACGTCAACCGCGGCGCGGCTTACGCCGACGGGAAGATCTTCATCTACGCAGCCGACACGAGCCTGATCGCGCTCGATGCCAAGACCGGTGAGGAAGTCTGGGTCACCCAGAACATGCATGCCGGTGTCGGCATCAGGGCCGTCTCGGCCTCGACCGGCACGAGCGCGCCGTTCGTCATCAACGACAAGGTCTTGGCCGGCTGCTCCGGCGCCGAGTTCGGCGTCCGCTGCAACATGACCGCTTACGACATCAAGTCGGGCGATCGCGTGTGGCGTGCGTACTCCATGGGTCCGGACGAAGACATCCTGGTCGACCCGGACAAGACCACTCACCTGGGCAAGCCAATCGGCAAGGACTCCAGCATCAAGACCTGGAAGGGCAATGCCTGGGAGATCGGCGGCGGGTCGCTCTGGGGTTACTGGGCTTGGGATCCCGACCTGAACCTGCTCTATTACGGGACGGGCAACCCCAGCACCTGGAACCCG
>JAZGAE010000127.1:0-8804 GCA_036475545.1 Alphaproteobacteria bacterium
GTTATCGATTGATTACGGCGCCATCCCCGCGGGAAAGACGAGATTGTTGAACCAGTTGCCCACCATGGCGAAGAAGTCGCTGAGGCCCTGGCCGAGCACCAGCGCGCCGACCACCACGATCACCGAGACGGCGCCGATGATGAGCGCGTATTCGGCGGCCGCCGCGCCGCTCTCGTCGGCCGCCAATGCGGCCATCACGTGCCCAACCCCTTCCATGGTGCGCCTTTCCTATCCCAAGGTGCCCGTCCGTGTCGTGCGCCGAGCGGGTTTGCGCCTCTGCGGTCGCAACGGAGCCAAGGAGCTCCGCTCCCCTGTCGTCGCCGCCCGCCTCATGCGGGCCGCGTTCTCGCATCCTTCCCTAGATGGGACCCCTCTCGCGGCATGCCGGCACCCGCCTTTCGACCGGCCGCGCCTAGGGTACGGACTCTTCCGATAGTTTTCATTAACTTCACCTCACGCGGCGGCCGATCTCCGACGGAATCTGCGCGCCGAGCTATACCTCATGGTGTGAGTTTACCAGCGGGGTCGGCCTCCCCTTGGCGGTGACGCCCGCGATCTCCGGCCTCGGCCGCGATCCGCCGCGCCGCCAGCCAGACCGGCGAAGCGGGACCGCGCAGCCCATTCACGCCGCCGGCCAAGCCGATGAGCCATGAGAGGCCGGCGACATGGGGCGGTGGGCGGCAGGGATCAGGGTCGTGCGGGCAGCCGAGACGGTCCTCGGGCGATGTCCCTGGGGCGATGTCCCTAGGGCGCGGGGCGTCGGAGCGAATGGCGCGGATCGCGGCGGCACTCGCCGAAGGCCCGCACGAGACAGCGGGCACGACAGGCGCACCGGGCACGCGGAGGCGAAAACGGAAAACAGCAGGGAAAGTGGTGCCCAGGGCCGGAATCGAACCAGCGACACGCGGATTTTCAGTCCGCTGCTCTACCAACTGAGCTACCTGGGCGCGCCGGTCGGGGCGGACTGCCCGGAGCGGTCAAGTGAACGGCTTATAAGAGAAATCCGTGATCCTGTCCAGAACCGCCGAGGGCAGCCGTCTCACTCCTCATCGTGCGCGCCGTCGCCGGGTTTGGGCTCTTCGTCGGTAGGAATCCGGTAGGCCTCCTTGAGCCAGCGCCCGAGGTCCAGGTCCTTGCACCGGGCGGAACAGAAGGGCCGCAATTCGGCCACGGTGGGGTGCCCGCAGACGGGGCAGCGGCCCGCCCGCTTCGGCTTCTTCCCACGCGGTTTCTCGGCTGCTGCCGGCATCGTCTCCATCCCTCCGCCCGGCGCGGCGCTCGCGTTGGCGCAACGCCCTACTCTATCACGATCTCGAATCGGTCGCGGGCCAAGGCCGGGTCCGGCGCGAGCGAGACCGTGCCACCCCAGGCCGCTTCCGCGCGCGCGAGGTGCCCCCTCCCCGCGCCGCGCGATGACGAGATCGCCGAGCCTTCCCCCTGCCACCAGCGCCACACGGCTCTCGCCGGGGACGACGTTGACGAGAAGCCCTTGGGCCCCGCCCACCGGCGAAGCCTTCGGCGCGCCGGGGCTCAAGGCCCCGCGCAGGGAAACCCTATGCCGCGCAGCAGCGCCACCGCCTCATACAGCGGCAGCCCGACGACGTTGGAATAGGAGCCGTTCAAGTGTTTGACGAAGGCGGCGGCGCGGCCCTGAATGGCGTAGCCCCCCGCCTTGCCGCGCCACTCGCCGGAGGCGAGGTAGGCGTCGATCTCGCCGGGCGCGAGGCGCTTGAAGGCGACCACCGTCGTGACGAGGCGGTCCCGGACGCGGCCATCGGGACCCGCGACCGCGAGGCCGCCGAAGACCCGGTGGCGGCGGCCCGACAGCACCCGCAGGCATGCCCGGGCCTCGCCTTCGTCCTGGGGCTTGGGGAGGATGCGGCGGCCGCAGGCGACGACCGTGTCGGCGGCGAGCACGAAGGCGCGCGGATGGCGGGCGGCGGCCGCCAGCGCCTTTTCCCGCGCCAGTCGCCGGGCCAGCCCGGCGGGCAACTCGCGCGGGCGCGGCGTCTCGTCGGTCTCGGTGGCCTCGATCTCGTCGGGCTCGAGGCCGATCTGCTTGAGGAGCTCGAGGCGTCGCGGCGACGCCGAGGCGAGAACCAGTGGGGGCGCGGCCTCAGGGTCTGCCATCAGCTCGGGCCCATGGATGGGGAATTACTTGTAACGGAAGGTGATCCGGCCCTTGGTCAGATCGTAGGGCGTCATCTCGACATTGACGCGGTCGCCGGCGAGAACCCGGATGCGGTGCTTGCGCATCTTGCCCGCCGTGTGGGCGAGAATCTCGTGATCGTTGTCCAGTTTGACGCGGAACATCGCGTTCGGCAGCAGCTCGGTCACCGTGCCGGTGAACTCCATGACCTCTTCCTTCGCCACGGGCCCTCCTTCGATTGGTTCAACCTGCAAGCCACATCGGTAGGGCTCACAGGTGAGCCTGAATAGGCAATTTCGCAATGTTTTTCAACCGATTTCACTCTTGCCGGCAGGGCCCCGCAGCCGCCAAGCCCGGGACCGCGCCGCCCTCACACCTCCGGCGGCGGCGGCAGGGGAAACCGTTCCTGGATGCGTTTCAACAGGGTGTCGCGCACCTCGCGGTAGGCGGCGAGCCGGGTCTCGCGGTTGCCCTCGACCGCGGTGGGATCGAACGTGTGCCAAAAGACGACCTCGATCGCCATGGTGCGGGTCATCTCCACCGCCGGGTGCTGGGCCTGGGGCGAAAGGGTGATGACCATGTCGAAGGAGGTGTCGGCAAGCTGCGTGAAGCTCTTGGGTCTGTGTTTGAAGATGTCGATGCCGATCTCGTCCATGACCGCGGCGGCGAAACCGTCGAGCTCGCCGGCCCGAACCCCCACCGAGTCCACGTACACGCGCTTGCCATAGAAATGCTTCATCAGGCCTTCCGCCATGGGCGAGCGCACCGCGTTGTTGGTACAGGCGAACAGCACGCTTCCCGGAAGGTCCGCCATCGGGCGGTCAGCCCCGTATGTGCAGGACGCAGATCAGCGTGAACAGGCGTCGTGCGGTGTCGAAATCGATGTCGATCTTGCCCGCGAGCCGCGCGCGCAACAGCTCGGAGCCTTCGTCGTGGAGGCCGCGCCGGCCCATGTCGATGGCCTCGATTCGGGCCGGGCTCGCGGTCTTGATGGCGGAGAAATAGCTCTCGCAAACCAGGAAATAATCCTTCACCAGCTGGCGGAAGGGCTTGAGCGGAAGCTGCACCGTGTCGAGGGGCTCGTCGTCCTCGCTACGGATTCCGATGGCCAGCCTGTCCTCCTCGATGCCGAGGTGCAGATTGTAGGGACCGTGATAGTCGCCGACGGGCGCGAATTCGTTCGCCTCAAGAAGGTCGTAAATGGCGACCGCGCGCTCCTGCTCCACGTCCGGGGTGCGCCGGGCGATGGTGCTCTCGTCGAGGGTGATGTTGACGACGCGTTCCGTGGACTCCTGCACGTCGGCTTAGGCCTCGTCCGGCTTGTTAAGGCGGATCGCGACCGAGAGCGCGTGGGCCTCTAACCCCTCGGCCTTCGCCAGCGTCACCGCGGCCGGGCCGAGCGCCCGAAGCCCTTGCGCGTCGCAGCGCAACAGCGAGGTGCGCTTGAGGAAGTCGAGCACCGAAAGCCCCGAGGAGAAACGGGCGCTGCGCGAGGTGGGAAGGACATGGTTGGGGCCGCCGACGTAGTCGCCCACCGCCTCCGGCGTGTAGCGGCCGAGGAAGATGGCGCCGGCGTTGTTGATTTGGTCTGCGAGCGCCTCGGGCGTCTCCACCGCGAGCTCCAGATGCTCGGGAGCCAACCGGTCAATGAGGGCCGGCGCATTCTCCAGGGAATCGAGCCGGATCACCGCCCCATGGTTCTGCCAACTCGCGGCGGCGATCTCCGCCCGGGGCAGGACCTTCAGGTGATCGTCCACGGCCTCGAGGACGGCTCCGGCCAGGGCGTCGTCGTCCGTGATCAGCACCGCCTGGGCGAGCGGGTCGTGCTCCGCCTGGGCGAGCAGGTCGGCGGCGATCCAGGCGGGATCGTTCTTGCCGTCGGCCACGATCACGACCTCCGAGGGCCCCGCGATCATGTCGATGCCGACCCGCCCGAAGACTTGGCGCTTGGCTGCGGCGACATAGGCGCTCCCTGGCCCGACGATCTTGTCCACGGGAAGAATCGTCTCGGTCCCAAAGGCCAGCGCCGCCACCGCCTGGGCCCCGCCGACGCGGTAGATCTCGTCGATCCGGGCGATGCTGGCCGCGGCCAGGACCAAGGGGCTCAGCCGGCCGTCCGGGGCGGGCACGACCATGACCAGCCGCGGGACCCCCGCCACCCGGGCGGGCACCGCGTTCATCAGCACCGAGCTGGGATAGGCGGCGGTGCCGCCGGGCACGTAAAGGCCAACCGCCGCGATCGGCGTCCAGCGCCCGCCCAGGGTGATCCCGTCGCTCTCCTCATAGAGGTCGTCCTCCGGCAGCAGGCGGCGGTGATAGTCGATGATTCGGCTGGCGGCGAACTCAAGGGCCTCAAGGATCTTGGCAGGGCACGAGCGGGCGGCCGCGGCGATCTCGTCGGCGCCCACGCGCATGGTCTCGGGCGTAAGGCTGTGGCGGTCGAAGCGCTCGGTGAACTCGATCACCGCGGCGTCGCCGCGCGCCTCGACCTCCGCCAGGATTTCGCCGACCACCTCGTCCACGTCCGCTTCGGCGGCGCGCTTGGCCTCGACCAAGGCGTCGAACCGCGCCGCGAAGCCCGGGTGGCGGCTGTCGAGTTCAAGCGGCACGGGTCACCTCGCGGAAACGCTCGATCCAGCCGCCGATCTCGTCGTAGCGTGTCTTGAGCGCGACCCGGTTGACCACCAGGCGCGAGGTGATTGCGGCGATCTGCTCGACCTCGACCAGGCCGTTGGCCATCAAGGTCCGGCCCGTGGAGACCAGGTCGACGATGCGCCGGCACAGGCGCAGCTGCGGCGCCAGCTCCATGGCCCCGCTGAGCTGGATGCATTCGGCCTGCACGCCCCGCGCCGCGAAATGGCGACGCGTGATCGCGGGATACTTGGTGGCCACCCGGACATGGCTCCACCGCGACGGGTCGTCGGTCTCCACCATTTCCGCGGGCTCCGCGACGGCCAGGCGGCAGCGGCCCACTTTCAGGTCCAGAGGCGCGTAGATCTCCGCGTAGTCGAACTCCATGAGGACATCGTTTCCGGCAACGCCGAGCTGGGCCGCGCCGAACGCGACGAAGGTGGCGACATCGAACGAGCGTACGCGGATGATGCTCAAGTTGGGATCATTGGTGGCGAACCGGAGCTGCCGCGAGGCCGGGTCGTCGAACGCGGACTCCGGCGTGATGCCGGCGCGGCGCACCAGCGGCATGACCTCATCCAAAATGCGGCCCCTGGGCAGGGCCAGAACAAGTGGCTCGTTGCTACGCAAACCCCATCTCCGATCGAGCGGCGGTAACCGGCCTCACTCCTCCGGGTCGAGAGGGTGACACGGCCGCTTGTCGGTCCGCCAAGGCCGCCCCACGTCCTCTAAATGGCACAAGATTCCGCCGATATCCAGGTGGATGCTGCCGCCCCCCGCGAAGTGGAGCACCACGGACTCGGCCTCTTTCCCACCGACCTCGGGGTCGCCTCGCTCCACGGTGATCGCCAGCAGCTCCAGGAGCTTCAGCTCCTCCGAACTCGGCAGCCCCGCGAGGCGCACTCCGGTCACCTCGTCGAAACAAAGCGCGCAGTTGACCCGCTCGTACGATGTGCAGGGCTTGCCGGCGGCCTCCGCCGGGCTCTCGACCGGGAAATCCGGGCAGTTCTCCCATTTGAACCTGTTGGCGACCAGGACGAAGCGCTTTCTCACCGGCAGGAAACTCACGTCCGCGAACGACACGAGCGCATCCTGCAAGCACGCGCTGATGACGCTGACGTCCTCTTCGTCCCGGGCACAGAGCTTGAGCGGGCCGCCCATGCCTTACTCCTCGATGCGCTCTATCTCGGCACCGCAAGCCGCGAGCTTCTCTTCCAGCCGCTCGTAACCGCGGTCGAGATGATAGACGCGGTTGACGATAGTTTCACCCTCGGCGGCGAGACCCGCAAGCACCAGCGACACCGACGCTCTGAGATCGGTCGCCATCACCTGCGCGCCGCGCAGCCGCGGCACGCCGCGGACCACGGCGGAAGCGCCGTGAACGTTGATGTCCGCGCCCATGCGGCAGAGCTCCTGCACGTGCATGAACCGGTTCTCGAAGATCGATTCGGTGATCATCGACGCCCCGTCCGCCGTCGCCATGAGCGCCATGATTTGCGCCTGCATGTCGGTGGGAAAGCCGGGAAACGGCTCGGTGGTCACGTCGACGCCCGTGAGCCTGAGCCTGCCGTTGGCTCGCGCGACCTTGATGCCGGCCTCGCTCTCCGTGACCTCCACCCCGGCCGCGTCCAAGACTTTGGCCAACGCCTCGATGAGCTCAAGCCGTCCGCCCGCGAGAACGACCTCGCCGCCGGTGATCGCCGCGGCGACGGCGTAGGTTCCGGTCTCGATGCGGTCGGGGACCACCGCGTACGTCGCGCCCCCGAGCCGCTCGGCGCCCTTGATGCGCAGGGTATCGGTGCCGATGCCGGTGATGTCCGCCCCCATGGCGACCAGGCAGCGGGCAAGGTCGGTGACCTCCGGCTCGCGGGCGGCGTTGACGAGCACGGTCTCGCCCTCGGCCGCGCAGGCCGCCATCATCAGGTTCTCCGTGGCCCCCACCGACACGCTCGGGAAGATGACGTGGGCGCCCTTGAGCCCGCGCGGCGCGGTGGCGTCGATGTAGCCGTCCCGCAGCTCGATCTCGGCGCCGAGCTGGGCCAGGCCCTTGAGATGCAGGTCCACGGGGCGGTTGCCGATGGCGCACCCCCCCGGCAAGGACACCCGGCCGCGGCCGCAGCGGGCGAGCAGCGGACCCAGCACCAGGACGGACGCGCGCATCCGGCGAACCAGCTCGTAAGGCGCGGTGGTGCAGGCGACGTCCGCGGCGGTGAGCGAGAGCACCCGGCCGCCGTGGCCGCCGCTGGCTTGGCCGTCCATGTTGAGGCCCACGCCGAGCCGCATCAAGAGATCCGCCAGCGTCGAGATGTCGGCGAGATGGGGCAGATTCGAGAGCGTCAGCGTCTCTTCGGTGAGCAGGCTCGCGGCCATCAGCGGCAGCGCCGCGTTCTTGGCTCCGCTGATCGGGATGGTCCCGGCCAGCCGCTTTCCGCCCCGTATTCGAACCTTGTCCATGCGTTGCCCTTCGCTTGGCTCTCCGCGCGGCGATGCGGCCGCCGTCGGCCCGCCTCGCCTCCCGACACGGGACCAGAGATATGCCGTCTCGACGCTTCGCTGTCCAGGGCCCGGGACGCGCCCGCCCGCGCCAGGGCAAGAAGGCCGGGGGGTCAGTCCGTTTCCGGCTCACGCCCGGCGGGCGGCCGGTCCTTGGCGCCGCGCCCGCGCACCTGGGCCTTGCGCCTGCGCAGATTCTCGCGCAGCGCCCCCGCCAGCCGCTCCCGGCGCCGCACCGCCTCTTCGCGGCCGCGAGCGGACAAGAGGGGCCCCCGCCCCTTTCCGCCGGTGCGGGCGGGCCGGGAATCGTCGTCTCGATCGGTGCCGCGCGCCACGGCCCACCCCTTCTCCCTCGCCTCGGTGGCGGCCATGGTGCGGCGCCACCCGGCACGGGTCAAGGGGCGCGCCGGCTGCCGGCGCCCGGGGCGCATCCGCTAGTCGCCGTGCGGCTTTCCACGGCTGCGACGGATTCGCCTAAAAATTTATGTAAATGCCTATCAAATAACGATCAAATAAAAGATCAAGTAAAGGCATGCAGGTTGTTTCAATTTAACCTTTTCTAAATAGATATACTTGATACTGCGAGCGTAATCAGGGGAAGGATCCATTGATCCTCCTCGAAAGGGCAAACCGCCGGTGACGGCGGGGCGCAAAGCCTCCGGTCTGACGGGACGTTCAGACAGCGGGGTTACCGAATGGAGGATTATCGTGCCGCTTGAAGCTGCTCCTATTCCACTCGATCCCGGCAACCGTGGGACCATAGGTCGCGGGCACTATGCCGTGCTGATCGCGCCGGGAACGGTTCGGATCCTGCGGGCGGCTTCGCCGCACCATCCGGCGAACGCACCTTGCGGTCGCGCCTTCGACTCCCCTTCCGGTCGCGCCTTCGACTGCGGGGCAAGGGCAGCGCGCGAAGGGCGAACGTACTTTGAGCTTTCCACCTGGGCGGACGCGGCCCATTGGCTGCCACCCGGTGTTCACCACTTAAACTGACCCCTGGGAGCCGCAAGTCGGCTCGCTCGGGGCGGCGCCCTAGGCGCCGCCCCCTTTTTTTGACCGGGGCGAGGAGCCGCCGGCGATCTTCCGCCCAGGCGCTTGGCCGCCGGGACGCGCCGGCGAGCCCACCGATCCAACAGCCCCGCCGCCCCGCGCTCGGTCTTGCCAAGGGCCGTACGCTCGTGTAACTGTCGCCCTCGTCGGCGCCCCCGCCTCTCGCACCGGGGTCGGGGCCCGATCCACCGAACGTTGTCGCGCCGCCGTAGCTCAGTGGCAGAGCGCACCCTTGGTAAGGGTGAGGTCGAGTGTTCGATCCACTCCGGCGGCACCACCGTTCTCCGCAGAAAATCAACGGCTTACGAAAACCGCATCGGGCGCGGTGCGCAAAATCGTGCACAACGACGCAAGAACGTGTTGAAATTCCGGCACGTCTTTGACACGTCCGTTCGACAGATGTTTTCCTGGCCCGTTGGCCGGGCAGACGGTTTTCGTTGGTGTGCCGTCTCGGGCGTGTTTGCATAGGTTTGCATGGGAA
>JAZGAE010000128.1:0-20484 GCA_036475545.1 Alphaproteobacteria bacterium
GCCGCGGCGTCGCCAAGGGCGCAGATGGTGTGGCCCTCGATCTGGTGGGTGACCTCCTCCAGCATGTCGATCTCCTCGACCGCGGCGTCGCCGCTGGCGATGCGCTCCATCACCCGCCACAGCCAGCCGGAGCCCTCGCGGCAGGGGGTGCACTGGCCGCAGCTTTCGTCCTTGTAAAACTGCGAAAGCCGGGCGATGGCCTTGATGATGTCCGTGGACTTGTCCATCACGATCACGGCTGCCGTGCCGAGGCCGGATTTGACCTCTTGGAGGCCATCGAAGTCCATGAGCACGTTGTCGCAGATGGACTTTGGGATGAGCGGAACCGAGGAGCCCCCCGGGATCACCGCGAGAAGGTTGTTCCAGCCGCCCCGCACGCCGCCGGCGTGCCTTTCGATGAGCTCCTTGAGGGGGATCCCCATCTCCTCCTCCACGTTGCACGGGTCGTTCACGTGGCCAGAGAGGCAGAAGATCTTGGTCCCGGCGTTGTTGGGCCTGCCGAGTGAGGCGAACCACGACGCGCCCCGTCTCAGAATCTCGGGGATGGCCGCGATGGTCTCCACGTTGTTGACCGTGGTGGGGCACCCGTAAAGGCCGGTGGCGGCCGGAAACGGGGGTTTGAGGCGCGGCTGGCCCTTCCTGCCCTCGAGACTTTCGAGGAGCGCCGTTTCTTCGCCGCAGATATAGGCCCCCGCGCCGCGGTGGATGTAAATTTCGAAGTCCCACCCGGAGCCGCAGGCGTTGGGGCCGAGAAGCCCGGCCTCGCGGGCCTCATCGATCGCAGCCTGCAGGTGCCGGGCCTCGGCGTGGAACTCGCCGCGGATGTAGATGTAGGCGGTGTGCGCGCCCATGGCGAAGGCGGCGATGAGGGCGCCTTCGAGGAGCTTGTGCGGCTCGTGCCGCATGATGTCGCGGTCCTTGCAGGTGCCGGGTTCGCCCTCGTCGGCATTGACGATCAGGTAGTGGGGTCTGCCGTCGGGCTCCTTCGGCATGAAGGACCACTTGAGCCCGGTAGGGAAACCGGCGCCGCCGCGCCCCCGCATGCCGGAGTCCTTGACCTGGTCGACGATCCACTCGCGGCCCTTGGCGAGCACGCCGTTCGTGCCGTCCCAATCGCCCCGCGCCCGCGCGCCCTTGAGCCCCCAGTCGTGAAGCCCGTACAGGTTCGTGAAGATGCGGTCCCGATCGCGCAGCATCACGACCCTCCGGACGGTTGCGGGACTTCGGTGAGGGTCGTGAGCCCGCCCGCCGGCTCCGACGCCGTGCGGCCGCTCTGGGGCCCGGGCGTGACGGCCCCACCGGCCTTCAGCTTGTCGAGCAGCCGCTCGAGGGATTCGGGATCGAGATCCTCGTAGTAGTCCTCGTCGATCTTGACCACCGGCGCGTTGACGCAGGCGCCCAGGCACTCGACCTCGGTGAGGGTGTACTCGCCGTCCGCGGTCGTCTCGCCGCAGGCGACGCCGAGGACCTTCTGACAGGTGCCGAGTACCCCGTCGCTGCCCCTCAGCCAACACGGGGTCGTGGTGCATACCTGGACCATGTGGCGCCCCACCGGGGCCAAGTGGAACATCCCGTAGAAAGTGGCGACCTCGTAAACGCGGATGCGGGGCATCTGCAGGAACTCGGCGACATGGTCCATGGCGGCCCGCGGCAGCCAGCCCCCCATCTGGCGCTGGGCGAGATCGAGAAGCGGCATAACCGCGCTGGCCTGATAGCCTTCCGGGTAGAGGGCGATGATCCCCTTGACGCGGTTTTCGTTCTCCTCGCTGAAGGAGAAGGCGTCCGGCTGGATCTCTTCCGGCGCGGGCGTATCGAACCGGTGGCTCACCGGTCGATCTCTCCGAAGACGACGTCCAGGCTGCCGATGATCGCGACCACGTCGGCAATCATGTGGCCCTTCGCCATGAACTCGAGGCCCTGCATGAACGGGAACCCCGGCGCCCGGATCTTGCAGCGATAGGGCCGGTTGGTCCCGTCCGAGACCAGATAGACGGCGAACTCGCCCTTGGGCGCCTCGACCGCCGCATAGGTTTCCCCCTCGGTGACGTGGTAGCCCTCGGTGTAGAGCTTGAAGTGGTGGATCAGCGCCTCCATGGAGCGCTTCATCTCGTCTCTCGGCGGCGGCGCCACCTTGTGGTTCTGGATCATGACCGGGCCGTCCGGCATTTGCTCGATCGCCTGCCTGATGATGTGCACGCTTTGGCGCATCTCCTCGATGCGCACCAGGTAGCGGTCGTAACAGTCGCCGACGCGCCCCACCGGAATGTCGAAGTCCATCTCCTCGTAGGCGTCGTAGGGCTGCGCCTTGCGAAGGTCCCAGGGAACGCCCGAGGCCCTGAGCACCGGGCCGGTGAACCCCCAATCCAGCGCCTGATCCGCGGTGACCGCGCCGATCTCCACCGTGCGTTGCTTGAAGATGCGGTTTTCGGTGAGCAGGCCCTCGAGGTCGTCGATGAGCTTGGGAAAGCGTTCGGTGTACGCGAAGATGTCGTCGGCCAGCCCCGCCGGCATGTCCCGATAGACGCCGCCGGGGCGGAAGTAAGCGGCGTGCAAGCGCGCCCCGGAGACCCGCTCGTAGAACTCCATCAGGAACTCACGCTCTTCGAAGCACCACAGAAAGGGAGTCATGGCGCCGACGTCCAACGCGAAGGTGCATATGTTGAGAAGATGGTTGAGGATGCGCGTGATCTCGCTGAACAGCACGCGAATGTACTGGCCGCGAGGGGGCGCCTCGATCCCGAACAGCCTTTCGACCGCCAGCGCGAAGGCGTGCTCCTGACACATGGGCGAGACGTAATCGAGGCGGTCGAAATAGGGAATCGCCTGGAGGTAGGTCTTGTGCTCGATGAGCTTTTCCGTGCCGCGGTGAAGGAGCCCGATATGGGGATCGGCCCGTTCCACCACCTCGCCATCGAGCTCCAGCACCAGCCTGAGCACGCCGTGGGCGGCCGGATGCTGGGGCCCGAAGTTCACGCTGTAGTTGGTGATCTGCCGTTCCGCCATCACTTCTGCTCCTGCGCCTTCTCGTCGCCCGGGAGGATGGAACTCATCCCTTCCCACGGACTCAGGAAATCGAAGTTGCGGAACTCTTGCGTCAGTTTCACCGGCTCGTAGACCACGCGCTTCTGCTCATCGTCGTAGCGCAACTCGACGTAGCCGGTCAGCGGAAAGTCCTTGCGCTGGGGATGCCCCTCGAAACCGTAGTCGGTGAGGATCCGCCGCAGGTCGGGATGGTCGGAAAAGTAGATGCCGTATAGGTCCCACGCCTCGCGCTCGTACCAGCCTGCCGAGCTGAAGACGCGCGTCACCGATGGCACCGGCGTGCCCTCGTCCACTGAAAGCTTGACCCGGACACGCTGGTTCTGGGTCAGGCTCAGCAGGTTGTACACCACCTCGAAGCGCCGCCCGCGATCTGGGTAGTCGACCCCGCAAAGGTCCACCAGCTGCTTGAACAAGCAATTGCTGTCGTCGCGCAGGAACGTGAGAACCTTGACGATGGATTGCGGCATCGTGGTGATCACGAGCTCGCCGCGAGTGACCTCGGCACCGAGCACAGTTTCCGGCAAGGCCGCGACGATGTAATCGCCCAAGTCGCGAAGCGCGTCATCCATTCGAGTTATCCGCGTGGCTCCAGATCAGCGTGCGATCGTATTGGTGCGTCTAATCTTCTTCTGCAGCTGGAGAATGCCGTAAAGCAGGGCTTCGGCCGTCGGAGGACAGCCGGGCACGTAAATATCGACGGGAACGATCCGATCGCAGCCGCGGACAACGGAATAAGAGTAATGGTAATAGCCGCCGCCGTTCGCACATGAGCCCATGGAGATCACCCAGCGAGGCTCGGCCATCTGGTCGTAGACCTTGCGCAGCGCCGGGGCCATCTTGTTGGTAAGGGTCCCCGCCACGATCATGACATCGGACTGGCGCGGACTCGGCCGGAACACTATCCCGAAGCGGTCGAGGTCGTACCGGCTGGCGCCGGTTTGCATCATCTCCACCGCGCAACAGGCAAGTCCGAAAGTCATCGGCCAGAGCGAGCCCGTACGCGCCCAATTAATCACCTTGTCGAGCTGGGCGACGACGAAGCCTTTGTCCTTGAGTTCGTCGGTGACGGTTCGGAGCAGCGCGTCCTGCGCGGGACCTTGGCGAAGGGGCACCCCAGGCTCGCTGGCCGGGACGGCGGCGTCTACTCCCATTCGAGCCCTCCCTTCTTCCATTCATAGACGAAGCCGACGGTGAGGATCGCCAGGAAGATCGTCATGGACCAGAACCCGAAAGCGCCGATTTCTCCCAAAGAGATGGCCCATGGAAACAAGAAAGCAACCTCAAGATCGAAGATGATGAACAGGATGGCCACCAGGTAGAAGCGGACGTCGAACTTGCCGCGGGTGTCCGAAAAAGCCTCGAATCCGCACTCATAGGCCGAGAGTTTCTCCGAGTCGGGTCGTTGGGGCGCCACTACGTAGGCGGCGAGCACCATGAGCACGGAAAGTCCCGCGGCGATGGCCAGGAAGATCAGGATCGGGAGGTATTCACTCAGTAAAGTGTCCATTGCCATCCCAATGGGCTGGGGCGCCGAAGCACACACATGGCCGAAAGCCTCGCGGCGCGCAAGGCCATCAGAAGCGCGCCCTGTGCGACCCAATCGGCAAGGCCCATCGGCGAAGGCGGCATCATTATATGGACTGGCTTAGGGCATGGAAAGCACCGATCAGCGGCCTTCGCTCGTTGTTTGAACGAACGCCCGGCCCGTGCGCGCGGCGGCTGGTCGATCGCGCACGGCGGGCGCATCCTCGACGTCTACACCCCGCGCGGCTTCAAGCTCGCAAAGGCCGCGCAGGATAAGCGGAGGCGGCACAGACCCCGAACGAAAGTTTGAAAACCTCCGGCCGACTGCAGCCCCAAAGTTTGAAAAATGGCGGGAGTGACGGGACTCGAACCCGCGGCCTCCGGCGTGACAGGCCGGCGCTCTAGCCAGCTGAGCTACACCCCCGCAGCAGCCTCCTGACGAGGCGGCTTCATGTACTGCCCCCCCGATCCGGGTGTCAAGCACCGCTCTTGCCGGGAATCGCGCCTGCCCGGCGGCATTTCCAGACCATCGGGGACATCATGAATGGTTGCGCGGGGGCCCAAGGCGTAAACTCGGGAATCGTGGTGGGCGATGACGGATTCGAACCGCCGACCTTCTCGGTGTAAACGAGACGCTCTACCACCTGAGCTAATCGCCCGGCCCGGTTCCTCGGCCCTGCGGGGCCATTACGGCTTGTCTAAACCGCGGGCGGCCGCGGCAGCGCGGTCTCGGCGAACGCGCCGTCCCGCAAAACGTAATGACGCCGGCCGTCCCGCGACAGCCGGCGTCCGAAAAATCTGCTGGCTTGGACCAGCTTCGCAGACCTGATTACCTATTGACCGCGCTCTTCAGCGCCTTCCCGGCCTTGAACTTAGGCTGTTTGGACGCCGGAATGTGTATCCGTTCGCCGGTCCGTGGATTGCGGCCTTCCGAGGCCGCGCGACTGCTGACGCTAAAGGTCCCGAAGCCGACGAGCCGAACCTCACTATGGCTCTTGAGCGCATTGGTGATGGCCCCGAAAGTCGCCTCCACAGCCCTGGCCGCGTCCGCCTTAGACAGACCCGCGCTCGATGCTACCGACGCGACGAGATCGTTCTTGTTCACTATGAGCCCCCCCTCTTTTGGACAGGTAAGAGATAGCCGCCTGCCGACGTCACACCCTTGAATGCCGCGCAGTTTAAATCCTACCGCTCTGCCTCGTCAATCGCGGAACAGACTTTTCCCAAGCTATCGTGGGCGTTTCGGACGGCCCCGGCCTGGTCCTAGTGGGTGACGATGCCCTCGCGCTCGTCCTCCGCCCCGCTAGCAGGCACCTCCTGGACCTCCTCGGACTCGTCGACCCATTCGATCGGAACCACGGCGGAAACCAAGGCGGTCTTCAGAATATCATCGACCGAGGAAAGCGGGATGATCTCGAGGCCGCGCTTCACGTTGTCCGGGATTTCGGCGAGATCCTTCTCATTCTCGCCTGGGATCAGGACCGTCTTGATCCCCCCGCGCAATGCGGCCAGCAACTTCTCCTTGAGCCCGCCGATGGGAAGCACCCGGCCACGCAGCGTGATCTCGCCGGTCATGGCCAGATCCTTCCTTACCGGGATGCCCGTGAGCGCGGAGACGATGGTGGTGCACATGGCCACGCCAGCGGACGGCCCGTCCTTGGGCGTCGCCCCTTCAGGCACGTGGACGTGGATGTCCTTCTTGTAGAAGATCGTTGGCTTGATGCCGAACGCCACGGCCCGCGAGCGAACGTACGATCGGGCGGCCTCCACCGACTCCTTCATCACGTCACCGAGCTTGCCGGTGTAGGTCACCTTTCCCTTGCCGGGCATGACCACGGCTTCGATGGTCAGCAGCTCGCCGCCGACCTCGGTCCAGGCCAGCCCGGTGGTGACACCGACCAAGTCCTCGGCCTCCATCTCACCGTAACGATAGCGCCGGACACCGGAGAAATTGCCGAGGTTACGGCCGGTGACCTTGACCTTCTTGACGCCACTCATCTGAATTTCTTTGATGGCCTTCCGGTTGAGGTTGGCGAGCTCGCGCTCCAGGTTGCGCACCCCCGCCTCGCGCGTGTAATAGCGGATGATGTCGCGCAGGGCCCGTTCCGAGATCGACCACTCGCCCTTCCTGAGCCCATGCGCCTTCGTCTGCTTGGGGATGAGATGGCGGCGGGCGATTTCGACCTTTTCGTCCTCGGTGTAGCCGGAGATCCGGATGATCTCCATCCGGTCCATCAGCGGCGGCGGGATCCGGAGCGTGTTGGCGGTGGTCACGAACATCACGTCCGAGAGGTCGTAGTCGACCTCCAGGTAATGGTCGTTGAAGGCCGCGTTCTGCTCCGGGTCGAGAACCTCGAGCAACGCCGAGGACGGATCGCCCCGCCAATCGGCGCCGATCTTGTCCACCTCGTCCAGCAAGAACAGAGGGTTGGACGACTTTGCCTTCTTCATCCCCTGGATGATCTTGCCCGGCATGGAGCCGATATAGGTGCGGCGGTGGCCGCGGATCTCGGCCTCGTCCCGGATGCCGCCCAGCGACATGCGCACGAATTTGCGCCCCGTCGCCCGGGCGATCGATTTGCCAAGTGACGTCTTGCCCACGCCCGGCGGTCCGACGAGGCAAAGGATCGGGCCCTTGACCTTCCTCATCCGCAACTGAACCGCCAGGTACTCAAGGATCCGCTCCTTGACCTTCTTCAACCCGTAATGGTCGGCCTCGAGGATCCCCTCGGCGATCCTGAGGTCGCGCTTGATCCGGGTCCGCTTGTTCCAGGGAATGCTAAGCAGCCAGTCGAGGTAGTTTCGAACGACGGTGGCCTCGGCCGACATTGGGCTCATGGACCGCAGTTTCTTCACTTCGCCGTGAGCCTTCTCACGCGCTTCCTTGCTGAGCTTCGTCTGCTCGATACGATCCTCGATCTCGGAGACCTCGTCGCGCCCCTCTTCGATCTCGCCCAGCTCCTTCTGGATCGCCTTGAGCTGCTCGTTGAGGTAGTACTCGCGCTGGGTCTTGTCCATCTGGCGCCTAACCCGGTTGCGGATGCGCTTCTCCACCTGCAGGACGCCGATCTCGCCCTCCATGTAAGTGAAGACCTTCTCCAGGCGCTCGCCGACCGACTCGGTCTCGAGCAAGTCCTGCTTGTCCGGGATCTTGAGCGCTAGGTGCGACGCGACGGTGTCGGCAAGCTTACTGTAGTCCTCAATTTGGTTAATGGAGACGAGGACTTCCGGAGGAATCTTCCGGTTTAGCTTGATGTACTGCTCGAACTGGCTGATGACGGTCCGGGCGAGCGCCTCCACCTCCTGCTTCTCGCCCAACTTTTCCTCGACCAGTTCGCCGCAGGCTTGATGGAACTCCTCATTGTCGGTGAACTTGATAATGCGGGCACGCTGGCCGCCCTCGACCAGGACCTTCACCGTGCCGTCGGGCAGCTTGAGCAACTGAAGCACCGTGCCGACGGTGCCGACCAAAAAGATGTCGTCCGGCGACGGGTCGTCCTCGGCCGCATTCTTCTGGGCCACAAGCAGAATCTGCTTGTCGTTCTTCATCACGTCTTCGAGGGCGCGGACGGATTTCTCGCGTCCCACGAAGAGCGGAACGATCATATGCGGAAAGACCACAATATCCCGAAGCGGCAGGACGGGATAAAGGTCGACATGTTGGTTCTCGAACATCGTACCTCTTTGAATACCCAGATCCGCAGCGGAGTCCGCAGTCGGAGCAAAATTGCCTATAATTTAGATGGCTTTTTCCCCAGGTGGTTCAAGGGCCCTGGAGATCACGCGCTGGTCCCGACATCCTCCTGCCGGTCGGCGTAGATATAAAGCGGCGTGGAGGATCCCTCGACGACCTCGCGGTTGACCACGATTTCCTCGACGCCGCTGAGGCCGGGAAGCTCGAACATAGTCTCCAGCAGGATCCCCTCCATGATCGAGCGCAGGCCCCGCGCCCCAGTCTTGCGCCCGATGGCCCTCTTGGAGATGCTGCGGAGCGCCTCTTCGGCGAAGTCGAGGCGCACGCCCTCCATTTCGAACAACCGCTGGTACTGCTTCACCAGCGCGTTCTTCGGCTTGGTCAGGATGTCGATGAGCGAGCCCTCGTCCAGGTCCTCGAGCGTGGCCACCACCGGCAGCCGCCCGATGAACTCTGGGATGAGGCCGAACTTCAGCAGGTCCTCCGGCTCCACGTCGCGCAGCACCTCTCCCGTCTGGCGGTCGTCCGGGTTCCTCACGTCGGCGCCGAAGCCGATGGACGAACCCCGGCCGCGCGCGGAGATGATCTTCTCCAGCCCGGAGAAGGCACCGCCGCAGATGAACAGGATGTTGGTGGTGTCCACCTGCAGGAACTCCTGCTGCGGGTGCTTGCGGCCGCCCTGGGGCGGGACGCTGGCGACGGTCCCTTCCATGATCTTGAGCAGAGCCTGCTGCACCCCTTCGCCCGAGACGTCGCGCGTGATCGAGGGGTTGTCCGACTTGCGCGAGATCTTGTCGACCTCGTCGATGTAAACGATGCCACGCTGCGCCCGCTCGACGTTGTAGTCAGCGCACTGCAGCAACTTGAGGATGATGTTCTCGACATCCTCCCCGACATAGCCGGCCTCGGTCAGCGTGGTGGCGTCCGCCATGGTAAAGGGGACGTCGATGATCCTAGCCAGCGTCTGGGCCAACAGCGTTTTGCCGCAGCCGGTGGGCCCGACCAGCAAAATGTTCGACTTCGCCAACTCCACGTCGCTGGTCTTCGAGCCGTGGCTGAGGCGCTTGTAATGGTTGTGGACCGCGACCGAGAGCACCCGCTTGGCATGATCCTGCCCGATCACGTAATCGTTCAGGACCTTGTAAATCTCGCGCGGGGTCGGCACCCCGTCGCGGGACTTCACCAGGGTGGTCTTGTGCTCTTCGCGGATGATGTCCATGCACAGTTCGACGCATTCATCGCAGATGAAGACCGTCGGGCCCGCGATGAGCTTGCGAACCTCGTGCTGGCTCTTCCCGCAGAAAGAGCAGTAGAGCGTGTTTTTCGGATCGCTGCCGCTGGACTTGTTCATGCCTTCTCCGTCACCTGGCGCGGCCTCGCCGGAATACCCCTCGGTATCCAGTTAACCAGACCTACCGCCCCTGTACAACGCGAAATGCACCGCGGCAAAATGGTGAACCGGACGCCTGCGCTCCCATTTTCGGTTCATGCCAAATCGATGTCTTGGCACGACCCTATCCTGGGCACACTATATGTCCCCGGGGCTTCAAGATTTCGTTAATGGGTCAGTCGCCCTTCTTTTCCTGCCCCTCTTCGGACTCCTCTTTGATGGGCGGACGAGTGACCACGACCGTATCGATGATGCCGAACTCCGTGGCCTCCTCGGGGCTTAGGAACTTATCCCGGTCCATGGCCTCCTCGATCACCTCTAGTGACTGGCCGGTGTGATCGGCATAGATCTTGTTTAGCCGCTCCCGCAGCAAGAGGATTTCCTTAGCGTGGATTTCGATATCGGACGCCGGGCCATGGAATCCGCCGGAGGGCTGGTGAATCATGATCCGGGCATGGGGCAGCGCGTAACGCTTTCCCTTGGCGCCGGCGGCCAACAGCAGCGACCCCATGGACGCAGCTTGGCCGATGCACACCGTGGATACGTCGGGGCGGATGTACTTCATAGTGTCGTAAATCGCCAAACCCGAGGTCACCACACCGCCTGGCGAATTGATGTAGAACGAGATGTCCTTGTTCGGGTTCTCGGACTCCAGGAACAGGAACTGGGCGCTCACGAGCGCGGCGACGTCGTCGTTCACCGACCCGGTGAGGAAGATTATCCTCTCCTTCAACAGCCGCGAGAAAATGTCGTATGCGCGCTCGCCCCGGTTGGTCTGTTCCACAACCATGGGGACCAGCAAGTTCATGTGGGTCTCGAACGGATCATGCATAGCCTGTCCTCGCTTGACCCGGCGCGGCGGACGCGAGCCATTCCGGCCCCGCCCTGGGCGCACGTGTCATTTCTTCTTCTTCGTTCTCGTTTGCTTCTTCTTCGTGCCGGACTTTTCCTTGGCCCTGTCCGCGGCGAGCTCGTCCGGGCTCTTTAAAAGCTCTTCCGTGTCAACCGCGCGCGCGCTCACCTGCGCCATCTCGAGGATGAAGTCGATAACCTTATCCTCGAACAGCGGCGCGCGCAGGTTCGTCAGCGCCTCGGGGGTCTTTTGGTAAAACTCGATGACCTGTTTCTCCTGGCCCGGGTAGCGGGAGGCCTCCGCGTACACGGCCTTGCTCACCTCCTCCGCGCTCACCGAGATGTTGTTGACGCGGCCGACTTCTCCCAACAGTAGGCCCAGGCGTACGCGCCGCTCGGCGACGGCACGGCATTCGGCGCGCATTTCCTTCTCGTCTTGCCGGTTCTCGCCTTGCCGGGGCTCGTCGGACCCGCCGGCTTTCCGCCGCTCCTCCTCCTCGATCTGTTTCCAGATCGACTCGAACTCGGCCTGGACAACGCTGTCGGGCAAGCCAAAGCGGTGAGCGGCGGCGAGTTCGTTCAACAGCGCCCGTTTCAGGTGCGCCCGGGAGAGGGACGCGTATTCCCTCTCCAACTGCTCCCGCACCGACTTCCTGAGGGCGTCCAAGTTCTCGAAGCCCAGCTCGCCCGCCAAGGTGTCGTCGACTGGGACCGCGACCGTCTCGCGGATCTCCTTCACGTCGACCTCGAAGGAGACGTCCTTTCCGGCCAACTCCCCGGCCCCATAGTCCTCGGGGAAGGTCACGTTTACCGTGACATGCTCGCCCGCCTTGCGGCCCGTGAGCTGGTCCTCGAAGCCGGGGATGAAGCTGTTCGAGCCGAGCTCCAACTCGAAATCGCGCGCCGATCCCCCTTCGAACTCGGCCTCGCCGATCCGACCGACGAAGTCAATGACCACCACATCACCGGCCGCCGACTTGTGGTTCCCCTCGATCGGCGCGAAGCGACTCCGCCGCGCCGCGATCCCGGCCACCGCCTCCTCGACCTTGGCGTCGGCGAGCTCGGCCTTCATGCGCTCGAGCTTGAGGGTGGAGAAATCCATCTGCTCGATCTCGGGCATGACCTCCATCGCCATGGTGAATTCGAGACCCCGCCCCTCGCCGAAGGACGTCACCTCGATCTTCGGCTGCATGGCCGGGCGCAACTCCTGCTCGGAGATCGCCTTCTCCGAGCTCTCGGTGACGGCCCGTTCCAGGATCTCGCCCATGACCGACTCGCCGTAGCGCCTCTTGATCAGCGACAGCGGCACCTTGCCCGGGCGGAACCCGGGCCAACTCACGCTGCGGCCGATCTCCTCAAGGCGGGTGAGAAGCCTTTGCTCGATGTCCTCCACGGGAACGACGACCTTGTAGGAGCGTCTGAGTCCCTCGGATTCGATCTCGGTCACCTGCATCGCAGTCGATTGTCTCGTCGTCACGTCGCCGCAAGCTGGCTGTTCGATAACGGTTTTTCGGGTGGCCGGAATCTGGTGCGGGCGGAGGGATTTGAACCCCCACGACTTTCGTCACCAGATCCTAAATCTGGCGTGTCTACCAGTTCCACCACGCCCGCCCGGTGCCCCGGCAAAAGCCGAGCCTTTCCACCGCTATCGGGGGGAGCCCTCTATAGCACAGAAGAGTGGTTGGGCAAATCGGGGCGAAGCCTCCGTGGGCTCGCCGCTGGACCCACGCGGCCGTGCCCTTGAGATGCGCCTTCCGGGCCTTGAGTTCAAGGGGCTGGGCGGGGGGAACGAATAGGGAACTTGCCAACGTCGTGGCACGGCCGAAGCGGCCTGCAAACGCGAAAGGGACTAGCAGACCATCGGGAGGGAACGGGGCCCTGGAGACCGGCACAGGCGCGGCGGATTCGCCACCAAACTACAGCACGCCGAGGGCGGCGTGACGCGAGGTTCGCCAGTCGTCAGGAACTAGCTCGTTGCGCCGATATTAGAAGTCGGCCCGGCCGCAATAATGCTGGGCGAACGATTCCAAAGCCAACACGCGGGCATCCTCGAGGAACATGCGATTGGGACGCTCGTAGCAGAGCTTGAACCGCACATGGGGGATACCGAAGCAATCTTCGCCCACCGAGACAACCCGCGCGGTCTCGACGATGTTATCGCGATGAACCTTGCGATAGACCGAGCCGGCCTTGACGTCCTTCAATAAGGTGTGGCGTCTGAAGAACATGCGAGTTCGTCACTCACCTGGTGGTTCCAAAAAAAGGCCATGTGTGGGCCGTAAAGGTACGGGAGAGTATTTAAGAATTTATTAAGGAAGGCTTGGGAACCCGTTGTTATTTCGGCATTTTTGAGCCAAATCACGGCCCCCGTCGGGCACGGCCGGGTGGCATTGCGCCCCGGAGAAGCCCACTCAAGTGAGGGCCGATGCCCCTTTGAGGCGGTGCAGCACCGCAGGCACCTGTTCGGACAGATCCTCCGAGATCAGGCCGGGGCCGAATCGGGCGGCCGCCGCCCCGTGGATCCAGGCCGCCGCACAGGCCGCGTCGAACGGGCGCATGCCCTGGGCCAGCAGTCCCACCAGCAAACCGGAGAGCACGTCGCCGCTGCCCGCCGTGGAAAGCTCCGCCGGCGCGTTGGCGTTGATGACGGCGCGGCCGTCCGGAGCCGCGATCACGGTGTCGCCGCCTTTCAGCAGCAGAACCTTGCCCGTGAGCTTCGCCGCCGCCCGGGCGCGGGTGAGCTTGTCCGCCTCGGCCGGCACCTGGTCTTTGAACACGCGGTGGAACTCTCCCTCGTGGGGGGTCATGACGCAGGGGCCCTTGAGCGCCCCGAAAAGCTTAGCCGGCTCCTCCTCGAACGAGGTGAGCGCGTCGGCGTCGAGCACCACGGCGCGTCCCACTGCCAGCGCGGCGAGGACGTTCTTCCGGGTCGTCTCGCCCACCCCGTTTCCCGGGCCGATCAAGATCGCGTTCTTGCGCTCGTCCCGGAGCAGGCGGGTAAAGGCCGCCGTATCCGGGATGGCTTCAGTCAGCACGCCGGCCATGTAGGCGGCGTAGATGGGCAGCGCCTCGGGCGGGCCGGCTATGGTGACGAGGCCGGCGCCGATTCGGAGCGCGGCACGTGCCGCGAGCCTGGCCGCTCCAGTCATCCTGGGCCCGCCCACGACGACCGCGTGGCCCCGCGCGTATTTGTGGTCTGACAGCTTCGGCCAGCGGTAACGCTCAAGCCACAGAACCGGATTGTTCTCGTGGATCGTGGGTCCGATCTCGCCGAGCGCGTCCGGTGGCGTTCCGATATCGACGACTGCCACCTCGCCGACGAGCTCGCGGCCAGGGAGCAGCAAGTGGCCCGGCTTGCGGCGGAAAAAGGTGACGGTGAGCCGGGCCGGAGCCGCCGCCCCGAGGACCTGGCCGGTGTCGCCGTGGACGCCGCTCGGAATGTCGACGGCGACGCAATCGAGCCGGCGCGCGCCTATCTCCTCGACCACGGCGCACGACACGCCGTCGAGCGGGCGTCCGAGCCCCGCCCCGAACAGGGCATCTACGACGAGGCCAGCACCGTCCAGCGCCTCCGGCGCCAGCCGTTCGACCGCGCCCTGCCAACGAGAAGCGTTGAGGGCGGCCTCCCCTTTCAGCGCCTCGCGTTCCCCCAGAAGCGCGACGCGGACCTCCTCCCACCCCGCCTCGGCGAGCAGCCTGGCGACGACGAACCCGTCGCCTCCGTTGTTGCCGGGCCCGCACAGGATCACCGTGGGCGTCTTCCGCCAGCGCCGGCCGATCTCACGGGCGATGCCGGTGCCGGCCGCCTCCATCAACGCCTCGGCGCCGACGCCGGCCGCCTCCGCCATGGCGTCGGCCTGGTACATCTCCTCGACGGTGAGCAGCGCGTAGATATCGGCCGCGTTCGGTGTCGCCATGGCCCCCCTCGAGCGTTGCCCCTACGATACCGGCGCGGGGGCGCCAAAGCCAGGACCGCGCGCCGCGCGGTCACGCTCCACGGCTCGGGTGAAGCGAAGAGTCTCGTTGCCCGCCCGTTGGCTTGTGCCTATGCTCCGAGGGCTCGCGGCGGGCCGCCGCGGACCCGCGTCGCCGAGGCCGGAGCGGCGGGTCCGCGGGGCCGCACGGCTCGGTGGCTAGCCGCCTCTTCTCAAGTTTTGGGACAATGGGATGACCAAGGACGCCATCCGCCATGACTGGACCACGGACGAGGTCCTGGAGCTGCTCGAGTCTCCGTTGCTGGACCTGGTCTATCGGGCCCAGACGGTGCACCGGGCCCACAACGAGAGCCGTCAGGTCCAGCTCGCCAGTTTGCTCAGCATCAAGACCGGCGGCTGCCCCGAGGACTGCAAGTACTGTCCGCAGTCGGCCCACTACCAAGTCGAACTGAAGAAAGAGGGGCTCTTGGAGACCGGGCGCGTCGTCGAGGCAGCTCGGCGCGCCAAGGCGATGGGGGCGACGCGGTTCTGCATGGGCGCGGCCTGGAGGGAGGTCCGCGACGGAGCCGAGTTCGACACCGTGCTGGAGATGGTGCGCGGGGTGCGTGGCCTCGGGCTCGAGGCTTGCGCGACGCTCGGCATGCTGACCCAGGAGCAGGCGGACCGCCTGGCCGATGCCGGGCTCACCGCCTACAACCACAACCTCGACACGAGCCCCGAGTTCTACGGCGAGATCATCACGACGCGGGCCTACGACGACCGCCTCCAGACTCTCGAGCGCGCGCGCAAGGCGGGCATCACGTTGTGCGCGGGGGGCATCATCGGTATGGGCGAGCGGCTGCGCGACAGGGCGCGGATGCTCGAGATTCTGGCCAACCTCGACCCCCATCCCGAAAGCGTCCCCATCAATGCCCTGGTCGCCGTGCCGGAAACGCCGCTCGGGGATCGGCCGCCGGTGGAGCCGGTGGAGCTGGTGCGGATGTGCGCGGCGGCACGGATTCTCATGCCGCGGGCGCGCGTTCGGCTCAGCGCCGGGCGGCGCAACCTCAGCCGCGAGGCGCAGATCCTGTGTTTCCTCGCCGGCGCGAACTCGATCTTCTTCGGGGAAAGGCTGCTCACTACCGAGAACAACGACTGGGCCGAAGACCTGGATCTCTTGCGCGAGATCGGCGCCGAGCCCCTGGCGCCGGAGACAATGCCGTTCACCGAGGAGCGCGACGAAGAACGCGCCCCTGCGGCCGCGGGCTAGCCGGCCCGCGCACCGGAGGCGCTCGCCTGCGGCGGTGGCCGCGGACCAGCCCGGTTCGATGTGCGGGCCCCCGGCGGGGCGCGAATTCACCTTCGCGTGATCACGGCTTTTCGCCGTTGCCCGGCGGGCCTCCGCCGCCGATATTATACAGCACGAAAACCGAACCGAGCTTCGAGTGCGCGCCTCAAGGGTGGGGACCCGGGGAGAACGATCCATGGGAGTTGCCCGAGCCTCTCTCATCATCGCCGCGGCGGCGCTGGCCGCCTGCGCCGAAGGACCCCGGCACCCCCTGTTCGTGGCGCGGGCGGACTCACCGGACTCGTACGGCTACAGCGAGGAAAGCCTGGCCGAAGACCTCTACCGGGTGTCGTATCTCGGCCCGGAGGTCCGGACACGTACCATCCGGCCGCAATGGGTCGAGCGCGCCGCTCAAAAGGCGGAGGAGACGGCTTACGATCTCGCGCTCTGGCGTGCAGCCGAGCTCAGCATCCAAAAGGGCTACCCCGCGTTCCAGGTCACCGAAGAATTCGCCGACCTGAGAAGCTATATCCTCGGACGTGACTACACGGCGGCCATTAGCTCGTCGGTGCTGAACGTGACGCCCAGGAACCTTGGCTATTACTCGGCCACATACTTCAGGCCCAAGATGACCCTGACGGTGGAAATGTTGCAGGAGCCGGTGGGTGAGGCTCTTGACGCCCAGGAAACGGTCGAGCGCCTGAAGCAGAAATACGTGGATGCCGGGCTCAAGCCGATTGCACCGGCTACTTACTATTATTTCGGCCCGTCGTCCTACCTGCACGACTACGACGACGCGGAGGAGCGGCCGGGCCGGCCGAAATCACCCTATCCGGCGCCGCACTATGTGCCCTATGGGCCGCGATGACGCAACGGTGACCGCCGGCCGGCCTCACCGCGACGCCGCTCCCGGCTGGCCGGGCCTCCCTCCCCTCCCTTGGCGACCGGCCCGGCCAGTTGCGGCGGCGGCGGCCCAGGGGCCACGGGGCGGTGCCTTCCTCATAACGCGCCGGCCGCCTCCATCGGCCTAGCGATCGCCACGGGCGGAGCCTGCGAAATCAACAAGGCGCGGTGGCGGCGTGAGCCGTGAATTGCGCGCGAGGCCGGAGGTCGGCGCGCTATACTCGCGCCCCATGATCGTGCTCTTCACCGACTTCGGCCTAGAGGGCCCCTACGTCGGCCAGATGACGGCGGTGCTGGCGCGAGAGGCTCCGGGCAAGACGGTCGTCTCGCTGTTCGCCGACGCGCCCGCCTTCGATCCCCAGGCGTCCGCTTACTTGCTCGCCGCCTATGCGCCGGAGTTCCCGCTCGGAACGGTCTTCTTGTGCGTGGTCGATCCCGGAGTCGGCGGCGCGCGCGAGCCGCTGGCGCTGGAGGCCGACGGCCGCTGGTACGTGGGCCCAGATAACGGCTTGCTTGCCATCGCGGCGCGCCGCGCCGGCGATGCACGGTGGTGGAGAATTACCTGGCGGCCCGAACGGCTCTCCGCCTCGTTCCACGGGCGCGACCTCTTCGCGCCGGTAGCGGCCCGCCTCGCGCGCGGGGAGGCGCCGCCGGGAGAGGAGCTGCCGGGGCCGGTGGGCCCAGGCGCCGACTGGCCCGACGATCTTCCCCGGATCGTTTACGTCGACCACTTCGGCAACGCGATGACCGGGCTGAGGGCCGGGACGCTCGCCGAAGGGACCGAACTCGAGGCCGCAGGGCGGCGATTGGGCCGCGCCCGCACCTTTTCCGACCAGCCGGCGGGGGCGGCCTTCTGGTACGAAAACGCCAACGGGCTCGCCGAGATCGCCGTGACCCGGGGCCGCGCCGACCGCGAGCTGGGTCTCGCCGTGGGCGCGCCCGTCGTGGTCCATGAACCGCGCGAAACCTGACGTCCGGCGCCGCCGGCGAAGGCCCCGAGACGACCGCCCGCGCGCGGCGAGAGACGACTTTATGAATGCACGATAAGCGTTTGGTATTATTTAGAAAATTTCTGTTATCCAGAGCGGGATTTGCGGTCGGCCCGGCGCACCCTGGGGGTCTGAATTGCAGGGGCGCGCGAAGGCGTCCCATCCCGGAGGAGCCCATTCCATGATGGGCGGTCCGGTCCGCTTCGAATGGGGTATGGGGTGGCTGATGGGCCTCGAACCCACGACCTCCGGGACCACAACCCGGCGCTCTGACCAGCTGAGCTACAGCCACCAGAAAGAGGCCTCTAAGTAGTCCCCGCATCGGGGCGCGTCAAGCGCGGCGCTCGCGCCTTGACCGTTCACGAAAACGGCGCGCGAGCCGCCTCGCTGCCTCCTTTCGGGCGGTCTTGGACCGAGCCAAACGGAACCGCGAGAGCCGTACGGCGTCGTTTCCCCGCGCCCGGCGTTGCCCCCCTTGGCCCCCCGATCACGGGCGCCGGAGACGTCCAACACTGATCTGGCGCCGGAAGGCTCCATCGCCACCGCGGATGCCGGCGGGCCGGACGTCGGCGCCGGGGACACAGGCCCCCTGCCAGGCGAGAGGTTCGAGGCCGAGGGGCTTCGGGCCCCAGGGCTTGGCCGAGGGGCAAGAGGTTCCGCGCTTCCGCGGCCGGGCTTCAGGCGTTCCGCACCCGGTACTGCTCGTCGACGACGATGTCGGCCTGCTCGACGAGTGGGCCGATGATCTCGTGCTCGAGCTCCAGTACCCGCTGTATGAAGCCGAAGTCCTGTTCCGGATCGCGGGCGAGATTGCGCTCCCGGACCGCGTCGATCTGATCGAGTACGGTCCGCTCCAGGAACACCTTGCAGGTGACGTTGTCCAGCAGGAGGCCGTAGGTCAGGTCGATGAAAAGGGCGTCGACGCCGTCGAGATCCACGGGCACGTCGCGGTAGCGGCGTCCGGGAATGCTTCGGCAATCGGACGGTATCTGGACGAGGCTGGAGGAGCGCCGGCGGGCCTCGCCCAGGATGCGGTCCAGTCGCTCCAGGTCGACCTCGTGGGACCCCACCGCCTCCTCCAAGTGTCCCCGCTGGTCCGCCGCAACCCGGTTCGCGTGATTCTTTGCCGGCGGAAGGACGAAGAACGCATCCCCAGGGATCACGATACCCAGGCTCCCCTCCTTGCGCAGCATCAAGGTTAGCAGGTGGGCGATCTCCGACTTGCCGCTGCCCGACTCGCCGCCGACGGCGACCACCAGCCGCTCGCCGCGGCGGGCGGCATCGCGGATGCGGGCAACCAGCCGGGGCACCAGTTCGAATGAGGCGGACACGTGGTGCGGCTTGATGTGAGGGATATCCCCGCGCCACGCCGGTGTGTTGCGATGGAAGGCCAGCGCGGAGCGCCGTGTGAAGTGCTCCGGGGCCACGCTCGGCTCCGCCCCCGCCTCACTCGGGCCCTTTCCCGCGCACAGCCGATCCATCACCGCGCCCTGTTTGTGGGCGATGCCTTCCCAGCTGAAGTCGGACAAGGACTTCTGCCGTCCATTCCGCGACAGGAGCTCCCAGGCCGCGGGGTCCTCGATCAGCTCCACGAGCTTGGCGGCAGCGCCCCGTGGATCATCCGGGTGCAAGAACAGCGCGTGCTTGCCGTCTTCCAGCCAGCGGGTGATCCCCGCGGCAGAGGAAATCAGCACCGGCAGGCCGGCGCCCATGGCTTCGGCGGCGCCCATCCCGAACGGCTCGAGGCGCTGGGTCCCGACGTACGCCAGACCGGCGCGAGCCAGCGGTGCCAGCCGGGCGTGGCTCTGGCTCTCCAACCGGATCACGTCGGAGCGATCGAGCCCATAGCGCTGCATCTCCGCCCGGATGTTCTCCTCGACCTCGCGTTCCCCTTCCGAAGGATCGTCCGGCGAACCCCCGATGATCAGTGCCTTGAGGTCCCCGGCAAGGTCCGGGCGCAGCCGGCGCGCCTCTCCAAGCACCTGGACCACACCTTCGACGAACTTGGCCTTCGACAATCGACCCCAGAACAGCACGTATCGCTTTTCGATCAGGCCGAACCGGCCGGCAGCCGCCGGGTCGGGCGGCTGCTCTCCCGCCTCGAAGAACGGTCGCGCGGCCCCTGCGGGCATCACCTCGTGGGGCAATCGCAGGCCGTAATGTTCCGCCAGGATCTCGGGTTCTCCCGGGGTATTGGCGATCTCGAAGTTGGCACCCTTCAGCGCCGCCAACTCGAACGACTCACGGATCCAGAAATGGTACTCGGGATCGCGCAGTTGGGCCTGGTCCAAGGGATCCCAGCCCAGCCTCAGCATCTTCGACACGCCTATGGAGTGCGGCACGCACACCACCGGCACCTCCAGCCGGTTTCCCATCTCGACGGCAACCGCCATCCCGTCGGCGTAGTGTCCGACCACCCCTTCGGCACCGAACAGGGCACCCACGGCCGTGCCCGCCTCGGCAAGCTGGGGGGTCAGGTCGTAGATATCCTCCTTGCGGACAAACTCGCCGCCCCCGGCCCGGATGCGGACCAGCCACACCCCATCCGCAAACCTCTCGACGCGCGGGTAGTCCTCGAACCAACGGGCGAGGATGATGACCTGGCGTCCTTGCCGCGCCCAGGCCTTCGACACCTCGAGCACGTAGTACACCTGCCCCCCGGTATCCGGCAGCCCCGCCGGCGGCGGATCCCCCCAGTACCCGTGGGTACTGACCATGATCAACCGCTGCGCCCGCCGCTCGCCGGCCGCCTCTCCTGTCCCCACGGGAATCCCGTGCTCGACGAACAGGCCGTGGTATTCCTCCGCCAGATCGAAGGCGACGCCAACCTTCTCCGCCAACCGCCGAAGGTCCGCCATCGGATCACTTTCCCTTTTCACCGGAGGTTT
>JAZGAE010000129.1:0-8623 GCA_036475545.1 Alphaproteobacteria bacterium
AGGATCCGGGCTCGACGGTCCCGATGATCGGCGCCAGCGGAGCGATCGGCGGCATCCTCGGCGGCTACCTTCTGCTGTTTCCCCGCGCGCGCGTGCTCGTGCTGATACCGCTCGGGTTCTTCATGCAAGTGGTCCGGGTGCCGGCGGTCATCGTGCTGGGGTTGTGGTTCGTGATTCAGTTTCTTTTCTCCGCCATGGCCGGCGGCGCGCCGGGCGGGGTCGCGTACTGGGCCCATGTCGGCGGCTTCGTCGCCGGAGTCGTCCTCATCATTCCGTTCCGCAACAAGGCGTTTCCGTTGTTTGCAGGCCCGCGCCGTTCCGATCCGACCGCGGGGCCCCGGACGCGGCGCGCCGGTCCTTGGGCCAAGTCGGGCCGAAGCCGCGGGAGCCGGCGTCAGGGCCCCTGGAGCTAGCGCTTGCCCGCACCGCCGGGGCCGCCGCCCCTCTTCGGGCCGCGTTAGGGCCGGGGCGATGGCCCGACCAGGGCGGGTGGTTTACCGGCGGCCTGCCACGCGCGGGGTTTTTCGTGCCCGTCGCACCTGCCAATATACCGGCGCACCGCCCCTGTGGAGGCTCGAGGAGATATGTGCGGCATCGTGGGATTCTGCGATTTGTCCCACCCGCCCGGGCACTATGCCGGGTGGATCAAGCGGATGTTGGCCGCCATCGCACACCGCGGCCCGGACGAGAAGGGGCTGTTCTTCGACGAGCGGGCAGGATTGGGCACGGCGCGCCTATCGATCATCGACCTCGAGGACGGCACGCAGCCCATGTCCGATGGCACGGGACGGTACTGGCTGGCATTCAATGGCGAGATCTTCAACTACATCGAGCTGAAGGCGGACCTTCTGTCCCGCGGCGTGACCTTCGAGACCCGGTCCGACACCGAAGTCCTGCTGAAGGCTCTGATCACGTGGGGCAGGGATGCCCTGGACCGTCTTGAAGGGCAGTTCGCGTTTCTCCTTTACGACACCCAGGAAAGACGGCTCCTGTTTGCCCGCGACCGCTGGGGCGAACGTCCGCTTTTCTATACCGAGGTCGAAGGTGGCTACGCGTTCGGCTCGGAGATCAAGTGCCTCTTTACGCTGCCTTTCGTGACGAGGGCCCTCGATCCGGGCGCCTTGCGGCGTGTTGGCCAGTTCTGGGTCAGCCTTCCGGGAGAGACCTGCTTCGAAGGGATAAGATCCCTGCCGCCCGGCCACGTCGGGACGGTCGAGAACGGCCGGCTCTCCGTTCGCCGTTATTACGCGCTTCCCCCTGGGTCGACGAAGCACGGTCAGAGCTTCGACGAAGCCAAGGCCCTCTTGGCCGAGAAGCTTCGCGCCAGCGTGCAGAAGCGGCTGCGCAGCGACGTGCCTGTCGGGGTGTACTTGAGCGGCGGCCTGGACTCGGCCATCGTCGCAGCACTCGCCCAAGAGGAGAGCCCCTATCCGTTACGGAGCTTCTCGGTCGCCTTCCGGGACGAAGACTATGACGAGTCCGCGTTCCAGGAAGCTGCGGCCAGGCATCTGGGGACCCGGCACCATGTGCTTCGGATCACCCGCAACGCCATCGCCGAGTACTTCCCCGAGACCATCTGGCACGCCGAAACCGCCCTTTTCCGCGCAGCGCCCGTGCCCCTTTACCTGCTGGCGCGAGGGGTCCGCGAGGCGGGGATAAAGGTGGTGCTCACCGGCGAGGGCGCCGACGAGATCTTCCTGGGCTACGACCTTTTCAAGGAGACCCTGTTCCGCGAGCGTTACGACACGTTCCTGGACGACGACGCGCGTTTGGCGGCGCTGCGCCGGATATACCCCGGCGTCGGAGCGCTTCCGGCGGACAAGGCGCAGTTGCTCCTGAGCCTTTACAGGCGGCCGACCACGGGGCTCTTCGCACACGAAGTTAGGTTCTCGGTCGGCCCCTTCACGGCGCGCCTCTTCCAAGGTGACGCTGGTGACGCCGAGGTTCGCGACGATTCCAGACGGTTGTGGGATGCGATCCTAGCCGTCGATCCGGATTTCCCGGAACGTTCGACCCTTTCGAAGGCACAGGTGGTGGAGTTCCAAACACTTTTGGCCGGCTATCTTCTTTCGTCACAGGGCGATCGAATGACCGCGGCGCATGGTGTGGAGGGACGCTATCCCTTCCTCGACACGGATTTGGTCGCGGTGGGCTTCGGAATTTCCGAGGATTACCGTCTGAAAGGGGGCGTCACGGAGAAGCACGTCCTGCGCGAGGCATTTCGAGACCGCCTGCCACCGGCCGTGACGGATCGCCTCAAGCGGTCTTATCGCGCGCCCAATGCCGACTGCTTCTTGGGGCCGGATGCTCCCGACTGGGTGAGGGATACTCTTACGCCGCAGGTCTTTCGCCGGGTCGGATTTCTCGACGAAGCCTTTGCGACGCGCTTCATGAACAAACTGTGGAAACGGACGGCCCCTCCGTGGAGCGTACGAGACAACATAACGTTCATGCTTCTTATATCCATGCTTCAGCTTCATCGGCAGTTCGTCGAGGAATTCCCGGACGTGGAGTCGCCCGGCGACGACAAGCTGGTTCGCCTGGTCGATGGGCGAACGCACGCGGCGGCCCGCCCCTAAGCCAAATCTTCGGCCGCCAAGAGCGTGCGCGGCACCCCATCATCGCCGTGACGGTCGAGCAGGAGCTTGGGGGCGCAGCGAATTTCGAAGTCGGAGGTCGTAGTTGGCGCCAATACGGCTGCGGCCGGGGCCTAGCCCGGACCCTAAGTGGGGCGCGCCGTCACGCCCCGTCCAGGGGCCCGCCCAGAGCCTCCCGAATGGCACGGGCCAGCTGCTTCTTCGCGTATGGCTTCGGAATCAGCCCGGCCCCCTCTTTGATCTCCCCGCCGTCGTAAAGGGTCTCGCCAGTGTACCCCGTGGTGAACAGCACCTTGAGCCCGGGGTTGCGGCGGCGCGCCTCATGGGCCAGCTCCCGTCCGTTCATGCCGGCCGGCATGACCAGATCCGTGAACAGCAGGTCGATGGGCTCGCCGCTCTCCAGCAGGGAGAGGGCAGCCGGCCCGTTCTCGGCCTCCACGATCTGGTAGCCCAGGGAGGTAAGGAGCGTCACGGCGACGTCGCGCACGTTCTTATCGTCCTCCACAACCAGGATGGTCTCTCCTTCCCCGGCGCGCTGCTCGCCGGTTACGGCGCCTTCTGCCGCCGCCTCTTCGCCCACCTCCGCCTTGGGAAGATACAGCTCCACCCGGGTGCCCTTGCCAGGTGTGCTGGCTATGTCCGCGAAGCCTCCGGACTGGATCGCGAAGCCGTAGACCATGCTGAGCCCGAGCCCCGTGCCCTTGCCCACCTCCTTGGTGGTGAAGAACGGCTCGAAGACCCGCTCGAGCACTTCCGCTGGCATGCCGCTTCCTGTGTCCGCCACCACCAGCATCACGTAATCGCCGGGCGCGGCGTCCGTGTGCTTGGCGGCGGCCTTCTTGCTGAGCCTGATATTGGCGGTCTCGATGATGAGGCTGCCGCCCTTGGGCATCGCGTCCCGGGCGTTGATCGCCAGGTTCAGAAGGGCGTTCTCCACCTGGCCGGGATCCGCCCGCGTCCGCCAAAGGCCCTCCGGGATCAGGGTCTCCACCTCGATCATCTCGCCCAATGTGCGACGCAGCATGCCCGTCATGCCGGAGACCAGCTTGCCCAGATCGATCACTTCCGGATGCAACGGCTGCCGGCGCGAGAAGGCGAGCAGCTTTTGGGTGAGCTCGGCGGCGCGGAGCGCGGCCGTTCGCACCGTTCCGGCGAACTTTCGTCCGCGCTCGTCTTCTTCGACGTGCTCGGCCAAGAGCTCGGTATTCCCCAGAATGACGGAGAGCAGGTTGTTGAAGTCGTGGGCGATGCCGCCCGTGAGCTGGCCGACGGCCTCCATCTTCTGCGCCTCGCGGAGCTGCTCGTCCATCGCTTTGCGATCGGTGAGGTCGTGCATGGTGCCGATAAACGTGCGCCTGTCGCCGAGGAACATCTCGCTCACCGCCAACTCCATGGGGAAGGTGGAGCCGTCCTTGCGGCAGGCGACGAGTTCGCGGGGTCCGGTGCCGAGGATTCTTGCCTTACCGGTGTCCAGGTAACGGCGGATGTAGCCGTCGTGACGGCTGTGCTCCGGCTCCGGCGCCACGATGCCGACGTTCCGGCCGATCACCTCGACCGCCTTGTAACCGAAGAGGCTTTCCGCCGCCGGGTTGAACGATTCGATCCGTCCCTCCTCGTCGATGGTGACGACCGCATCGGCGACGTTGTCCATGATCGCGCGGATGCGCTGCTCGCTTTCCCGCAGCGCCACTTCGGCCTGCTTACGCTCGGTGATGTCTTCGATCACAGAGAGAAGGTAGTGCGGGTGCCCGCCCGGGTCGCGCACGACAGTGATGGTCCGGTTGACCCACACGACAGACCCGTCCTTTCGGACATAGCGCTTCTCCATGACGCCGGTGCGAATTTCACCGGCCAAGACACGCGCCTTTTGCTCGAGGTCGGCCTTGAGGTCGTCGGGGTGCGTGATGTTCTGGCACCGCCGCCCCAGCATTTCATCTCGGCCGTAGCCGGTGATCTCGCAAAGTCTTTGGTTGACCCTGAGGTATCGTCCGTCGGGCGCGCACTGGTCGATGCCGACCGCCGCCTGCTCGAAGGTCGCACGAAACCGCTCCTCGCTTTCCTGTAATGCGTCCTCCGCCCGCTTGCGCTCGGTGATGTCTTCACAGACGACGAAGACGATCGGTTCGCCTCCCGGTTGTTCGACGGCCCGGGCCGTCTCCTCGACCCACATCTCGGTGCCGTCCTTGCGCACCTTCAGGATCTCCCAGCGGTGCACCTTTCCGGGTGCCGAAAGGCACGTCCTCAGGTGGCCCCCGGCAGCCGGTTTGTGGTCGTCGTCGAAGATCTTGAGAACCGTGTCGCCGACCAGCTCTTCGACGGCGAATCCCAGCTGGTCCGCCCCGAAGCGGTTGACGGAGAGGATCGTCCCCTCGCCGTCCAGGGTGAAGTACATCGACGGGTTGTCGTCGTAGAGCGCGCGAAATCGCTGCTCGCTTCCCCGCAAGGCCTCCTCGGCCCGCTTGGGCTCGGTGCAGTCGCGCATGATCCCGGTGAACGTCCGCCGCCCTCCGAGCCGCACCTCGCTGACCAGGAGTTCCATGGGAAAGGCGGAGCCGTCCTTGCGCCGCCCCGTGACCTCGCGCCTGCGGCCGATGCACTTCGCTGCGCCGCCTTTCAGGTAGTCGGAGATGTAGCGGTCGTGCGATTCACACTCCGGCGAAGGCATCAGCATCGACACGTTCCTGCCGACCGCCTCTTCCGCCGAATGGCCGAATATGGTTTCCGCGGCCTTATTGAAGGACTGGATGATACCCCGGGAATCGATGGTGATGATGGCCTCGGCGGCCGTGTCGACGATGGCGCGGAGCCTCACCCGGCTCGCCTGTATGTACGCGCCCAGCAATGCCGTGACCCAGATCACGAGCAGGGCCAGCCCGCGATTGGTGAGAACGATCCAAGGGGGTCCCCCCTCGGGAGAGGCGAAATACCCGACGACGGTCAGCGCCGTGCCGACCGCCGCCATGAGGTAGATGTAGCGGTGCCACGGAGACCACAGAGCGAGAGCGACAAGCAGGACGTACGGGACGCCGCCCGCGAGACCCAGTGGCACGGAAAGGTCGAAAACCAGGAGCGCGGCGGCCAGGGCCGCGCTCGCGCCGGCCAGCCTGATATGGGCTAGGGGGGGCGTCTTCATGATGCGTCTGGTTCCCAGAGAAACAGCAGGGAATCGCAACTGCGCGGTCGGTCCGGGCCGCGCAGCCTCTCGAATAACCTTACAGACCCTGCGATCATCGAGGAAGCAGAATACAGTAGTATTCTAGGCGTTTATGGAGCTCGAACTACCATTTTAGTCTAGGTTCTTAGACTAAAACGAAGTATGGATGTATACGGTTGGCTAGACTTAATCTGCCCGGATTGGCGAGAACGCGTCGGCCGGCGGATGCCTGGGAGAAGGCTCTCCGGCCTCAGACCCGTTTCGACACATACCAGGTGAACCAACCAAGCCCAAGAGTTGGACAGTCGCCGTTGTCCAAGTTGGACGTTCGTATTTGTTCTCCCCGGCCACGGCCAAAACTAGCCCCTGAAACCGCGACGATTTCAGGGGCTTATTCTGGTGCCGGATGACGGGATCGAACCGCCGACCTGCTGATTACAAATCAGCCGCTCTACCAACTGAGCTAATCCGGCCCGAAGCGTGGCGCGACCATAACGCCGCAGCCCGCTCCCCGGCAAGCGCCGCGCGACTCAGCAGCCGCGCCAGGCGGGGGGGCGTTTCTCCAGGAACGCGTCGACGCCTTCTTCCGCGTCCCGGCTCAGCATGTTGCGCGTCATCACCTCGCTCGTGTACGCGTAGGCCTCCTCCAGTCCCATCTCGATCTGGCGGTAGAAGGCCTCCTTGCCGATGGCGAGCGTGAACGGCGACTTGGCGGCGATCTCGCTCGCCAGCTCGGCGGTGGCGGTCTCCAGCGTCTCGGGCGGCACGACGCGGTTGACAAGGCCGATCGATTTCGCCTCCTCGGCGGTGACTGCCTCGCCGGTCAGGAGCATCTCCATGGCCTGCTTGCGCCCGACCGCCCGCGACAGCGCCACCATGGGCGTCGAGCAGAAGAGCCCGATGTTGACCCCCGGCGTCGCGAACCGCGCCGCGGTCGAGACCACCGCCAGGTCGCAGGCCGCCACCAACTGGCAGCCGGCGGCGGTGGCCATGCCCTGGACGCTCGCGATCACCGGTTTCTTGAGCCGGGTGATGGCGAGCATGAGCCGGCTGCACTGGGTGAACAGGGCCTCGTAGGCCTCGCGGCTGGCCTCGGCGCGCAACTCCTTGAGATCGTGCCCGGCGCAGAAGACCGGGCCCTGGGCGGTCACCACCACCACTTTGACAGCGCCGTCCGCGGCGATGGCCTCCAACTCGTGCCCCAGCGCGTCCATCAGCCCCCGGTTGAGCGCGTTGCGGGCCTGGGGCCGGTTGAGGGTGAGGGTGGCCACGCCGCCTTCGTCGCGGCGCAGCAGAACCGGCTCCTCCGTTTCGGCTTTGGCTGGCTTCGCGGTCATGGGGCTCCTTGATGTGGCCCGGCACGGGCCGGAGACAGAGGCCCTACGGCCCGGCGGGTTCCTCTTGCGAGCGGGCCAGCTCATAGAGCGCGATGGCGGCGGCGACGGAGACGTTGAGGCTTTCGACCGCCTCGCCCATCGGCAGGCTGACGAGCAGGTCGCAGGTCTCGCGCGTGAGTCTCCGCAGGCCCTTGTCCTCGGCGCCTAGGACGAGAACGACCCTGCCGGAGAGCCCCGCCATGGCGAGCGGCCGCTCGGCCCGCGCGTCCAGGCCGGCGCACCAAAAGCCGGCCTCCTTGAATTCCTTAAGGGTCCGAACCAAGTTCTTAGCCCGCACCAGGGGAATGAGATCGAGCGCGCCCGACGCGGATTTGGCCAGCGTCCCGGTCTCGCCCGGGGCGTGGCGCTCGGTCACGATCACGGCCAGAGCGCCGAAAGCGGCCGCCGACCGCAAAATCGCCCCCACGTTGTGCGGGTCCGTGACCCGGTCGAGCACCACCACCCGGGCGTGCTTCCGCCCGGCCGCGGCGCGTAGCACCTCGGCCACGGTCGGCTCCGGCAATGGATCGGCCTCGAGGGCGACGCCCTGATGAACCGTGCCCGGCGGCAACAGCGCCGCGATGGCCTCGCGGGTTGTGACCGCGGGCCTCGGGATTTCCGGACAGGCGCCGGAAAGCTCGCTAAGTCGCGCCTCGAGTGGTTGCCTCGCCTCCGCCGTCACCAGCAGGCGACGGCACCGCCGTCTGGGATTGACAATGGCGGCCAGCACGGCATGGATGCCGAAAAGCCAAACAGGTCCGCGGGCGGCGCGGGCCTGCGGACGGCTCCTCTTTTTACTCGAGAAGCGGCGCAATTCCAGGCTTTCCCCGGGGCTGCGGCGAGGCGATGGGGACTGGGGTGTAGGCTTGCGCTTCATGAGGATCGGTCGTAGTATGTCCACGCCAAATGCGCAAGAATGGTTGGTCCGCGTTCCTCCGAGATAAGGTAGCCCGGAGAACAGCTATTTTCGCGTTTTGTTTCTAGTTCGAAGTTGACAATTGGACGGCAAATCTTTTTAGTTCGCTGCCCGCTACGCTGGCGTGCCTGAAAAGTGCGCGGAGGGGTGGCCGAGCGGTCAAAGGCAGCAGACTGTAAATCTGCCGACGTACGTCTACGTAGGTTCGAATCCTACCCCCTCCACCAGACTTTTTCGGAGCCGGAACGGCGGCTGAGCAAGCGACGGGACAAACCTTGGTGCGGGTGTAGCTCAATGGTAGAGCTCCAGCCTTCCAAGCTGGAGACGTGGGTTCGATTCCCATCACCCGCTCCAGATTGGCGAGCGATCCGCGAGAGGGGCGGGGCTTTAAATAATTATTGAAACGATTATTGGTGACGGACGTTCGAATTCACAACGCGATGGATCGGCGAAATGGCGAAAGCGAAGTATGAGCGGGTAAAGCCGCACTGCAACGTTGGGACGATTGGTCATGTGGACCACGGCAAGACGACGCTGACGGCGGCGATCACGAAGATTCTGGCGGAGACGGGTGGGGCGG
>JAZGAE010000130.1:0-2270 GCA_036475545.1 Alphaproteobacteria bacterium
GCGACGGTGCCGGAGCGACGATGATCGCCCCTACGCCGACGGCGGTGAGCCCTGCGAACAGGACCGATACAGCCAGTGCCACGATCTCGAATAGCCCAAGGGCGGCGCGCTTATCCTCTCCCTCGGGGCCGCTTAGGGTTGGGCCCCGCCTGTGGCTGGCAGAGGATACATTAAAGCCGCCAGGCGCACGAGAGCAGGAGCGAAACGGTCCGGGGCACCCTTTCCGGGCGCGACCGAGGGCGTCAATACCGCCGCGCCGCGACGGCGGCCAGGAGCCGCAGCTGGCGGCCGAGCTTGGGGATGGCGAGCCCCGGATCGAAGACGTCGTAGCGCGCCCGCCCGAGGCGTCCGAGGTAGGCACCCGCCAGCACCGCCGGAAGAAGGGCGGGATGGGCGGCGCGCGGCACGCGCCCGCGCAACTCGCGGGCGGCACCCAGGTGGCTGCGGGCGCAATCCGCCACCGTCTCGGCCACGCTCGCCAGGGCGGAAGAGGGGCGCAGCGCGAACACGTCGCTTGGGCGCACGCCCGCTTTTTCCAGAAGGCTCTCGGGCAAGTAGAGGCGCCCGGCGCGGGCGTGGAATCCGACCGCCCGCAACAGCCCGGTGAGCGCCCAGGCGATGCCCGTGTGGCGGCCGGCGGCGGTCGCCGTATCCGACGGCCGCCCCCTCCTGTCCTCCTCCTCGCCGGCGCAAACGACCTCGAGCGCGAGCGTCGTGAGCGTCGCCGAGGTGCCCTCGGCGTAGGCGACCAGCGCGTCGAGGTCCGCGAGTCGTTCGTCCTCGAGGTCGAAGGCGCGCGCCTCCAGCAGCCTCTCGAAATGGGCGCGGGTCAGATCGTATCTTCGCACCGCCTCACGAACACCCGCGACGACGGCATGGCCGGCGGAAATCCCTTGGGCCTCTCGCGTCCCGGCGTAGATGCGCTCGATCGTCTCGCGCCACCATTGCAACCGGATCGCGCCCAGTATCGGTTCGCTCACGACCTCGCGGATCCTGGCGACCTCCAGGTTGAAGGCGTAAAGTGCGAACAGGGCCTCGCGGCGCGAATCGGGCGCGAAGAGTGAGCACAGGAACCGGTCGTGGTCGAGGCGGCGGACCTGTTCGGCGTTATAGGAGAGCGATCTCGTCGGGGCCATGGCGAAGACGAATGAATCCGGGGCGCCGGCGCCGCTGGGCGGAGCCCGCGCGGGAAACGCCGGACCAGGCGGTTAAAGACCTTAAAATTACTAGGGTTAGTCTGCTTGGTGGTTGTGACCACAATACTATGTGTTAGTATCCGAGCGAAGGTGAGCAAGCAAGGGGATGGGCATGAAAAATCCGCTGGAATCGTTGCATATGACCATCATCCTGGGCCTCGCGATCACCGTGATCCTGGCCCTCATCGTGAACGCCGTCTACTAGAGCGGGTCTAGATAGATAGGAATCAATTTGATGGGAGCAAATCGGCTCATTCGGCCAGGCGCGGCGCGCCGCGCGATGCCGCCGCATCGGACAAGCGCCGCAACGCCGACGAGGGGCCGATTTGCCCCACCGCAGGCCGGGTTCTTTCGCGCGCTGGCGTCGTTGCCCGTCTTTTCCGATGTCCCCGCATCGCAATGCGACGGGCGCCTAGCCGGCACGCAAAATCATCCCGGTCAAATGGTTTCTATCTATCTAGAACCGCTCTAGACCGGCAAAGACAGGGAGACGGGGAACGATGGAATACGACGTAGCCTATTGGCAATTCCTGATCCGCTGGCTGCACGTCTTGAGCGCCATCATGTGGATCGGGCTCCTCTGGTACTTCAACTTCGTGCAGATCCCGAGCATGCCCAAGATCCCCGACGATCAGAAACCGGCGATATCGAAGGTGATCGCGCCCGCCGCGCTGTTCTGGTTCCGCTGGTCCGCCATGGCGACGATCGTCTTCGGCCTCATCCTGGCGCAGATGAGCGGCTACCTGGGCGAGGCGTTGTCGTTGGGGTCCTACGGATACGTCGGCGTCAAGGCAACGGCGATCGGACTCGGCATGTGGTTGGGCCTCATCATGTGGTTCAACGTATGGTTCGTGATCTGGCCCAATCAGAAGATGGCCCTCGGGATCGTCGAGGCCGCGCCGGAACAGAAGAAGGCGGCGGCGCGGACCGCCATGCTGTTCTCGCGGACCAACACGATGTTGTCGATCCCGATGCTGTACTTCATGGTCGCGGCGCAGAACCTCTACTAGGCGAGGTCATCGCCGCTTCTTTCGGACGCGGTTGGAAAGGCGGGGCGCCGCCGCCCCGTTTTTC
>JAZGAE010000131.1:0-14599 GCA_036475545.1 Alphaproteobacteria bacterium
GCATCGACGCCCGGGTCACAGACAGCGCGTCCAATATGGCCACCGCTAGCGCCACCGTGACAACCGAGAACACCGACGATGCGCCCGTGGCCTCCTGGGTCGGGCCTGGCGCCGGGGACACGGTCAACGGCACGGTCGCGATTCGCATCGAGGCACAGGATGATCGAGATTCGGTTGGCACACTGACCGTTGAATGGCGGGTGGACGGTGGCACGTGGCTGGCCGCCACCTACAACTCCACCAGCGGCTACTACGAAGCCAGTTGGGATACCACCGGCGTGGGCGACGGCGATCACAGCCTGCACGCCCAAGCTACGGACGGCGCCGGCGCCGGCAACCTCAGCCTGTTGGCCACCATCACCGTCACGGTCAGCAATACAGGACCGACCACGGTCAAGGTGGACTCCGTGACCTACGCAACCGAGGGCGGGAGGAATAAGGATAAGCACCTGCTCATCACCGTCGCCCTCGTTGACAACAGTGGGTCGCCGGTCAGCAACGCTTCCGTCGCAATTAGCCTCGTCCACAATTTGGGCACATCCTGGACCGGCACCGGGACCACAGGCACGGATGGGACCGTGACGTTCTCGCTGAAGAACGCTCCTTCAGGCTGCTATATCACGACGGTGACCGACGTCGCGGCTGACGGGCTGACTTGGGACGGGGTGACCCCAACCAACGGATTATTCTGCAAGTCAGGAAGAGCCGTTTCCAGCGTCGGCCCCGAGCCGGGAGCCCATGCCAGCTTGGCCGTCGTGCGCTAGAGCATAATCCGGTCAAGTTGAACTGACTGCGCCGGAGGAATTTTGTGCCGCGGGCAGGAGCGGGGCCGAAGCACGCAGCGGTGCCTACCATGAGGGCCGCCGTGCGAGCGACTACGGCCGGCCGATACTCCTAACCCTTGGACCAAGCGAACGCCGGTCGACCTGACCGGCGTTCGTTCTTCTCCCGGCCGAGCCTCCGCCCGGCCCGGTCACCCGGCGAGCTTGTCGAGCTCGCGCAGGATCAGGTCCCCCATCACCGTGGTGGAGACCCGCGCCTTTCCGCTAGCCATGATGTCGGCGGTGCGCACGCCGCCTGCGAGCACTTGTCTTATCGCCCGCTCGATGAGCCCGGCGCCGTCCGCGTCGTCGAAGGAATAGCGCAGCATCATGGCGAAGCTCATGAGCGTGGCGAGCGGGTTGGCGATGTCGCGCCCGGCGATGTCGGGCGCGCTGCCGTGGACCGGCTCGTAGAGCGCGCGGCGCCGGCCCTCGGCGTCGGCCGCGCCCAGCGAGGCCGAGGGCAGCATGCCGAGCGAGCCGGTGAGCATGGCGGCGCAGTCGGACAGCACGTCGCCGAACAGGTTGTCGGTGACGATCACGTCGAACTGCTTGGGCTCGCGCACGAGCTGCATGGCGCAGTTGTCGGCATACATGTGGGCGAGCTCCACGTCCGGGTACTCGTGCTCGTGGACGAAGGTCACCTCCTCGCGCCACAGCCGCCCGCTCTCCATCACGTTGGCCTTGTCCACCGAGGTGACGCGGCCGGAGCGCTTGCGCGCGAGATCGAACGCCACCCGCGCCACCCGGCGGACCTCCTCGGTCGTGTAGACCTGGGTGTTGACGCCGCGCCGGGAGCCGTCGGGGAGCGTTTCGATGCCCCTTGGCTCGCCGAAATAGACGCCGCCCGTGAGCTCGCGCACGAACATCATGTCGAGGCCCTCGACCAGCTCCGTCTTGAGGGTCGAGGCCTCGGCCAAGGCGTCGAAGACGAAGGCGGGCCTGAGGTTGGCGAACAGGTCCATCTCCTTGCGCAGGCGCAGGAGCCCCCGTTCGGGCCGAATCTCGAAGGCCAGCTCGTCCCACTTCGGCCCGCCGACGGCGCCGAGCAACACCGCATCCGACTCCAGCGCCTCGGCCATGGTCTCGTCGGTCAAGGGGACACCCTCGGCGTCGATGCTGGCGCCCCCCACCAGGCCTTCCGTCACCTCGAAGCGGATGGCGCCGTGGCGGTCGAACCAGTCGACGACGCGCAGGACCTGGCGCATCGCCTCCGGGCCGATGCCATCGCCGGCGAGAATGAGAAGGCGCCTCGTCGTCGTCATCATGGTTCCTTGTCGGGTCGATTGAGCCTGGATCGATCGAGCCGCCCGTTTCAGCGCCACAGCCAGGGCTGGGCGAGCCTCTGTTTCTCCTCGAAGTCGTCGATCGCCTCCGCCTTCTCGAGCGTGAGGGCGATGTCGTCGAGCCCGTTGAGCAAGCAGTGCTTGCGAAAGGGGTCGATCTCGAAGCGGATCGCCTCAAAGGGAGCGGGCGCGCCCTCAGGCGCGGCGATCTCCTGACGCTCGAGGTCGACGGTGAGCGCGGCGCCGGCGTTCTCTTTCGCGTACGCCATGATCCGGTCCGCCTGTGGCTCAGGCAGGGCGATCGGCAGAATGCCGTTCTTGAAGCAGTTGTTGTAGAAGATCTCGGCGAACGAGGGCGCGATCACGCACCGGATGCCGAAGTCCAAGAGCGCCCACGGCGCGTGCTCGCGGCTCGAGCCGCAGCCGAAGTTCTCGCCCGTCACCAGTATCTTCGCGGTCCGGTAGGGCTCGCGGTTGAGCACGAAATCCTCTTTCTCCGCGCCGGCGTCGGCGTAGCGCAGGTCATGGAAGAGATGGGCGCCCAAGCCGGTGCGCTCGATGGTCTTCAGGAACTGCTTGGGGATGATCATGTCGGTGTCGACGTTGATAAAGGGCAGCGGCGCCACGATCCCGGCGAGCGTCGTGAATTTCTCCATGAAGTTGCCGAAATCCGTCGTCCGGCGAGGGCTAGCCGTTACCGGCCGGCAAAGAGCCCGTCTTATAAACGACGAGGCAGTTCGCCATCATGTCGTGGAACCCTTGTTTGCGCTGGGTGAAGGCGACGGCGACGCAGGAAACGAACGCCGCCAGGCCGGTCAACACTTGCGCGGCGGGCGTGTCCGCGAGAACGGCGAGCGCCACGCCGAGGGTCGGAAGATACATCGGCCAGGCGCGCATCGAGGCGACCGAGAAGGGGATCCGCTGTCCCTCGGCGTCGGTGACGACGATGTTCACGATTCGCTTGCCGATGCTGGCCTGGCTCTCGGAACTCTCGAGCCCGGCGAAGTAGATCCACTCCACTGCAGCGACCATTAGCCACGGCAGGATGCCGGGCTGGGCTTGCTCCAGGTCCGCCGCCATCGGCGGGCTGGCAAACCACACGATCAACACCGTCGGAACGATAAGGATCAGCGAATCGATCAGAGACGCCACGACCCGTATCCAGAATCCCGCATAAGGCATCTTGAGTCCCCTCGGTTCGGCGGGCAGGCCGCCGGTCCCCGCGGCCACCCTTACATGAGTTCGCGGACGTCCGCGAGGTGGCCGGTGACGGCCGCCGCCACCGCCATCTGCGGGCTCATCAGGTGGGTGCGCCCGCCGCGGCCCTGGCGCCCCTCGAAGTTGCGGTTGGAGGTGGAGGCGCAGCGCTGGCCGGGCTTCAATTGGTCGGCGTTCATGGCGAGGCACATGGAGCACCCCGGCTCGCGCCACTCGAACCCGGCGTCGATGAAGATCTTGTCCAGCCCCTCCTCTTCCGCCTGTTCCTTGACCAGGCCGGAGCCCGGCACCACCAGCGCCCACACGCCGTCCGCCACCTTGCGCCCCCTGGCGACGGCGGCGGCCGCGCGCAGGTCCTCGATCCGGCTGTTGGTACACGACCCGATGAAGACGACCTCGACGGGGATCTCTTCGAGCGGCGTCCCCGGGTCCAGCCCCATGTAGTCCAGCGCCCGCTCCATGGCGCGGCGGCGCGGCTCGTCGCGCTCGGCCGCGGGGTCCGGGACCCGCCCGGTGATGGGCAGCACGTCCTGGGGGCTCGTGCCCCAGGTGACCTGCGGGGCGATGTCCTCGGCCCGAAGCGTCAGCTCGGTGTCGTACCTGGCGCCGGGGTCCGAGGGAAGCGAGCGCCAGTGCTGGACGGCCTGCTCCCAGGCCGCCGCCTTGGGGGCCATGGGCCGGCCCCTGAGATGGCGATAGGTGGTCTCGTCGGGCGCGATGAGGCCGGCCCTGGCGCCCGCCTCGATCGACATGTTGCAGACGGTCATGCGGCCCTGCATGGAGAGCCCGCGGATGGCCTCGCCGGCGTACTCGATGACGTGGCCGGTGCCGCCGGCCGTGCCGATCTCGCCGATCAACGCGAGGATCAGGTCCTTGGCCGTGACGCCAAAGGGAAGCGCGCCGTCCACGGTGACGCGCATGTTCTTCGCGGGCCTTTGGATGACCGTTTGGGTGGCGAGCACGTGCTCCACCTCCGAGGTGCCGACGCCGAACGCCAACGCCCCGAAGGCGCCGTGGGTGGAGGTGTGCGAATCCCCGCAGACGATGGTCATCCCCGGCTGGGTGAGCCCCTGTTCGGGGCCGATGATGTGGACGATGCCTTGGCGCACGTCGCCCATGGAGAAGTACTGGATGCCGAACTCGGCGCAATTCTCCTCCAGCGTCTCCACCTGGAGGCGGGACTCGGGGTCCGCGATGCCGTCGCCGCGCCCGGTCGTCGGCACGTTGTGGTCGGCCACCGCGAGCGTGGCCTCGGGCCGGCGCACGCCCCTGCCGGCGGTCCTGAGCCCCTCGAAGGCCTGGGGGCTCGTCACCTCGTGGACGAGGTGGCGGTCGATGTAGAGCAAGCTGGTCCCGTCAGGCTCAACGTCGACGAGGTGGCTCCGCCAGATCTTGTCGAAGAGGGTTTGGGGCTTCGCCATGGGTATTCGAGCTTCCCGTTCCGGTGGCACGCCGACGCCGGCCTCGGGTCGGCCGCGCCCACCAAGGGGGCTAGGATTCGGCCTCGGCCTTCTCCTCGGGCGCGTCCTCGGCGGCCTGGTCCTTCGTTGCGGCCTTGGCCGCCTTCCTCTCGGCGCGGGAGGTGGCGAAGGTGGTCTTCTCGGCGATGCGGGCGCGCTTGCCCCTGAGGCCCCTCAGGTAATAGAGCTTGGCCCTGCGCACGCGGCCGCGGCGCACGACCTCGATCTCGGCGATACGGGGAGAGTACAGCGGAAAGATGCGCTCCACGCCCTCGCCGTAGGAGATCTTGCGCACCGTGAAGGCGGAATTCAGCCCTGAGTTCTTGCGCCCGATGCACACGCCCTCGAAGACCTGGATGCGCTCGCGCGAGCCCTCCACCACCTTGACGTGGACCCTGAGCGTGTCGCCCGGACCGAAGTCGGGGATCTTGCGCTGGGCGGCCAGTTTCTCGATCTGCTCGCGCTCGATCTCTTGGATCACATTCATGGCACCAAATCCCTATTCCTTGCAGCCACGGACGTAACCGGCCCACAGGTCCGGGCGCCTGAGCCTCGTTGTCTCCTCGGCCTGGGCCAAGCGCCAGGCCCGAATCTTCCCATGGTCGCCGGAGAGAAGGACCTCCGGCACCGCCCGGCCCTGCCAGATCTTCGGCCGGGTGAAGTGGGGATACTCCAGCAATCCCCGCTCGAAACTCTCCTCCACCAGAGACTCCGGCTGGCCGACGACGCCGGGGAGCAACCGCACGCAGGCGTCGAGGAGCGCGATGGCCGCCGGCTCCCCGCCCGAGAGCACGATGTCGCCGAGGCTCAGCTCCTCAATCTCGCGCGCCTCCAGCACGCGCTGATCCACCCCTTCGAAGCGGCCGCACAGCAGGGTCACTCCCCGCTCCGCGGCGAGCGCCCGCACCCGCTCCTGGGTGAGGAGCCGTCCCCGCGGCGTCAAGTAGACGACCGGCCCGGCCCGGTCGGCCGCGGCGGCGAGCGCGGAATCCACCACGTCGGCGCGCATCACCATGCCCGGGCCGCCGCCGAAGGGGGCGTCGTCGACGGTGCGGTGTTTATCGCCCGCAAACGCCCGTATGTCCACCGTTTCAAGCGCCCAGACGCCGTCTCCGAGCGCCTTGCCCGCCAGCGAATGCGCGAGCGGGCCGGGAAACATCTCCGGATAGAGGGTCAGCACCCTCGCCGTCCAAACCGGTTTCTTGGCCTCAGCCGCCACCGCTCCTCCTCGTTCCGCCGCCTTGGGTCCCGGCCTCTTCCGCCGCCGGTTCCTCGGCCGCGCCCCCGATCAATCCGGCCGGCGGGTCGATCACCATTCGCCCGGCGTCCAAGTCCACGACCGGCACCACCGCGCGCGTGAACGGCACCATGAGCGAGCCCCCTTCGTCGCGCTCCACCTCGACGACGTCGCCGGCGCCGAAGTTGTAGACGGCGGCAACCTTGCCCAGGCGCGTTCCGTCCGCGAGCTCGGCGACGAGCCCCGCCAGGTCCGCGTAGTAGAACTCGTCCTCCTCCGGCTCCGGCAAGGCCGCCCGCGGCACATGGAGCTCGAGCCCGGCGAGCGCTTGGGCCGCGTCGCGGTCCGAGACCCCGGCGATGCGGGCGATCACCGCGCCCTTGGCCCGGCCCGTCACCTCGAGCTCGAAGGTGCGCTCGCCGCTCTCGTCCGAGACCGGGCCATAGGCCCCCACGTCGCCCGGGTCGTCGGTGAAGCTCCTCACCCGCACCGCGCCCTGGACCCCGTGGGCACCCACGATCACGCCGATGCAGATGCGTTCCCGTGGCATGGTCCGTTCCCCTGGCGCGGCGGGCGCGGCCGGCCCGCGCGCCGCACCTTAATCCTTCTTCTCCTTGGCCCCTTTCTTGTCCTTGGCCTCTTTCTTGTCCTTGGCCCCTCTCTTGGCCTTAGCCCCTTTCTTGGCCTTCCCTCCCGATCCGGATTCCTCGGCGGGCTTTTCCTTGGCGGCGGCTTCCTCGGCCGGCTTCTCCTCGGCCGGGGCTTCCTCGGCGGGCTTCTCCTCGGCCGGTGCCTCTTCCGCGGGCTTCTCCTCGGCGGGCGTCTCCTCGGCCGCGGCTTCCTCGGCGGGCTTCTCCTCGGCGGCGGCTTCCTCGGCGGGCTTCTCCTCGGCCAGCGTCTCCTCGGCTGGCTTCTCCTCGGCCGCGGCCTCCTCGGCCGGGGGTGACGGGGCCTCCGCCGGGGCGGCCTTTGCCGCCTCAGCCGCCGCGGCGGCCGCCTTCACCGCCTCCTCCTTCTCCTTCACGCGCTCCAGCGTCTTCGCCTTGGGGAGGTGCTGCTTGGTCTGCTCCGGGATCGCGGGCTTAGGGATCAGCTCGGCCTCGCCCAGGAACCGGGCGACCCGCTCGGACGGCCGGGCGCCTTGGTTGAGCCAGTGCTGGATGCGCTCGGTATTGAGCACGATGCGTTGGGGATGCTCCTTGGGCACCATGGGGTTGTAGGTGCCGAGGCGCTCGATGAAGCGGCCGTCGCGCGGCGCGCTCGCCTCGGCGACGACGATGCGATAGAAGGGGCGCTTCTTGGCGCCGCCCCTGGACATGCGGATTCTCAAAGCCATCTCGGTCTCGCTCTCCTCTTTCTCTTTCCCTGTTGCCCTTCTCTCTCGGCGATGGTGTGCGCCGGCCGCGGCCGGCGGCTCACAGGCGGGGCATGAGCCCCGGCGGCATCTGGCGCATCAGGCCCTTCTCTCCCATCTTCCCCATCCTTTTCATCATCCGGCTCATCTCCCGATGCTGTTTGAGCAGGCGGTTGACCTCCTGCACGCTGGTTCCCGAGCCCGCGGCGATGCGCCGCCTGCGCGAGGCGTTGAGGATCTTGACGTTGCGCCGCTCGGACGGCGTCATCGACGAGATGATGGCCCGCTGGCGCACGATGACGGAGTCGTCGATGTTGGCGCCCTTCAGCTGCCTCTGGATCGGGCCGACGCCGGGAAGCGCGCCCAACAGCCCGCTGAGACCGCCGATCTTGCCCAGCTGGGCGAGCTGACTCGCGTAGTCGTCGAGGTCGAAGCCGCCCTTCTCCATCTTGCGCGCGAGCTTCTCGGCCTCGGCCCGGTCGACCGTCTCGGCGGCGCGCTCGACCAGGCCCACCACGTCCCCCATGCCGAGGATCCGGCCCGCGATCCGGTCCGGGTGGAAGACCTCCAGCGCGTCCAGCCTTTCGCCGACGCCGATGAACTTGATCGGGCATCCCGTGACCGCCCGCATGGAGAGCGCGGCGCCGCCCCGCGCGTCGCCGTCGACTCTCGTCAGCACGATGCCGGTGAGGTCCAAGCGCTCGTTGAAGCGGGAAGCTATGTTGACCGCGTCCTGGCCGGTCATGGCGTCCGCCACCAGGAGCGTCTCGACCGGCCCCGCCGCCGCGCTCAGCTGGGCGGCCTCGTCCATCAGCTCGTCGTCGATGTGGAGGCGACCGGCGGTGTCCAGCAGCACCACATCGAAGCCCTCGAGGCGGCCGGTCTCCATCGCCCGGCGCGTGATCTCGAGCGGGCTCTGGGAGGGCGTCACGGGCAGCGCCGCGATGCCCGCCTGGCGGCTTAAGACCGCGAGCTGCTCCTGGGCCGCCGGCCGGCGCACGTCCGTGGACGCCACCAGCACCTTCTTCTTGTCGCGGGCCTGAAGCCGCGCCCCGAGCTTCGCCGTGGTCGTGGTCTTGCCCGAGCCCTGGAGCCCGACCATGAGGATCGCCACCGGCGGCTCCGCCGCGAGGATGAGCGGCGCGGCCTCTCCCCCGAGCATGGCGATGAGCGCGTCGTGGACGATCTTGACCACCATCTGAGCGGGCGTCACGCTCCTCACGACCTCGCGGCCGGCGGCCCGTTCCTTGACGCTCGCCATCAAATCCTTGACCACGGGCAGCGCCACGTCGGCCTCCAACAGCGCCACGCGCACCTCGCGGAGCGCGGCGCCCACGTCCGATTCCGAGAGCGCGCCGCGCTTGCCTAGACGCTCGAAGATGTCGCCCAGGCGGTTCGTGAGACTGTCGAACATCGGGCCCCAAAAGCCTCGCTGCCAGGTTCAACACGCAATGCGCCGGTGCGCGACACTCGCGGACCGGCGGGCCTCCTCGGAGGCTCGTCCTCACTCAGATAAGGCTTGAGCGCGGCGGAGAGTAGGTCTCGCCCCAACCCAAGTCAAGCCACGGGGGGGGCGCCGGCGCGCCCGCCTCCGCCGGAGAGAGCCCGCTATCGCGGCCGGTTGTCCTGCTTGAACTGCTTGGCCAGCGCCAGCCCCTGGCGCTGGTAGGAGGATCCGATCTCGGCGCCGTAGAGCCGGTCCGGCTTCGCGATCAGCCTGTCGTAGAACAGCCGGCCCACGACCTGCCCGTGATCGAGCTCGAACGGCACCTCGTGGGAGCGGATCTCGAGGACCGCCCGCGTCCCGCCCGCGTCCGCCTCCGCCATGCCGAAGCCCGGATCGAAGAACCCGGCGTAGTGGACGCGGAACTCGCCCATGAGCGTGTCGTAGGCGATCATCTCGGCCGCGTGGGTGGCCGGCACCGTGATCGCCTCCTTGGAGGCCAGGATGTAGAAGTCGCCCGGGTTGAGGATGAGCCCGCCATCCCTTCTGGCGTGGACCGGCTCCCAGAAGTCGAGGGGGTCGTAGTGCCTCACCTTGTCCACGTCGATGAGGCCGGCATGGTGCCTGGCCCGGTATCCGATGAGACCCGAGACCGGGTCGCCGCGGGCGTCCACCGAGATCGGCAGCCCGTTCTTGATGTCCTCGGCCGCGAGCTTCGCGTCGATGAGCCCCACCTGGGCGTGCAGGCGTCTCAGCGCGTCGTCGCTGGAGGGCGGCGAGCCGTACTTGATCCGTATCTGGTTCAGCCTCGATCCTTCGCGCACCAGCACGCTGAAGGTGCGCGGAGAGATCTCGGCATAGAGGGGCCCGTGGTACTGCTCGCGCACCCGGTCGAACTCGCTCCCGCAATCGGTGATGAGGCGGGTGAAGATGTCGAGCCTGCCGATCGAGCTCTTGGGGTTGGCGATCGCCGAGGTGCGTTTCTTCAGCGCCAGGCTCTCCATGAGCGGCACGATGTACACGCATCCCTTCTCCAGCACCGCGCCGTCCGTGAGATCGACCCTGTGCATGGCGAAGGCGTCGATCTTCTCCTGGACGGTGGATTTCCTGCCCGGCAGGAAGCTGGCCCGGACCCGGTAGGCGACCGCGCCCAGCCGCAGGTCCAGGCTGGCGGGTTGGATCTGGTCGTCGGCTATGGCCTCGATCGAGCGGATCTGGCGGGGCCTGCCGATCAGCCGCTTGAGCTGCTGCGAGGGAAGTATCCCGGTGGAATGATCCTGCTCGGGGGCGGGCTTTTCGCCCATCTCGGAGAACAGAGCCTGTGCGGTTTCAGCCATCTCGGCGCGACCCTCGATCGATTCGGCGCGGGCACGATCGCGTGCCAATTCGCCCCTTCGCGCACGCGGCGGGAGCGTGCTCGCCGCCGCCGCCAACGGGCCATTTGGCCCCCCGGCGGGGCCGGCCCGGAGCCGGCCCGGAGCTAGGAAGAATATCTTTTGATTACAATATTTTACAGGATTTCTTGTTCCATGGGCGGATAAAGATATCCCCAGAGTTGGCCGCCGGGCGCGGCCGGAAAATCCGTTGCAACGCAGGCGGCTACCCTGTTTTCCCCGCGTTCCACAGGCTGGGGACCGCGGCGGTCCACAGGCTCCAAGACCTATGCCGGCCCACCCGCATCGTCCGGGCGCGCGGGGCGCCCGGACGATCCGGCGCGCCGACGCGTTATTATCGCGCCTTGCAAGAGGCTTGGCGAGAGGCCGGACCCCGAGGGAAACCAATGGACTTGCGGCGCCGGCCCGCCATATAAGGCGGGCATGAACGGGATTCCCTTCGTCAAGATGCACGGGCTCGGCAACGACTTCGTGGTCATCGACGGGCGCCGTCGCTCGATCCGGCTGACCGAAGCCCAAGCGCGCGCGATCGCCGACCGCCACACCGGCGTCGGGTGCGACCAGATCGTGCTGTTGGAGGCGGCCGAGACGGACCTGGCCGACGTCGCCATGCGCATCTTCAATGCCGACGGCGGCGAGGTCGCCTCTTGCGGCAACGCCTCGCGCTGCATCGCCGCCCTCCTCATGGAGGAGCTGGACCGCAACCACGTCGTCATCGAAACCAGCGCCGAGCTCCTGGACGCCGAGCGGGGCCGCGACGGGATGATCTCGGTGGACCTGGGGCTGCCGCGGCTCGAGTGGCGGGACATTCCGCTCTCCGAGCCCGCCGACACCCTGCACTTGGGCATCTCCTCGGGCCCCCTTCGCGACCCGGCGGCCGTGAACGTGGGCAATCCCCACGCGGTCTTCTTCGTCGACGACGCAGACGCCGTGGACCTGGCGACTCTGGGGCCGAAGCTGGAGCATCACGACATGTTCCCCGAGCGCGCCAACATCGAGGTGGCTCAGGTGCTGTCCGTAGCGAGCATCCGCGTGCGCGTGTGGGAGCGGGGCGCGGGTCTGACGCGGGCTTGCGGCACCGGGGCCTGCGCCGCGCTGGTGGCCGCCAGCCGGCGCGGGCTCACGGGCCGGCGGGCCGAGATCGTGCTCGACGGCGGCGCGCTCGGCGTGGAATGGCTCAAGGACGACCACGTGCTCTTGACCGGGCCGGCGGCGGTAACCTTCGCCGGCACGTTGGACGAGGGTCTATTGAGATGACCGGAGCGCGGCCCCTGGATGCGCGCGCACCGCGCGGGCCCGAGCGGCCCGAGCCCGAGGTCATCACCTTCGGCTGCCGGCTGAATGCCTACGAGTCCGAGGTCATCCGCGGCCACGCGCGCAAGGCCAGGCTCGCCAACGCGGTGATCGTCAACACCTGCGCCGTCACCGCCGAGGCCGAGCGCCAGGCCCGCCAGGCGATCCGCCGGGCGCGCAGGCGGAACCCCGCGGCGCGCATCATCGTCACCGGCTGCGCCGCCCAGATCGACCCCGCGGCTTACGCCGCGATGGAGGAGGTGGACCTCGTCCTGGGCAACCGGGAGAAGCTGGACGCGGCCTCGTTCCGCCCGGGCTTCGGGCCCGAGGGCGGCACCAAGGCCGTGGTCAACGACATCATGAGCGTGCGCGAGACCGCGGGCCATCTCATCCCGGGCTTCGAGGGCCGGGCGCGGGCGTTCGTGCAGATCCAGCAGGGCTGCGACCACCGCTGCACCTTCTGCATCATCCCGTTTGCTCGGGGCCCGAGCCGCAGCGTCGCGCTCGGCGAGATCGTGGCCCAGGCGCGGGCGCTCGCGGCCAACGGCTACCGGGAGATCGTGTTCACCGGGGTCGACATCTCGTCCTACGGTTCCGACCTCCCCGGCCAGCCGACGCTGGGGGCGATGGCGCGCCGCCTGCTTGCGCTGGTGCCGGAGATCGAGCGCCTGAGGCTCTCGTCCATCGACCCGGCGGACGTGGACCGAGACCTCGTCCGCCTCGTCGCCTCGGAGGAGCGCCTCATGCCGCACCTGCACCTGAGCCTGCAGGCCGGAGACGACATGGTGTTGAAGCGCATGAAGCGCCGGCATTCGCGCCGCGACGCCGTCGAGCTCTGCGCGCGGCTGCGGGAGCTTCGCCCCGGCATCGTGTTCGGGGCCGACCTCATCGCCGGCTTCCCGACCGAGACCGAGGAGATGTTCGAGAACACGGTGAAGCTGGTGGCCGACTGCGGGCTCGTCTGGCTCCACGTCTTCCCGTTCTCGGCCCGCGCCGGCACGCCGGCCGCCCGCATGCCCCAGCTGCCTGCCGCGGTCTGCAAGGCGCGCGGCGCGCGGCTTCGGGCCGAAGCCGAGGCCGCCCGCGGGCGCTACCTCGCGGGCCGCGTCGGCTCGCTCGCCTCGGTGCTGGTGGAAAAGCCGGGATTCGGCCACGACCAGCATTTCGCGCCGGTGCGCCTCGGCCCCGGGCCCCTCCCCGGCGCCATCGTCTCCGCGCGCATCGCAGGCGTGGCCGACGGGGAGCTCGTCGCCCGCAGCGTAAGCGCCGCATGACCGCGGTCGCCGCCGAAGAGACCCGCGGCTGGCAGGACCGGCTCCGGGCCGGGCTGGGTCGTTCGTCGGCCCGGCTCGCCCAGGGAATCGCGCGCGTGCTCACCCGCCGCCGGCTCGACGACGAGGCGCTCGAAGAGCTCGAGGAGCTGTTGATCACCTCGGACCTCGGCCCGGCCACCGCGGCCAGGCTGTGCGCCGATCTCGCCCGGGCCCGCTTCGACAGACAAGCCTCGCCCGAAGAGGTGCGCGCGAGGCTCGCCGACGACATCGCGGGGCTATTGGAGCCGGTGGCGAGGCCCCTGGCGCTGGATGAGTCCCGCAAGCCCCACGTGATCCTGGTGGTCGGCGTCAACGGCAGCGGCAAGACCACCACCGTCGCCAAGCTCGCCAAGCGGTTCCGGGACGAGGGCAAGAGCGTGCTGCTCGCCGCCGGCGACACCTTCCGCGCCGCCGCCATCGACCAGATCAAGATCTGGGGCGAGCGCGCCGGCGCCCCGGTGATCGCCGCCGAGCCCGGCTCGGACGCACCCGCGCTCGCCTACGACGCGCTGGCCTCGGCCAAGAGCCAAGGCGCGGACGCGCTTCTGATCGACACCGCAGGGCGGCTGCAAAACAAGGCCGAGCTCATGGCCGAGCTGCAGAAGATCATCCGGGTACTCAAGAAGCTGGACGCCTCCGCCCCCCACAGCGTGCTCCTGGTCCTGGACGCCACCACCGGCCAGAACGCCCACGCCCAGGTCGAGGTCTTCCGCGAGATGACGGAGGTGAGCGGGCTCATCGTCACCAAGCTCGACGGCAGCGCCAAGGGCGGCGTGCTGGTGGCCTTGGCGGACAGGTTCGCCCTCCCGGTCCACGCCGTCGGCATCGGCGAGGGCATCGACGACCTGCGCCCGTTTTCGGCCCGGGCCTTCGCCCGGGCGCTGATGGGGCTGGAGGACTAAGCACCGAAAGCGCGCCGGCCCCGGCCGCGCCCCTTCGCGAGAGATCGGCTGGTCGGTCGCCCGACTCGGCGAGCGCACGCGTGAGCGGGCAACCGCGCGCCGGCCTCACCCCGGCGCCGGCACCAGGGGGCTCGGTTTGGCCGCCCCGAGACTCTATGATCACAGGCTGGCTCTCACCTGAAAGCGCGAGGAGGCGATTGCCATGCGGCTGCGCGGCGTCAACCATGTCGATCTCTGCGTCCTCGATTATGAGGAATCGCTCCAGTTCTACGACCGAATGTTCGGCCGGCTCGGCTACGCGAGCTTCACCACCGGCGGGACCCCCTACACCGCCACCTACTACTTGGCCCTCCCCCACAGCTATATCGGCATCCACCCGGCCGGCGAGCGATATGGCGAGCGGCTGAGTCACAAGGCCCATGCGCCGGGCATCCACCACATTGCGCTGTGGGCGCGGAACCGGCGCGAGGTCAACCGTTTCCATGACGACTTCCTGGTGGCGGAGGGCATCGAGGTGACCGAGCCGCCCGCCGAGTATGCCGTCTACTCGCCGGGCTACTACGCGGTGTTCTTTCTCGACCCGACGGGGATCCGGTGGGAGCTCGCCGACATTCCCTTCCTCCCGAGCCTGGGTGAGATCGCGCGCTTCAGGAAAGCCGTCAAGGAGATCTGGCGGGCACATCCGGAATGGAAGCGCCATCCGGTTTTCGAGGCGTGGAGAAAGCTGCCCCGCGGGCGGAGACGAGGGGCCTAGAGCACAATCCGGTCAAGTTGAACTGACTGCGCCGGAGGAATTTTGTGCCGCGGGCAGGAGCGGGGCGAAGCACATAGCGGTGCCTACGTGCGAGCTCCGCGACGAACCCGTGGCCGCAAAAGA
>JAZGAE010000132.1:0-11448 GCA_036475545.1 Alphaproteobacteria bacterium
CTGATACCGGCCACCGTCCTTGCCGTCATAGGATATTTCGTCCTTTTTTCGTCGAGCAAGACCGAGGGGGGTATTCGGACGTTCGGCCGGGTCTTGGCGATCTGGATCTTTGCCATTGCCCTGCTTCCTCCCATTGCCGGCGCCTTCGCGACGATTTCCGGCCAGTGTCCGATAGGACAAATGATGCAAGGCATGCATCAACAAACTGAACCGCGTTGACCGAAGGCGAAGGTGGCCGCGACGCGGCGGACATCTACAGAGGCGTCGCGCCCTTCGTCGTGATCCAGATCCTCGCGCGCGGTGCTGGCGACCTTCCCGGCGCGCGCCACCTGGTTGCTGTTCTGAGCGCCGCGCCGCGCTATCCGGCGGATTATTTGGGGCCGGCCTTGAAGGGAAGCAGGCGCGCCGCCAGGTAGGCCTCTTCCGAGATCCGGGACCAGCCGAGCGCCTCGCGCCGGAACGCCGTCAGGCTGTCATGGACCTTTCTCGAGAGCGGGTCGGCGGCGGCGAGGCGCTCCAGCACGTCCTCGGCGGTGCGGCTCAAGCCCGTCAATACCTCCATCGGGAACTGGCGAAGCTGCACGTTGTGGCGGGTGACGAGCTCGTTGAGGGCGGCGTTGTTCTGGGCCGTGATCTCGCTCAGGATCAGCTGGTCGACGGCCGCGCAGGAGACCTCGATGATGGCCTGGAGGTCGGCGGGCAGGGCTTCGAACCTCGAACGGTTGACGAAGCAGTCGAGCACCGCGCTGGGCTCGTGCCAGCCGGGGTAGTAGTAGTACTTGGCGCTCTTGTACAGCCCGAAGGCGAGGTCGGCGTAGGGTCCCGCCCAATCCGCGGCGTCGAGCGCACCCCTTTGCAGCGCGATGGTTATCTCGCCCGGGTCGGTGTTGACCACGGTCGCCCCCAGTGCCTTGACGACCTCGCCGCCGATGCCCGGAAGGCGCATCTTCAGCCCCTTGAAGTCGCCGGTCGTGTGGATCTCCTTGTTGAACCAGCCCCCCATCTGCACGCCCGTGTTGCCGGCGAGGAAGAACTTGCAGCCCAGCTCGGCGTAGATCTCGTCGGCGATGGCCTGGCCGCCGCCGTACTGGTACCACGCGATCTGCTCATGGGCCGTGAGCCCGAAGGGCGTGTTGGAGAGGAACTGCGCCGCCGGCACCTTCCCCTTCCAGAACTGCGGTCCGCCATGGCCCATCTCGACGGTGCCGTTCACGACCGCGTCCATGGCCTCGAACGCGGGCACGATCTCGCCGGCGGCATAGAGCTTGACGGCGAGGCGGCCGCCCGAGGCGCTGGTGATCGTATCGGCGAGGAGTTGCGCGCCGGTGCCGAGCCCCGGGAGGTTCCTCGGCCAGCAGGTCGTCATGCGCCAATTGAACCGCCGGCTGGATGCCGCCGGCGCGCCCGGCTCGCTCTCGTCGCAGGCGGCGAGCGCCGCGGCGGCCGCACCCGCCGCCGCCGTCTTGAGAAAGCTGCGGCGCTCGAGGGCCTGGACTCGGTTGGCGCGGCGGGGGTTCGCGGTCGGCATGGGCGGCCTATCCTGCGGCGGCGGCAGCGCTCGTCAGACGCCGGGCGTGGAGGTAGAGCTGGTCGGACAGCTTCGACCACTCGGTCGCCTGGCGGCGGAAGCGGGTGATGCTGTCGTGGACCTTGCGGCTGAGCGGGTCTTGGGCGGCGAGCTCACCGACGACCTCCTCGGAGATCCGGCCCAGTTCGCTCAACACGGGGGCGGGAAAGGGCCTGAGCTCGACCCCGTGCTCGGTGACCAGCTTGGTGAGCGCGGTGTTGTTGCGGGCGATGAACTCGCTCAACACGATCTGGTTCACCGCCGTGTTCGCCGCGCGGACGATGGCTTGCAAGTCCGCGGGCAAGGCCTCGAACTTGGCGCGGTTGATGAAACAATCGAGCACCGTCCCCGGCTCGTGCCAGCCCGGGTAGTAGTAGTACCTGGCGTTCTTGTACAGCCCGAGGGCGAGATCGTTATAGGGGCCGACCCACTCCACGGCGTCGACGGTGCCCGACTGCAAGGCGGTCGAAACGTCGCCGCCGGGAAGGTTCACGATGTTACCGCCGACGGCCCGGACCACCTCGCCGCCGAGGCCCGGCATGCGCATCTTCAGGCCCCTGAAGTCGTCGAGCCGGCCGATCTCCTTGTTGAACCATCCCCCCATCTGCACGCCCGTGTTGCCGCTGGGGAAGAAGACGCAGCCGAGCTCGCCGTAAACCTCGTCGGCAAGGGCTTCTCCGCCCCCGTACTGAAGCCAGGCGTTCTGTTCCTGGGCCGTGAGCCCGAAGGGAATCGCGGCGAAGTATTGGGCGGCCGGCACCTTGCCCTTCCAATAATACGGCGCGCCGTGGCCCATCTCGACGGTGCCGCCGGCGACGGCGTCCATGGCCTCGAAGGCCGGCACCACCTCGCCGGCGCCATACACCTTGACCCTGAGCCTACCGCCCGAGGCACGGGTGATCAGTTTCGCCACGAGCTCTGCGCCGGTGCCGAGTCCGGGGAAGTTCTTGGGCCATGTGGTGACCATCCGCCATTCCATGCGGCCTTGCGCGATGGCGGGCGCAGGCAAGGCGGACCCGGCCGCGGCGGCGGCGCCGACTATTGCGGCGCGTTTCAGAAACGAGCGACGTTTCATGCGTTTCAATCTCGAGCGCGATCGCGGCCCGGGGGCCCCATGAGCGGAGGTCACGATACTACCGGGGCGGTGCTGCGGCGCGCAACGGCACGCCCGGCGGGGCGCAAGCGCCGGGACCGACCGCGGCGCGGCCGCGGATCAGTCCTCGAGGCGCCGCCAGCCGCCAACCCTCGGGCCCCAACGCCTCGACGGGGCGAAAGCGGGCCTTGTACGACATCTTCAGGCTCTCCGCGATCCAATAGCCCAGGTAGAGATGGGCGAGCCCCGCCTCCCTGGCCCGCTCGATCAAGCGCAACACCATGAAGTTTCCGAGGCCGCGCCTCTCCTGAGCCGGGTCGAAGAAGCTGTAGACCGCGGACAGGCCGTCGCCCAAGCGGTCCCACAGGGAGGCCCCCACGAGCCGGCCCAAGGGATCGCAGTACTCCAAAATACCGGTCTCGACCGGGCTGTCCTCCACCATCGCGCGATACTCGGCAAACTCCATGTCTGCCATCTCTCCTCCGCCGTGGCGGGACGCGAGGTAGCGGGCGAAGAGCCGGTATTGCTCGCCCGTGGCCCGGGCCGGACGATCGTGTTCCGCGAGATCGGCGTTGACCTTGATCACGCGGCGGAGCGACCGGCTCGGCGCGAACTCCTGGACGACGACGCGGACGGGGACGCAGGCGTCGCAGGCGGGGCACGCCGGTCGGTAGGCCATGTCGTGGCTGCGCCGGAACCCGGCCGCGGTCAGCGCCTCGTACTGGATGTGGGCGCCGTCGGCGGTAAGGTGGGTGAAGATCCGGCTCTCGAGGCGGCCGTCGAGATAGGGGCAGGGGAGCGGCCGCGTCCGGTAGAACGCCGCGAACGGATCGATCGACTGGCGGGTCACGGCCGTAGCCCCGGCCTCAGGCCGCGCGTTCGGCCGCGCCGGGAGAGGCGGCCTCGGCGGGCGCGCGGTTCACCACGACGGTGCCGGCCACGTAATCGTGCAGCGTCCGACGGCGCGGGTTGAACAAGGCGACGATGAGGATCAGCCAAGTCGTGAGGCCAACGGAAAGATAGAAGATCACGGTCTGCACCAAGGCTTGTATGTAGTCGGGATGATCGATCGTCAGGCTGCGAACCTGGAGGCCGAACAATCGCATGCCCATGGTCGCCGATTGCGGCCCGCCGATGAGAAACACGTGGTAGCAGAGCGGGATGAGGGCGAAGACCGTCACCAGCAGCGGGTTCAGCACGCCTAGGGTCAAGACCCCTGCGACCACGAAGACGAGCGCCGCTGCGCCCATGATCAGCGCGATCAAAACGACGTCCACCAGGTAGGCGAGCACGCGCTTCCATGCGATGCCGTGGTAGCAGTCCGGATGGGCGAGGGGGTCGGGCATGCTCGCCGGGTCGCCGTCCGTGCGTAGCTCGAAGCTCGCCAGGTTGCGCTCGGCCATGGGGATCCCTCCTCAGGCCAGGGTACAGGTCCTCAGGCCAGGGTACAGGGCTTCAGGCCAAGTTACAGGTCTAAAGAGTTACGCAATCCGGATTGGACTTGTAAATAGGACGGCCGGGCGTGAGGCCGGCCGCGGCCGGACTTCGCCCCGCTCCTGCCCGCGGCACAAAATTCCTCCGGCGCAGTCAGTTCAACCTGACCGGATTATGCTCTAGTCCGAGGCCACCGGCTTCTGCTCGCGAAGGAGCACGATGCTGATGCGGCGGTTGCGCGGGGAGAAGGGGTCGTCGGTGACCAGAGGTTCCTGGTCCGCCTTGCCGGTCACGTCAACGATGCGCCCCGCCGGCAGGCCGGAATTAATGAGCGCCCGGCGGCTCGAGTTGGCCCGGTCCGTGGACAGGTCCCAGTTGTCGTAACCTTCGGGGTTGATGTAGGGCGTGGCGTCGGTGTGCCCGGTGATGGAAATCTTCTGGGGCAGCTTTTTCACGACCGCGACAACGTGGGCCATCAGCGTCCGCGCCGTGTCGTGCATCTTGGAGCTCCCCTTCGGGAACATGGTGTATTTTTCCTGATCGACGATCTGGATCCGCAAGCCCTCGCGCGTCCTCTCGATGATCAGGCTTTCCGCCAACTGTTGCAGCTCGGGGATGTCCTGGATCGCCTGGCGTAGGGCCGCCTCGGCCTCGGCGAACTGGCGTTCCTCGATCTCCGCCAACATTTTCTGCGCGTTCTCGGCGTCCACCAGGCCGGTCGACTCGCCGGTCTGTGGCGCTCCGCCGTCCTCGGCGCCCACCCGGCCGGTCGACTCGCCGGTCTGCGGCGCTCCGCCGTCCTCGGCGCCCACCTGGCCGGTCCCGTCGTCGGTCTGCGATGCTCCGCCGTCCTCGGCGCCCACCGACCCGGTCCCGTCGCCGGTCTGCGGCGCTCCGCCCTCCTTGGTCGGGTCAGTGGCAGTCTGCTCGGCAGCCGTGCTCACCTCCGTGCCTCCAAGCTCCTCGACGTCCGCGGCCCCCGCTCCGAGCGCGTCGGTGGGGACCGGGACGCTGACCGACGGCGGGGCCACCGGTTTGGTCAACATGCCATCGGAGGTCACGGTCCTGCCCTGGAAGAACCCTTCGCCGCCGGTGGTTCCCCTGATCGTGCCGGGGGTCGGGGAGAAATAGTCCGCGATGCCGCGCTTCTGGTCCTCCGTCGTGGCGTTCAAGAGCCACATCAGCAGGAAGAAGGCCATCATCGCGGTGACGAAATCGGCGTAGGCCACCTTCCAGGAGCCACCATGGTGGGCACCGTGATGGACCTTCTTGACCCTCTTTATGATTATGGGTGGGGGGAGGGTTTCCTCGGCCGCCATGGATCAGGCTTGCCCCTGCGCCTGCGTCTGCTCCTGCTCCGGCGTCTGCACCGACGGCACGCCCTGCACGGCATCCTCGACCTCGTAAAAGGTCGGACGGACATTGGAAGTCAGGGCCTTGCGGGCGAATTCCACCGCCACCGCCGGCGCGTAACCCTGCAGGTAGGCGAGCAGGCCGGACTTGATGCACTGGAAGTACTTCGTCTCGGCGTCATAAATCTGGGTCAGCGCGCGGCCCATCGGTCCGACGAAGCCATAGGAGAGCAAGACCCCCAGGAACGTACCCACCAACGCGCCCCCGATCGACTTGCCCAGGACCTCGGGTGGCTCGGTGATCAGCCCCATGGTGTGGATGACGCCGAGCACGGCGGCGACGATTCCCAGCGCCGGCAGGGCGTCGGCTACGGTTTGTACGGCTTCGGCAACTTGGTTGATCTCGCCGTGATGGGTCTCGATCTCCTGGTCCATCAGCGCCTCCATCTCGAACGCGTTCTCGGTGCCGAGCGTGAGCAGCCGCAGGTAGTCGCAGAAGAAGGTGAGGGCGTGATGGTTTTTCGAGAAATTCGGGAACTGCTGGAACAGGTCGCTTTCCTCGGGATTTTCGACATGCCTTTCGAGCACCAGCATGCCCTTCATCTTGATGAGCTTGAAGACGGCGTACATGAGGCTCAGGAGCTCCAGGTAGCTCTCCTTGGTGTGGCGCGGACCCCTGAGCACTTGGCCGATGGCCTTGGTTGAGCTGAGAAGGACGGGCTTGGGATTGGCGATGAGGAACCCGCCCACCGCGGCACCGGCGATGATGACGAACTCGAAGGGCTGCCAAAGGACGCCGAGATGGCCGCCGGCGGCCGCGTAGCCGCCGATGATGCTGGCGACGACGATGATCGATCCGACGATGAGAAGCATTCGGAGTCCCTGTATAAGGGCTGGAAACGTGCCGCTCGCGCGTCGCGGCGCGCGGCCGCTTACCTTGGATGATTTGGGTTAATAAGACGTTTAAGATCGCTGTCCGTTGCGCCGCGACGCCCCGGCGTCAAGCGGCGCAAGCCCCTGATTTCCTTGGGGCTCGCAAGCCGTCCCCGGCGCCGGCGACTGCACGTCGCGGAGCCTTCCCTCAGCCCCCGTCGTCGGGCACCAGGACCAGCCTTTGGGCCGGCCTACCGGCCCCGGTTTCGCCGCCCGCGAGGCGCAGGTACTCGCCGCCGCGCCACGGCGCGAGCAAGTCGCGGTAATTGGTGGAGAGGGGATTGCCGGACTGGCCCGGGGCGATCATGAAAAGGGAATTGTCAAGCTCGGCGAGGTCGTAGACGGCCCGCAGCACGGCCCCATGGACGTGGGCGAAGGGGCGCTTGCCGCCGAGGCGGAACGTGCCGCGGTTGACGGTGGAATCGTCGCCGTCCGTCGGGATGCGCGGATCGGAAATCAGGCTCAGCCCCGGCATACGGGTCAGCACCGGATGGCGGAAACTCGCGACGTGAAGGTCGCCCCAGCGCCATTCCTCGATGTCGTCGCCGAGAATGCCTGAGATCTCGGCGAGCGCATGTTCGAGCGAGTCGGCGATCACCTCGTCGCAGCCCTCCGTCGCGGGCGTTGCGACGTCGTCGCACCAATGACGGGCGCGGGTCAATACGCTCTCGAGGAACATGGGCCGTATGCCGGGGACGTTCTCGAAGAGCGGCCCCAACTCGTCGGCGTAGAGCGCGCGGCCCAGCGCCCGCAGCCAGGCCGAGAACACGAGCGGCTCGGGCCGGTCCCTGTCCATCCGCCCGTCCCAGCGCGCCAGCATGGCGTGCGCGGCCTTCGCCTTGGCGCCTTCCGCGGGCGCCGCCAGCAGGAGCGCCAAGAGGTCGCGGGCCAGCAACGAGACCGAGTCCCTCTGGATGGCGGCGGCGCCCGCGGGGCTGTGCCGGGGATCGCGCTCCAGCAGCGCGTGGATGCGCCGCGCACGGTAGGGCTCGGGCCAGCGCGCGGCGAGCAGGTGAGGGTAGTCATCGCCGACGATACGGTGGTTGGCGGTGACGATGCGCCCCGAGGCCGGGTTGAGAACATGGGGCAGTTCGGCGAAGGGGATGAAGCCGATCCAGTCGAAGGCGCCGCTCCAGCCCGGAACCGGCTGGAGGCCGTCTCCCGCCTTGCGCACCGGGATTCGGGCGGGGGCGTAGAAGCCGATGTTGCCGTCGATGTCGGCGTAGACCACGTTCTGCTGGGGCGCGTGGAAGTCCCCGAGGGCGGCGACGAAGGAGTCCCAGTCCGTCGCCCGATTCATCCGATAGAGCGCCTGGGCCGTGAGCACGTCGTCGCTGAGCGCCGCGTCGGAAAGCGCCAGCACGTATTGGCCGCCGGCTCCGCCCCCAGGTGATACGGCTTCGGCGGCGCCGGCGAGCAGGTCGGAGATGATCGGCCCGTGGCGGCTCTCGCGGACCGTGAGACGGACTTCGTCTCCGCCGCGCACGGCGATGACCTCGTCGCGCGTCAGGAACTCCCGCGAGCCATCGGGCGTGAGATACCGGCCGGGCTCGGCACCCTCGACGCGCTCGATGAAGAGGTCCTGGGTGTCGCTGTGGGTGGTGGTGAAGCCCCAGGCGATGCGCTCGTTGCGGCCGAGGACGACAAAGGGCACGCCGGGGACGGTAGCGCCCGCCAGCGTCAGGCCGGGGGCCTCGATGCGCACCAGGTACCACACCGCCGGCGCCTCTAGGCGAAGGTGGACGTCGTTTGCGAGCACCGGCTTGCCGGACTCGGTGTGCTGGCCATCGACCACCCAATTGTTGGAGGCGCTAAGGCTCTCGAGGCCCGCGGGCAGGGCCGCCCGAAGCCGGTCCAGGGGCAAGTGGCGGTAGATGGACGACAGCCCCGAGAGATCGTCGCCGGTGACGCCGCCGGGGCCGCCCGTGGGATAAGGGGGCCAAAACTCGGCCACTTGGCGCGGCGTGAGCCGTTCGAGCAAACGCGCCCGCAGCAGTTCCTCGCTCCAGTTGCCGGAGAGCCGGAGCGTCATGAGTCTTCCCCAGATAAGCGAATCCGCGGGCCGCCAGGGTTCGGGACGGTAGCGCAGGATGTGGAACTCGGGCGGCCAGGCCCCCTGGTGGCCGCCGATGTAAGCATTCACGCCCCTGGCATAGGCCGCGAGGGCCGCGCGCACGTCGTCGTCCAGGCGCGCGAAGTTCCGTTCCGCCAATCGGCCGAGCCCGAGGGTGCGCAGGAAGCGATCATGGGGGATCAGGCGCTCGCCCAGCACTTCCGCCAGCCGCCCGGCCCCGGCCCGGCGCAGGAAGTCCATCTGCCAAAGCCGGTCCTGGGCGTGTACGAATCCGAGGGCGAATGAGGCATCCTCTTGGGTCTCGGCGCGGATGAGCGGGACGCCGTGGCGGTCGCGCACGATCTCCACCGGTGCCCGCAGGCCCGGCAACCGAACGACGCCATCGGTCTGCGGCAAGCTGCCCGTGAGCCAGACCAGCGCGGCGCCGAGCGCGAGAACGCTCGCGAGGACGACGCCACCGGCGATCCATTTGAGCCGCGCAATCATTCCAGGCCGGGATGAGAATTATTAGAAAACAACGGGTTGATTGCTATTCTTCAATCTCTTTCATAATTTCCGCGCGGTTCCCATCGAGCTCGGGCGCGGGCCCGCGCGTGGGCGGATCGGCGAAGCCCGACACCTTGACCGGATTGCCGGCCATCGTAAGGGGGCCGGCGTCGGGATCCTCGACGGTGATGACCATGTTGCGGGCCGCGAGTTGCGGCAGGGCAAGGGCCTCGGCGATATTGTTGATGGATCCGCAGGGGACTCCGGCGGCGTCCAGGTCCGCAAGCCATTCGGCGCCTCCCTTGGCCGAAAGCGCTCCCTCGATCTCGTCCTTCAGCGCCGCGGCGTGGCGGGTCCTGAGATCATTCGTTTGAAACAGAGGATTAGAGGCCAGGTCGGGGCGCGCGATGGCCTCGCAAAGGCGCGCGAACAGCCGGTCGTTTCCGGCGGCGATCACGATGTAGCCGTCCTTGGTGTGGAAGGCGTCGAACGGCGTGATCGAGGGATGGCGGGCGCCCGTCGGGCCGGGCACCTCGCCGGTGGCGGCAAACCGGGCGATCGCGTTCTCCAGGATCGCCAGCTGGCAATCCAGCATGGCGACGTCGACTTTGACCCCGGCGTCGGTCCGGGCGCGGTGGAAGAGGGCGGCGCCCACACCGATGGCGGTGAACAGCCCCGCCGCGATGTCGCCGATCGAGGTGCCGACCCGGGTCGGCGGGCAGTCAGGGTGGCCCGTCAGGCTCATGATGCCGCCCATCGCCTGCACCACCATGTCGTAGGCCGGGCGCCGGGCGAGCGGCCCGGTATGGCCGAAGCCGGAGGCGGCGGCGTAGATGAGGCGGGGGAAGCGCTCGTGCAGCTCCTCCCAGCCGTAGCCGAGCCCCTCCAGGGTTCCGGCGCGGAAGTTCTCGACCAACACGTCGGCGCGCGCCAGCAGCTTCTCGAAGACCTTTCGGTCGGCTTCGTCCTTGAGGTCGAGGGCGACGCTTTCCTTGCCCCGGTTCAACGACATGAAGTAGGCGGACTTGCCGCCCACAAACGGACCGATGCGGCGCGCGTCGTCGCCGTCGGGGGCCTCCACCTTGATGACGCGAGCGCCGAGGTCGGCGAGCACCATGGTGCAGTAGGGGCCGGCCAGGACCCGGGTGAGGTCGATCACGGTGACGCCGGTAAGGGGGCCGGCTGCGGGCATGGGCTCCGCCTTCGTTACCCGCTGCCCGGTCACGCCGCCTGCTTCAGCCTGCGGGCCACCTCCAGGGCCGCGTAGGTGAAGATGCCGTCGGCGCCGGCCCGCTTGAAGGCGATGAGGCTCTCCATCATGACCCGCTCGTCGTCGAGCCAGCCTTGCTGCGCCGCCGCCTTGAGCATGGCGTACTCGCCGCTCACTTGGTAGGCGAAGGTCGGCACGCCGAAGGCCTCCTTGATCCGGCGCACGACGTCCAGGTACGGCATGCCGGGCTTGACCAGGACCATGTCGGCGCCCTCGGCGAGGTCGAGCGCCACCTCGCGGAGCGCTTCGTCGGTGTTGGAGGGGTCCATCTGATAGGTGCGCTTGTCGCCTGCGCCGAGTGGCTCGGCCGAGCCCACGGCCTCGCGGAACGGTCCGTAAAAGGCCGAGGCGTATTTGGCGGCGTAAGAGAGGATGCGGACGTTCTTGAGCCCCTCGGCGTCGAGGGCGTCGCGGATGGCGCCGACGCGGCCGTCCATCATCTCGGACGGCGCCACCACGTCGCAGCCCGCAGCCGCCAGCACCAGGGCCTGCTTGCACAGCACCTCGATGGTCTCGTCGTTGACGACCTCGCCGCCGCGCATCAGGCCGTCGTGGCCGTGGCTCGTGTAGAGGTCGAGCGCGACGTCGCAGATGACGCCGATGCCCAGGTCCTCCTGCTTGAGCGCGCGCACGGCGCGGCAAAGAAGGCCGTCCGGATTGTAGGCCTCGGCGGCCTCCTCGGACTTGCGGCGCCGGTCGACCACGGGAAACACCGCGATGGCTGGAAGTCCGAGCGACGCCGCTTCCTTCGCCGCGGTGACGAGCTCGTCGATGGAGAGCCGGTCCACCCCAGGCATCGTGGGGATGGGCGTGCGCCGCTCCTTGCCCTCCGCGACGAACACCGGCCAGACGAGGTCGTCGACCGAGAGCCTGGTCTCCGCGACGGCCCGGCGCGACCACGCGTCCATGCGGTTGCGCCGCATGCGGGTGCGCGGATATGCGCCCAACGCAGAGAGGAACCACGATTTCACGTCGTCAATACCGTATCCGGCGCCCGGCTCGGCCCGGCCGGGAGGTCGTCAATATGGCCGTCGCTAGCGGACAATCGTTCATACCCCTCCGTGACGCCGCGGGCCAGTCGTTCCTCCGCCGTCGACCGCGCGCGAGGCGGCCGTCTCGCCACTGCCCCCCTTGGAACGGCGCCTCACGCCTCGCTTCAGGCTCGCCCCCCGTGTTCGTGGAAGCCCTGCATGAGGCCGCACCCGGCCTTGAGGAGGCCGAAGCGGATATATCATCCCC
>JAZGAE010000133.1:0-15279 GCA_036475545.1 Alphaproteobacteria bacterium
CGGACGTGGCGATCGCCATGGAGATGGGCTGCGACGGGGTGCTCCTGAACAGCGCCGTGGCGCGCGCGCGCGACCCCGTCAAGATGGCGGCGGCGATAAAGCGCGCGGTGGAGGCCGGACGGCTGGCCTATGAGGCCGGCCGCATCCCGCGCCGCCTCTACGCCAAGGCCTCGAGCCCCTATGAAGGCCTCATCGCGCCGGTCGAGGAGACCAAGGCGGGGTAGGGCGGAGCCCCGCGTTGGGCGCTCTCAAGTTACGCAGGCCCTTGATCGGGATCGCGGCCCAGTGCAGGCCGGTCAGCCGCTTCTCGCCGCCGCCCAGGCGTCAGGCTCGGTGAGATAGGCCTTCATCTCGCGGAGCGCGTCGTCGTCGAAATAGCCGCCCCGTTCCGCCTCCGCGAGCACGTCCCACCAGGTGGCGAGCGCGTGCAACCGCACCCCGATCTCGGCCAGAACGGCGGTGCTCTCGGGGAAGATGCCGTAGTGGAACAGCACGAAGGCGTGGCCGACGCGCGCGCCGGCCTTGGCAAGCGCGTTGCAGAAGCGCACCTTGCTGGCGCCGTCGGTGGCGAGGTCTTCGACCAGAAGCACGCGGGCGCCCTCGGCCATGTCGCCCTCGATCTGGGCCATGCGGCCAAAGCCCTTGGGCTCCTTGCGCACGTACAGCATGGGAAGGTCCATGCGCTCGGCGATCCAGGCGGCGAAGGGGATGCCGGCGGTCTCGCCGCCGGCGACGGCATCCAAGGAATCGGCCCCCACCTCGCGCTCGATGAGCGCCACCGCGAGGTCCATGAGCCGGGCGCGGTCCTTGGGGTACGAGATCACCTTGCGGCAGTCGATGTACACCGGCGAAAGCCGCCCCGAGGTAAGCCGGAACGGCTCGGCCGGATTGCAGTGGACCGCCCCGATCTCGAGCAGCGTACGCGCCGTAGTGCGGGCGGCGTCCGGCTCGGCGGCGCTCGGAGTGTCGCTCATGGCCCGTTTCCCTGGCCGGTAGGCCGGTGAGAGGACGCCCCTTGCGGAGGGCGGGCCCTGTGTAAAGGGAAACCGGGTCAGCGGCAACGCCTTTCGCCGCGGAGCCAGCCGGAACCCGTGGCTCGAAGGCTAATTGGACTTGGGCGCCGCCGCTTTCTGCCCGCTCAGCATCCCCAAAAGCCGCATGGCGTCGCAGGGGGCGGCGCCTTCGGAGTCGTTGTCGAAGTAGACGTGGACGGCGCGGGCCTCCGTCAGCCAGCGGCGCGCGCGCCGGGCCCAGGACCGGAGCTGCTTGTCCGAGTAGGCGGAGGCATAGGTGCGCTCGTGGCCGTGCAGGCGCACATAGACGAGGTCCGTGGTCACGGCCTCCCACATCGGCCAGTCGGCGGCGTCGGATACGCAAACCGCGGTCCGGTGCCGGGCCAAGGCCGCTGCCACCTCGTCGTCGAACCAGGATGTATCGCGGAACTCGACGGCGTGACGGACCTCGGGCCAAGCATCGAGGCTGCCGAGAAACTCGTGCAGGCGCGCCATGTTCTTCCCGAAAGTCCCCGGGAGTTGCCACAGCATCACCGCCAGCTTGTCCCCGAGTGCGGCCACGGCCCTGTGCTGGCGGGCCACGGAATCGGCCGGGTCCGCCAGCCTCTTGACGTGGGTGATGAAGCGGTGCCCCTTGATGGCGAAGACGAAGTCCTCGGGCGTTTCGTCCCGCCAGCGGGCCAGCGTGGAGGGCTTCATCTCGCGGTAGAAGGTGGCGTTGACCTCGATGCCGGTGAAGTGGGCGGCACAAAAGGCGAGCCAGTTACGCTGCGGCACGCCGGCGTAGAAATCGTGCCGCCACCCGGGATAGCTCCAGCCGCTGGTGCCGATGCGCGCCGGCGGGCGGCCCACGCCGCCCCGCTTTTCCTTGTCGTTGCGCCGCGCCATGGACCGGCCTAGCAGCGTGCCGGGCAGGCCGGCCGCGGCCGCGCCGCGACCATGTCAAGCTTTCCAGGCAAGCGCTAACCCTTGACGCAGACCAGCGGCTCGAGCCGGGCGACCTTGCGCGCGAGCCCCGCATGGTCCGAAGCGTCCACCACCGCGTCCACGTCCTTGTAAGCGCCGGGGGCCTCCTCGGCGATGCCGCGCATGCTGGGGCTGCGAATCAGGATCCCGCGCTCGGCAAGCTCGTCGACCACGTTGCGGCCCCGCCACCGCTTCAGGGCGGCGTGGCGGCTCATGGCGCGGCCCGCGCCGTGGCAGGCGGAGGCGAAGGAAAGGGCCTCGCTCTCGGGGGTGCCCACGAGGATGTGCGAGGCCGTGCCCATGGTGCCGCCGATCAGCACCGGCTGGCCCACCTCGCGCAAGGCCTCGGGCATGTCGGGATGACCCGGCCCGAAGGCGCGGGTCGCTCCCTTGCGGTGGACGAACAGGCGCCGGCGCTGGCCGTCGACCATGTGCTCCTCCACCTTGCAGGTGTTGTGGGAGACGTCGTACAGGAGCTCCAGCTTGGCCTTGGGCAGCACCCGCGCGAAAACCTGGCGCGTCAGGTGCGCGATGATCTGGCGGTTGGCGAGCGCGCAGTTGATGCCGGCCCGCATGGCGCCCAGGTACCTCTCGCCGATGTCGGAGTTGATGGGGGCACAGGCGAGCTCGCGGTCGGGAAGGGTGATCCCGTACCGTGCCGCCGCGACCGCCATTTCGCGAAGGTACTCGGTTCCGATCTGATGGCCGAGCCCGCGCGAGCCGCAATGGATGCTCACGACCACGGCGTCTTCTTCGAGGCCGAAGGCCCGGGCGGCGGGCTCGTGGAAGATGTGGCTGACCTTCTGGACCTCGATATAATGATTGCCGGAGCCGAGTGTGCCCATCTCGCGCCTCTGGCGCTTCTTGGCATGATCCGAGACGTACTCGGGCCGGGCGCCTTCCATGCAGCCTTGCTCTTCGACGTGAGTCAGGTCCGCGGGCTCGCCATAGCCGCGCTCCACGGCCCAGCGCGCGCCGCCGGCGAGCATGGCGTCCATCTCGTCAGGCGACAGCGTGATCTTGCCCGTGCTCCCCACCCCGGCGGGAATGTCCCGGAAAAGGGCGTCGGCCAGCTGCTCCTTGACCGGCTCCACGTCATCGATGGTCAGCCCGGTCAGCATCGTCCTCACCGCGCAGGAGATGTCGAAGCCGACGCCGCCGGCCGAGACCACGCCGCCCTCGTCGGGGTCGAAGGCGGCGACGCCGCCGATGGGGAAGCCGTAACCCCAGTGGGCGTCGGGCATGGCGTAGGAAGCCTTTACGATGCCCGGCAAGGTCGCCACGTTGGTGACCTGCTCGAACACCTTCTGGTCCATTTCCTCGATCAGCTCGGCGCTGGCGTAGATCACGCCGGGCACGCGCATCGCCCCGGTGGGCGAAATGCGCCATGCGAATTCGGACTCGCGCACGAGCTCGCTGACCTCCATCTCGGCCCTCACTTCTCTGCTTTTGATCCGGCCCGCTCGGCGGCGCCGCGCCCGGGCGCGGGGCGCGTCCGGATTCGGGCCTGCTACCGGTCCTCGGGTTCGGGCTCGTCAGCCGTCAGAATGTCGTAGAGCCGGGCGACGGTACCGCTCAACGACCGGTGCAGCTCCGCCGCGAGGTCGCCGTCCACCGAAAGCCAACTGAAGGCCTCCGTGAGCTCCGCGGCCGTTGCCCCGGTCCCGATGATCTCGGCCACGCGGAAGTCGTCCAGCGGTCCGACGATCTCGATCACCTCGTCGTGCGTGAGCTTTCTCATTTGCACCGGAATCCTAGCCTTTTGCCGTGGTTGCTGCGGCACCGATACCCGAGCGGATTTCGGCGCGGCCGCAGCCGGCACCCTGAGCGGGGATCACGTTGCGCCAGACGGGCCGACGTGCCGACCGCTCCTCAGTACCAGATATAAGCCTTGGCCGTCCGCGGTCAAATGCCGCAGTCAAATTCCGCGCCCGGGCCTAGACGTCTATGACGCATTCCGCGATCCACTCGCCATTTCGGTTGCGGACATTGAGCGCGGTGTAGGTCGCGCCCTTGACCTCCACCGCCGGGTGGTGCCGGGCCACGTCCACGGCCTCGCCCCAAGCGGATGCGTGCAACGCGTGGCCCTCGATCGCTACCTCGAAGCGGCTGAACAACATGTTCCGTGTCGCCATCTCGAACACCAGTGCGTTGAGCCAGTCGGCCAGCAGCAACTCGTCGTCCGGGGCATCGCAATCGACCGTCACGGGCACCGAGGGCGCGACCGAGGTAGGATCAGTGACCGCGCCCGTGAGCGCGACGGCGGCCTGCGCGAAGGCCGCCTCTCGCGACGGCCCAATGCCGCGCACGCCGACGTCCGCCCCGTGGGGGAAATGTTCCCATCGTTCCTTGGACACGATGGTACGCCTTGGCTAGTGGCTATGCCCAACCGATCCGCGCCCCATCCCGGACCCATGAGGCGGCCGATTCAAACTTGCCAAAAAAAGCGCGCCTTTGGAAGCCCGTCTTGTTGGGGGTTTTCGTTCTCGGCGTTCCGAGGTTATAACCTTGAGTTTCGCGGTGTTTCGCCGGGCGCAAGAGAGGGTGCGCTCCTTAACTTGCGCGCGCGCCGGGCTTGCGCGCGCGCCGGGCGGTTCTTGCGGAGGGGACATGAGCAATTCAAAAAGTGACATCGAAATCGCGCAAGCGGCGACGCTGAAGCCGATCGCGGAGGTGGCCCGGGAAAGGCTCGGCATCGATCCCGAGCATCTGGAGCCCTACGGCCACTACAAGGCGAAGATTCCCTTACAATATATCGGCACGCTCAAGGATCGGCCGGAGGCGACGCTCATCCTGGTGACGGCGATGACGCCGACCACGGCGGGCGAGGGCAAGACCACCACCTCGGTCGGGCTTGCCGACGCTCTCAACAAGATCGGGAAGGACACCATGGTGTGCCTGCGCGAGCCGAGCCTGGGCCCCGTTTTCGGCATGAAAGGCGGGGCCGCCGGCGGCGGCTACGCCCAAGTGGTGCCCATGGTCGACATCAATCTCCATTTCACCGGAGACATGCACGCGATCAGCTCGTCGCACATGCTGCTGTCTGCCATGGTTGACAACCACCTCTACTGGGGGCACGAACCCAAGCTGGACGCACGCCGCATCACTTGGCGCCGGGTCGTCGACATGAACGAGCGGGCACTGCGTTCGATCGTGTGTTCCCTCGGCGGCGTCGCCAACGGGTTCCCGCGCCAGGATGGCTTCGACATCACCGTCGCCTCGGAGATCATGGCGATCCTGTGTCTCGCCACGAATCTCAAGGATTTAGAGAAGCGACTCGGCGATATCGTCATTGGACAGACCCGCGAGCGCAAGGCGGTGCGGGCCAGCGACATCAAGGCCCACGGAGCCATGACCGCCCTGTTGAAGGACGCGCTGCAGCCGAACTTGGTGCAGACCCTCGAGAACAACCCCGCTTTCATCCATGGCGGGCCGTTCGCCAACATCGCCCACGGCTGTAACGCGGTGCTTGCTACCAAGACGGCGCTCAAGCTCGCGGACTATGTGGTGACCGAAGCCGGCTTCGGCGCCGACCTCGGGGCGGAAAAGTTCTTCAACATCAAGTGCCGCAAGGCGGGGCTTACGCCGTCCTGCGTCGTCATCGTGGCGACGGTTCGGGCCCTCAAGCTCCACGGCGGGAAGGACGCCAAGAATCTCGGCCCCGAGGACCTGGACGCCCTGGAGAAGGGCATCCCCAACCTGCTGCAACATGTGGAGAACGTGGGCAAGTTCGGCCTGCCGGCGGTGGTGGCGATCAACCGCTTCCCCACCGACACCGAGGCCGAGGTCAGGCTGGTGCAGGATCAGTGCGCCAAGCGCGGCGTCAATGCGGTGTTGTGCGAGCACTGGGCCAAGGGAGGAGACGGGGCCGTGGACCTCGCGAAAGAGATCGTAAACACGGTCGAGAGCGGGAAGGCCGACTTCAAGCTCCTTTACCCGGATGACATGCCGCTCATCGAGAAGGCGCGCACCGTCGCGAGGGAGATCTACCGCGCCGACGACATCGATGTGCCGAAGGCGGTCCAGGCCCGCTTCGCCGAGCTCGAGGACGGCGGCTTCGGCCACTACCCCGTGTGCATGGCCAAGACCCAGTACAGTTTCACGACCGATCCCAGCGTCAAAGGCGCGCCCACGGGATTCACGGTGCCGATCCGCGAGGTGCGGCTCTCATCGGGGGCCGAGTTCGTAGTGCCGATCACGGGCGAGATCATGACCATGCCGGGCTTGCCGCGGGTTCCGGCGGCCGAGGCGGTCGGCGTCGGGGACGACGGCGAGGTCTACGGTCTGTTCTGACCTGTGGGCTGGCCCGGCTCGCGCGGCCGGCGGCGCACGCGTCTGCGTCGGGGTGAGGCCCGCCGGCGCGGCGCCGCGACCTACAAATCCGGCGATGGGTCGAGCGCCCGAGTTTCCAGAAATGCCTTAAACCGCCGCGGCGTGCCGCGCTTCGCCACCGCCCAGGTAGGTATCGAACGCGGCGCAGACCGAGCGCACCAGTGGGCGCCCCTCCTCGGTGACGCGGATGCGGGCGCCCGCGACCCTCACCAGGCCGTCCTCTGAGAGGGACTTGAGCGTCTCGATCTCCGCCGCGAAGCGCGCGCGGGTCTCCCCGTGCTCGCGGCAGACCTCTTCGAGGTCGACGGCGAGGTAGCACATGAGGCGTTCGATAATGTCCCGGCGCAGCCGATCTTCTCCGCTCAGCGGCACGCCGCGCGTCGTGGCGAGGAAGCCGCCCGAGATCGCCTTGCGGTACCCGGGAATCCGGGTCTCGTTCTGGGCGTAGCCTTGGGGCAGGCTGGCGATGGCCGAGGCGCCGAAGCCCAGGAGCGTGTCCGCGCAGTCGGTGGTGTAGCCCTGGAAGTTCCGCCGCAGCCTGCGTTCTGTGAGCGCGCGCGCGAGGTCGTTGTCGGGCCGAGCGAAATGATCGAGGCCGATGGCAATATAGCCGCGCTCACAAAGCCGCGCGGCGGCGGCCGCGGCCATGCGCCAGCGCTCGACGGCGCCGGGAAGCTCGCTTTCATCGATGAGCCTCTGGTGGCGTTTCATCCAGGGCACGTGGGCGTAGCCGAACAGGGCGATCCGGGCGGGTTCGAGCTCGAGGGCCGCGTCCACAGTCTCCACCAGGCTTTCCGCGGTCTGGAGCGGCAGCCCATACATCAGGTCGAAGTTGATGTCCGCGATCCCGGCATGGCGCAACAGGCCCACAGCCCGCGCCGTGACGGCGTAGGATTGAACGCGGTTCACGCGGGCCATGACATTGTGGTGGAAGTCCTGAACGCCGAGGCTCGCCCGGGTGACGCCGGCCCCGGCCAGGGCCTCGACCGTTTCCCACTCCAGCCCGCGCGGGTCGATCTCGACCGCGATCTCGGTCTCGCGCGAGAAATCGAAGCGCCGGCGCAGGCAGCCGGTGACGGCGAGGAAATCCTCTCCGCTCATGATGGTAGGCGTGCCCCCGCCCCAGTGGACGTGGGAGACCGCGTGGCGGGAGCCGAGGGCGTCGGCCACCAGCTCTATCTCGCGGACGAGCAGGTCCGCGTAGGCCGCGACGGGCGGGTAGGCATTGACGATCGTGGTGTGACAGCCGCAATACCAGCAAAGCTTGTTGCAGAAGGGCACGTGGAGATAGAGCGAGAGGGGCTCGTCTGCAGCCAGGGCCCCGAGCCAAGCGCGGTACCGCCCACGGTCCACGGCGGCGCCGAAATGGGGGGCCGTGGGGTAGCTGGTGTAACGCGGAACCTGCGCGGAGTATTTGGCCAGCAGCTCAGGAGTCATCGGGGCGGTTCCAACCTCATGCCGCCCGGAAGGAAACGCGTTCCGGAATTCGCCCATAATACCATACGTGCCTGCTCGCCATGACTTGGATCAAAAATGGTGGTCCGTAAGCGTTTACAAAAGGCGAAGTGGATGGATTGGCCGCAGGAAGTGGGTCGGCGTCCCGCTCAAGGCGGCGGCAGCCCCAGCATATCGCGGTAGAGCGCCAAGGTCTGTGCCGCCACCGCCGCCTCGGAGAAGCATTCCTCCACCATTTCGCGGCCGCGCCGGCCCATCCTTTGGCGCAACTCGGCATCGCCGGCAAGGCGTTCGATGGCGTCGGCGAGCGGGCCCACTTCCCTCGCCGGTACCAGCAGCCCGTTTTCTCCGTGCCGGGCGATCTCGCGGCACCCGGGAACGTCGCTGGCGACAATAGGGCGCGCCGCCGCCGCCGCTTCGAGCAGCGTTTTCGGCAGACCCTCGCGGTAGGAGGGCAGCACCGCGATGTGGGATTCACGCAAGGCGGCAGCCACGTCGTCGACATGGCCTTTCCATTCAATCACCCCTTCCGCATTCCAACGCCGCAGCTGCGCCTCGGGGATCGAGGCCGGGTTCTCCGGGTCCGGAGCCCCGGCTAGCACGAGCCGGAGCGGAACGCCCCGCTCCCTCAAGATTCGGGCGGCCTCCACCGCCTCGCCGATGCCCTTGTCCCAGAGCATCCGCGAGACGAGCAGCGCCACGGGCGGACCGGCAGGCTCCGGCGCGGGGGCGAAGTGAGAGGTATCCACGCCCGAGCCCCGGATCACGGCGACCCGCCCGGGTGCGATCACGCCGGCCTTCACCAGCATTCGCTTGTCGTCCGGGTTCTGAAGGATGAGGCGGCTTCCCGGGCGGTCGAGCAGCAACCGGAAACAGGTGCGGATCACTGGGCGCACGGCCCTGGCCTTCCAGTCGCGCGAGATGAAGACGTAGCCCATCCCGGTGAGCGCGTTGACCACGGCGGGGGTGCCCGTGACCGCAGCCGCCAGAGCGCCGTAGAGAGTGGGCTTGAGCGCCACGTGATGGACCAGATCGGGGCGTTCGCGGCGATAGAGGCGGATGATTTCAAGAAGCGCGGCCGCCTCGCCCAGCGGCGCGTGGCTTCGCCGCCTGAGTTTGATGGGGACGAGGCGGAACCCTTCCGCGGCGATCTGCTCGCCGTGCTCGCTGACGCGGGTCGCCACTACCACTTCGAAGCCTGCGTCGCGCGCCGCCCGGGCCAGAGCTAACCGGTGGGAAAGGAAATACCAGTCCTCGGTGACCAGGTAGAGAAGCTTGGGTTTGGCGTTCGACGCCGTCATGAAGCGCTTTATCGAGCCCTTTTCCGGGCCCGGACCATCGCCGCGCGCCTTGGCGCGTTCCGATCGCCGCGCGCCGTTGGAGGGCGGCCGGACCGCGCAGCCGGTTGGGCCCAGGCCAAGGAAACCATTGTCACGCCGCCGGCCGGCCTCGGTGTCGTCTCTCGGCCCCCCTCCCCGCATCGGTGGCCGAGAAAGCCTGTAAGCCCAAGAATTCAGGATCTTGTTGCATGAGTTGAAGAGAGACGGAGGGCCGAAGGCACGGGCGGCGGTCCGATTCTGGCAAGTTTGGCCGATGAGCCGGCCGGCACATGTCGCCGCGATAATGCGCTCCTCGCTCGGAGCTTTGCAAGCGCGTGCGACGCCGGGAAAGCCTTGGGCGAAAGCGGAGGCAAGGCGTACATTCTCACCAGTGGTTCGCGAAACGGACTCGGCATGAAAGGGCCCCGGGGTGCATCGAAAGCTCGGAGGTATGATCTTTGCCAGGGAACCGCCCCCAGCCGACAGCCTCAGGGCCGTCATCCGGACCAAGACGCTCGCCGACGAGAGGGCTTGCCTCGAGGCGCTCCTCGAAGAGGCGACGCTGCCCGCCCGATCACAGGCCCGGATCGCCGCGACAGCGCGGAAGTTGGTCGGCGAGGCGCGGCGGCGGCGCGCCCAGGCGGGCGCGCTCGGCCAGGGCGGGATCGAGGCTTTTCTCCTGGAATACGCCCTTTCCAGCGAGGAGGGGGTGGTGCTGATGTGCCTCGCCGAGGCGCTGCTTCGCATTCCCGACACCGAGACCGCCGACCGCCTCATCCGCGACAAGCTGGCGTCCGCAGACTGGGAGAAGCATCTGGGCAAGAGCGACTCGCTTTTCGTCAATGCCTCGACCTGGGCGCTGATGCTCACCGGGAGGCTCATCAGCCTCGAAGACATTCACGGCGAAGATCTCCGCACCCTCGTCGGGCGGCTCATCGCCCGCAGCGGCGAGCCGGTGCTCCGGCAGGCCGTCACCGCCGCGATGCGGATCCTGGCCCGCCAGTTCGTGATGGGCCGCACGATCGACGAGGCCTTGGAGCGCGCCGCCGAATCGGAGGCCAGGGGATACCAGTACTCCTACGACATGCTCGGCGAGGCCGCCCGCACCGAGCGCGACGCTGAGCGCTATTTCCAGGCTTACCAGGACGCCGTCGCCACCATAGGGGCGAGGGCTGGGGCTCGCGACGTGATCGAGGCGCCGGGGATTTCGGTGAAGCTGTCGGCGCTTCACCCCCGCTACGAGTTCGCGCAGAGGGACCGGGCGGCGCCCGAGACTGCGGCGCGGGTCAGGGCGCTGGCGCTCGCGGCCGCGGAGGCCGGGATCGGGTTGACGGTGGACGCCGAGGAGGCCGACCGCCTCGAGCTGTCGCTCGACGTTTTCGAAGCCGTGGCCGCGGATCCCGCGCTCGCGGGGTGGAACGGCCTGGGGCTCGCCGTGCAGGCCTATCAGAAACGCGCGCCGTCGCTGATCGACTGGCTCGGTGCGCTCGCCCGCCGGCATGGCCGCCGGCTCATGGTGCGGCTCGTCAAAGGGGCCTATTGGGACGCCGAGATCAAGCGCGCGCAGGAGCGGGGCCTCAAGGGCTACCCCGTGTTCACCCGCAAGGCCAACACCGACGTCTCGTATCTAGCCTGCGCGCGGCGGCTGCTGGCCGCGCCAGACGCCTTTTTCCCGCAGTTCGCCACCCACAATGCCCACACCCTCGCCGCAGTCCTGGAAATGGCGGGGGGCTCACGGGATTTCGAGTTCCAGCGCCTGCACGGCATGGGGGAGGCGCTCTATGACCAGGTGGTCGGGGAGGGGGAGGAATCCCTGCCGTGCCGGGTCTATGCACCGGTCGGAGGCCACGAGGACCTGCTTCCCTATCTCGTCCGCCGGCTTCTGGAGAACGGGGCCAACACCTCTTTCGTCAACCGCGTCACCGACGACGCGTTGCCCATCGAGGAAGTGATCGCCGACCCCGTGGCCAAGGTGCGGGCCTTCGCGTGCGCACCCCATCCGCGCATTCCGCTGCCCGCCGACCTGTTCGGAGAGGATCGGCGGAACGCGCGCGGACTGGACCTCGCCGATCCCGCCACGCTTCAGATCCTGGCGGCGCGCATGGCGCAGGCCGACAGGATGGAACACGCCGCCGCGCCGATCATCGCCGGTGAGGAAAGGCGGGGCGCCCCATCCGGTGACGGACAAGGCGGCCGCGCGCCGCGAGAGGTGCTGAACCCCGCCGATCACCGGCACGTGGTGGGCGAGGTGGTGGAGGCCGCCCCGCAGGACGTGGCGGATGCCGTGACGGCGGCCGAGGCCGCCGCGCCCGGGTGGGACGCGACCCCGGCGGGCGAGCGCGCCGCCTGCCTGGAGCGTGCGGCCGACTTGATGGAGGAGAATGCGCCGTTGCTGATGGCTTTGTGCGTGCGCGAAGCGGGTCGGACCCTCCCCGCGGCTCAATCGGAAGTGCGCGAAGCGGTGGATTTCTGCCGTTATTACGCCGCGCGCGCCCGCGCCGACTTCGCCGAACCCGAGAGCCTGCCCGGGCCGACCGGCGAGTGCAACCAGCTCACGCTGCACGGGCGGGGCGTGTTCGCCTGCATCAGCCCTTGGAACTTTCCGGTCTCGATCTTCACCGGCCAGGTGGCCGCCGCGCTCGCCGCCGGCAACGCGGTCGTCGCCAAACCGGCGGAGCAAACCCCGCTTACCGCGGCCGCCGCGGTGAGACTCCTGCACCAGGCCGGCGTGCCCACGGATGTGCTCCACCTGCTTCCCGGCGGGGGAGAGGAGGTGGGCGCGCCGCTGGTGGCGGACGCGCGGATTGCCGGCGTCGCGTTTACCGGTTCGACCGAGACGGCGCGGGCGATCAACCAGGCGCTCGCGGCCCGGCCCGGCCCCATCGTGCCGTTGATTGCGGAAACCGGCGGCCAGAATGCCATGATCGTCGATTCCTCGGCCTTGCCGGAGCAGGTGGTGGGAGACACGCTGGCCTCCGCGTTCGATAGCGCCGGCCAGCGCTGCTCGGCGCTCCGGGTGTTGTTCGTCCAGGATGAGATCGCGCCACGGCTCCTCGACATGTTGTGCGGCGCGATGGACGAGCTGGTCGTCGGCGACCCGGCGCTCCTCTCCACCGACGTGGGGCCAGTCATAGACGCCGCCGCCAAGCGCACGCTGGAGAGGCACGCGACACGCATGGGGCGCGAAGGCAAGCTGCTCCGGCAATTGCGCCTGCCGAGCGAGGCGCGGCATGGCACCTTCTTTGCCCCGCGTGCCTTCGAGATCGAACGCTTAAACCTTCTGACACGGGAGGTGTTCGGGCCCATCCTGCACGTCGTTCGCTTCGAGGACGCGCACATCGATGACGTGATCGAGTCGGTCAACGCCACCGGCTATGGGCTGACGCTCGGCATTCACAGCCGCATCGACGCGAGGGCGGAGTACGTTCACCGGCGGCTCGGCGTCGGGAACACCTACGTCAACCGCAACATGATCGGGGCCGTGGTCGGGGTCCAGCCTTTCGGCGGAGAGCGGCTCTCAGGCACCGGCCCCAAGGCCGGCGGCGCCCGCTATCTTCATCGCTTCGCCACAGAGCGCACGCTCTCGGTCAACACCGCGGCCACCGGCGGAGACGCCGAGTTGCTTTCCCTTTCAGAGGAGGGACCGTAAGAAGGCGGGCCGTAACGGGGGCCCGCGTCGCGCCAGCCAGCCATGCCGATTGGCGTTCGAGGCGGCCGGGACGGGATGGCACGTCCCTTGGAATTTAAAATCATTCTTATTAACTTTACGGAACCCCGGCTTGTGTAATAGGTGGCCATAGGGTGATCCGCATGTACGTCTGTCTGTGCCATGGAATTACCGACGCGAACGTCCGGGAGGCGGCCCGCAGAGGTGCGGCCTCGGCGAGGGACGTCTTCGAACGGCACGGCGTAAAGCCCGAATGCGGAACCTGCGCGTACCACGTCAGCGGGCTCATTGAGGAGCAAGCCTCCTCGGCCGCGCGGCGAGACTAGAGCATAACCCGGTCAAGTTGAACGGGCTGCGCCGGAGGAATTTTGTGCCGCGGGCAGGAGCGGGGTGAAGCACGTAGCGATGCTTACGCGCGAGCTCCGCGACGAACCCGTGGCCGCAAAAGACCCCGGCCCTTCGGGTTGCGCCGGGCCAGGCTTGGGGCGGAACGCCCGCGGCGTTGCGCCGCTCGGCCGACCCGTCCTCCGCAGCAGCGGCGCTGCCGCTGCGGAGGGTGGATGCCCCCGCATCGCCCTTCGCGCCGCGCCTGGCGGATCGCCTCGCCCCGGCGCAACGCAGCCGATTCCGCTTGACCGGATTATGCTCTAGGGGGGCCGTGGGTGCGGTGACCTATCCGAACTGGTGTGAGTCCTTCGACCGAAAATCTATTCGCGAATAACCTGTCGCCTGTCCTTGCTCATTTTCTGCATGCAGCGCCCGAAGCAAGGGTTTCTTAACCGTGTTCCGCGACACTTTGCCGTTCGAGCCTGCAACGCCGGTCCGTTGGCATGCGCATTTTCGATGAGAGCGAGAAGCCCCTGTCGCCGCCCAAGCTGCGAACGCGTGACAGGGCGCCTCAAACGCGGCCTTCCGTCGCCCGGAGAGTCGGAGAATGAGACTGGGCCGCCGCTCGACCGCAGTGCCCGTCACCCGCGGGGCTTTTCGGGGCGCCGGTGTGAGGGCGCGCATCCTCGTCCCCTTCGCCCTGCTGGTGCTGTTCCTGGTGGGCGCCTTCCTCGCGACCACATACGTTGGCCGTGAGAGGGAGCTCAGAGAAAAGGCCCAGGGGGTCGAGCACCTGTTCCACCAGGAGCTCGACCATGTCGCTGGCAAGATGCGGCGGAGCCTGGAGGCCATCGCGCACAACGAGGAGATCAAGGCGGCCTTCCTCGAGCGCGACCGCGAGGCACTGCTGCGGCACGCGCGACCGATGTTGGATCGACTCAACGAAGAACGTCCCGTTACTCATTTCTACCTCACCGGGCCGGACCGGGTAACCTTCCTGCGGGTTCACGACCCCGGCCGGTACGGAGGCGTCATCGATCGCACCACCATGCGCGAGGCCGAGAAGACCGGGCGTACCACGCACGGGGTCGAACTGGGAGCGCTTGGCACCCTCACGCTCCGCGTCGTCATGCCCTGGCGCGATGGTGACCGGCTCATGGGATACCTGGAGCTGGGCGCGGAAATCGGCCAGTTCGCCAACGAGATTCACCGCGTTCTCGGGGTGGACCTCTTGGCGCTGACCTACAAGGAGTTCCTCGACCAGGCGCGCTGGCGGGAAGGCATGCGCCTCCTCGGCCGCGAGGGCGAGTGGGACCGGTTCGAATCCGCCGTCGTCTCGATCCAGACCACCGAGGGGATTCCCGAGGCCCTGGCCGAAATCCTGAGGGGTGACGGGCATCCCCATGACGAGCGGGTGACGATCGAAGACGACGGGAAGATCCTGTCCGTAGTGTTTCTGCCCCTCATGGATGCCGGCGAGCGCGAGGTCGGAGACCTCGTCGTGATCCGCGATATAACCAAGCTACAGACCGACTTTTGGGAGTCGATGGCGTTGATCGTGGCCTTGTGCCTCGCCGCCGGGGGCGCGGCGTTCGCCCTGTTTTTCGTGGTTCTCGGCCGGGTCGACAGGGATGTCTGGGCGGCGCGTCAGAACCTGGAAGAGCTCGTTCGGGAGCGCACCGAGAAGCTCTCGGACGAGATCGGGGAACGCAAGCGCACCGAGGCGCTAAAAACCCGGCTCGGGCGGATCATCGAAGATTCGGTGAACGAGATATACGTCTTCGATGCGGGCACGTCGCGGTTCATTCAGGTCAACCACGGCGCCCGGAACAACCTTGGGTACTCGATGGACGAGTTGCGCCGGATGACGCCGCTCGACCTGAAGCCCACGTTTAGCCGGGAACGATTCGAGGCTCTCATCGAGCCGCTGAGGACCGGCGAGCGGGAGCAGGTCGAGTTCGAGACCGACCACAAGCGCAAGGACGGATCGCTGTATCCGGTCGACGTCCGCCTGCAACTCTTCCGCTCCGAGACCCCGCCCTTCTTCGTGGCCACCGTACGGGAAGCCGAGCACGCCGTGGTCGAAAGCGAGAGGCAGTTCCGCGCCGTCGCCGACGGCGCCCCGGTGATACTCTGGATGTCGGACGCCTCCGGCGGGAACACCTTCTTCAACCGGAAATGGATCGAGTTCACCGGCCAG
>JAZGAE010000134.1:0-3278 GCA_036475545.1 Alphaproteobacteria bacterium
GATGTCCGGATGACGTCCGTCACCTGGCGGTCGGAGCGGATCTCGCTCGACTTGGTGGTGTCGGTGGCGTGCTTGAGGCTCTCGCCCGTGAAGCGCAAATCGTTGAGCGCGATCGCAGGGATCTGTCCCCACGTCGTCTCCTCGAGGTAGCGGAGCTGGACTCGTGAACTGTCGGACATGCTTCTCTCCTCGTCACTCGATCTCGTCCGCCTGGAACGGGATCGTTACGTTGACCTGATAAAACCTTCCGTCGGGACCGATGCGGGCGGCGCGCGGCTTGCGGAAGACGACGCCGCTCACGGTGAGCCCCTTGAAGATCCCCTGCACGTCGTCGGCGATCTCGCGCGCCTCGCCGTCGCCGGACCCCAAGGGAGTGAACACCTGCACGATGGCGACGCCGGTGTCCCGGAACCGCCGCGTCGAGCCCATGGCGACCTGGAAGCTGTCGCCCTCGACGACCGTGAGCCGCACCCAGGAGCTTGCTGCCGGCGGGTCTCCGGCCACGTTGTCGTAATGGATCGGCACAGTCGGGCGCGCGGTGGCGAACTCGGTCGCGAACCGGCTCCTGATCACGTTGGCCGTGGCGGCGAACGCCATCTCAGAGGTCCGCGCTGGCGAACCGTGCCTCGGCCGAGGCAACGGCCACCGCGTAGACGCCGCCCGGCGCCTGGTCCGAGCTCCCCTGCTCGATGGCTTCCGCATAAGGAAGCGCGTTCGCGACCCACACCACCTCGAAGGGCTTCAGGCTCGCGAGCTCCGCGCGCGCCTCCGCCATGCTCGGCGCGGAGATGACGGGCGCTTCCCCCGCCCCGTCGGGCGCGGCGAGTCCCGGGTGCACGGTCTCGTCGGGCGCGCCCACCGCGATGGTGTGGCTCGCCCGATAGCGGCCCGTGCCCACGGGCGAGTTGGCGACGACCTGCTCGTAGACGAACAGCGCGACCTGGCGCTGGACCTCGACGAGTTTCGCCTCCACCTGGCGCACGGCCTCGTTCAGCTCGCGCTCGAAAGCCCGAAGGTCCGCATCAGGCATGGCCCCATCCCGCGATGGCAAACTCCAAGGGCACCAGCCTCGAGGTGCCGCAGGCGAACGCCTCGCCGCCGTCGACCGGCCTCACCACCACCAGCCGTTCGCCGCAGACCGTCATGCCGGTGTCGCCGACCATGACGACGGGCCCGTCGAACACTTCCCCGCAATGGCGGTACACCTGCTCGTTCATCGCCTGATCTGGAGCTCGTAAGCCATGACTTCTGCGCCTACGAACTTGCTCTCCACGTTGACCACCTCGAAGACGTCGCCGCCGATGAGTATCTGGTTGCCGGGCACCGGTGTGAGCGCGAGATCGGCTGCCGCGATGGTGAGCCGCCTGTCGCCCCGGCGCACGACCGTCCCGTCCACGAACCGCGCCGCGAAGTCCTGGATCACGCCCTTGGCCTCCGTGTCCGTCACCGTGTCGGTGGTCTTGCCCGTCGCCGGATCGACGACGCGCGCGATCCGCCGCACCGTCACGTCGACACCCAGTGTGCGGATCACGCCGGCCGAGCGCCGCGCCGCCAGCGTCCGGCTCACAGCGCTACCCGACGGTACGGTGCGAGCAAGGCCCTTGCGCTGTCCGGGACCTCGCCGGCCTTGTACGACGCGCTCCAGAAATCTCCGATCTTCTCGGATTGGATGGCCGGGTCGCGCTCGCGCGCCAAGTACCAGCCCTTGACCGTCTCGATGGCGGCACGCTCCACGTCTGCCGGCAGCGTCGGGTCCTGTATCCCCTCGGCCCCTGGAAGGTAATAGCCGCCTTCGTAGTCCACCTCGATGGTGTCCTTGGTCTCGCCGGTGAGGAAGGCCGCGATGTTGTGGCCCCGCCGCTCGGAGGACGGCCAGCCCGCCTCGCGGAACAGGAACCCGGCCTCGGCGTCGCGTACCGAGAAGTCGGTGACCGCGTCCCCGTCGATCAAAACCTGGGCCACCGTGATGATCGGTGTGCGCGACAGCACCAGGTTGACTCGCCCCACTGCCGGCAGCGTCTCCTTCACGGTCTCGCGGGCGAAGACCCGGCCCGTCCACCGCTCGATCGCCGCGCTCGCCTGGGCTATGAGCCTTTCCAAGTGCTGGTCCGGCGTCTCGTCGTCCAGATCCAGCTGAAGCTCCTCCTTGACGACCGCGAGCGTCGTCAGGTCGCGGGAGTCGGCGGGCGTCACGACCGTGAGCGACATCAGACCCCCGTGTGCGTATGATTCGTGAACACCTTGAGCGTGTCGTCGGCGGTCTTGTTGAAGGAGGCCGCGAACGCATAGCCGGTCAGGATCGGCTCGGTGGCGCCTGGCGTGGCGTTGGTGATCAGTCCGTGGGTGATCCCGGTCGCGTTGAAGTCCGCCTTGGTGTAGCTCGTGAGATAGGTCGTAACATCGGTTCCGCCGCCGGTGTTGTCGGCGTCGCCATCGTTGGACTTGGGATAGGTGCCGTCGTGCGCCTTCTCCGAGGCCGCGATCTGGGTGAAGTCATCGTCGGTCGCCGATTTGCCAGGCGTCCCGGCGGTGGCGAGGATCAAGACCCCGAACGCATTGGTCGGGCTCTCCCCCGCCCCCATCTGCGCATAGAAGATGTCGCCGGCGTCGGTGACGATGTTGGACGCCGGAATCAAGAGCTTGCCGTCCGGCCGGCGGAGCACCGCCAGCACGTTCTGGTGCTTCGGCACGAACGCGTCGAACATGGGCACCAGAATCCCGCCCTTGGTCTCGTAGACGTGGTTCAGAAAACCCGGAACGCTGCGTTTAAAGAGCATGGATGGTCTCCTTGCCGTTGGAGCCGCGCTTGACGGCCAATGCGGTTTCATGGACAGGCTCGATGCTGTTGTGGCCGCCCTGCCGTAGCTTCGCCGGAGCTTCGCTTCGGCGAAGGCCGGCGAGCCGACGGCTGAGCGTCCCTCGCCCCGCGCGCAACCGCGCCAGCAACAACAGTGAAAAAAAGCAGGCCGCGAGGCCTGCCACGAATGCGCCGATGAGTGTTGCCATCATCCCGTCCTCGTCCTCACCTTGAACCGGAATTTCCACCGGGCCTTGAGCCCGGCGCCGCCGTCGGCCACGATGTCGGCCAGATACTCCTTGCCCGCCGTGAACCCCAAGGTCTCCTTGAGGGTCGCCCGATAGTCCCCGTTGGAGCCCGCCACGAAGGCCATGGCGAGCGGCCAGGTCTCGCCCGCGACTTGCGCGCCCTTCACGTCGGTGACCGTCACGGTGACGGTCTTGTCGTTGAGGAACTGCCCGGCCGCTTCGTCCTTGAGGCC
>JAZGAE010000135.1:0-2868 GCA_036475545.1 Alphaproteobacteria bacterium
GGCCCCGCACGCGATGATTTACGAACAGCTCGCCATCTTCGCCATTCTGGCGGCGACCTTCGTGTTGTTCCTGTGGGGGCCGTGGCGCTACGACATCGTCGCGCTCACCGCCCTGCTCGGCGCGGTCGTCGCCGGCGTGGTCCCGTTCGGCGACGCTTTCCTCGGCTTCGGTCATCCGGCGGTGGTGACCGTGGCCGCGGTCCTCGTCATCGGCCGGGCGCTCTCGAACTCGGGCGCCATCGATTACGTGACCCAGCACGTGAGACTGGTCGCCAAGAGTCCGTCCGCCCATGTCGGAGCCCTCACCAGTCTCGCCGCCGCCCTGTCCACCATCATGAACAACATCGCGGCGCTCGCCCTCTTGATCCCGGCGGCGGTGGAGTCGGCGGCCAAGACCAAACACTCGCCCGCCATGTTGCTCATGCCGATGTCGTTCGGCTCGATACTGGGCGGCCTCGTCACCCTCATCGGCACGCCGCCGAACATCATCGTCGCGAACTACCGCAACGAGGTGGTGGGCGCGCCGTTCGGCATGTTCGACTTCTCGCCCGTAGGCGCCGCGGTGGCCCTCGTCGGCGTCACCTGCGTGGTGCTCGTGGGATGGCACTTGATCCCGGCGAAGAGGCGGAAACGGGTGTCCGCGGCGGAGCTGTTCCAGATCGAGGACTACGTCACCGAGGCGACGGTCCCGGAAGATTCGCCCGCGGTGGGAAAGTCGGTGCGCGAGCTGGACGAGATGACGGCGAAGGTCGACGCGCTCATCGTCGGCGTGATCCGGGGCGACCGCCGCATCCTGGGCACGGCCCGGCGGGAACGGATCCAGGCAAGGGACGTTCTCATCTTCGAGGCCGCGCCCAAGGAGATCGACCAGTTCGTCTCCACCCTGGGCCTCAACCTGATCGGCACGAAGGAGTCGAAGACGGGGCTGCTGCGCTCGGACGACGTGGCCGTGGCCGAGGCCGTGGTCACGCCCCGATCCCGGATCGAGGGCCGCACCGTGGCCTCGATTCGCCTGCGCAGGAGCTTTGGGGTCAACCTGCTGGCCGTCTCGCGCCAGGGCCAGCCGTTCCGGGGCCGGCTCAGGGCCTTCCAGTTCAGGGCCGGCGACGTCCTGCTGCTCCAAGGCGACGCCGAGATGCTGCCCGAGGTGATCTCCCGGCTCGGCTGCCTGCCCCTGGCGGAGCGCCGCCTCCTGGTCGGCAAGGGCGGCCAGGCCGGCCTCTCGGTCTCGGTCTTCGCGGCGGCGATCGCCGCCGCCACGCTCGGCCTTCTTTCGGTGCCGGTGGCGCTCGCCATCGCCGCCCTGGCGATGGTGCTCCTGAACATCGTGCCGGTCCGCGAGCTCTACGATGGCATCGACTGGCCCGTGATCGTGCTCCTCGGCGCGATGATACCGGTGGCCGGCGCGCTGCAGACCACCGGCGCCACGGGGGTCATCGCCGAAGCCACCCTCGAACTCGCGTCCGGGTACTCGCCGGTCGTCGTGTTGACGCTGCTCATGATCGTGACCATGACGCTCTCCGACGTCATGAACAATGCGGCGACCGCCGTGGTCATGGCGCCGATCTCGGTGGGGATCGCCAGCCAGCTGGGCCTGAACCCGGACCCCTTCCTCATGGCGGTCGCGGTGGGGGCGTCCTGCGCGTTCCTCACCCCCATCGGGCATCAGAACAACACCCTCATCATGGGCCCGGGCGGCTACGAGTTCGGCGATTATTGGCGGATGGGCCTGCCCCTCGAGATCGTCATCCTGTTGGTCGCGGTGCCCATGATCACGTGGGTGTGGCCGTTCTAGGCGTCGTGCCCATGAGGCGGGGCCGCCCGCGTTGACCCCCGTAAGCCGACCGGCGACTCAAGGGAGGCGGCCCGGACCAGGGGCCCCATGGCCGCCTAGGTCCGCCGGTAGACCCCGTGGGCCTCGCTCCACTCGCCGAAGCCTCGGCCCTCTTCCGCCACGCGCTCGCCGCGCCCGAGGACGAGCGCGCCCCCGGGCCGGAGCGCCGCGCGCAACCGCTCCAGCACGTCGGCTTGCAGGCCCTCGTCGAAATAGGTGAAGGCGAGGTTGCGGCAGAGCACCAGGTCGAAGCGCCCCTTGGGCCGGGCGCGCCGCAGGTCCTGAAGGCGGAACGTGACGCCTTGCCGGAAAGCCTCGCGCAGGCAGAGGAGCCGCCCGGACGGCTCGAACGCGGCCTCCCGCCAGTCCGCCGGGAGCTCCTTCATCGAGCCCGCACCAAAGCAGGCGCGATGCGCCCGGGCCAAGAGGCCGCGGTCGATGTCGCTCGCCACCACGGAGAACGCGAGATCGGGGAAGTCCGCCGCCACCGTGAAGCGCCAGAGTAAGGCCAGCGAGTAGGGCTCCTCTCCCGAGGCGCAGCCCGCGCACCAGGCCACGAGCGCGCCGGCGCCGCGGGCGCGGGCGGCGCCCGCGAGCTCGGGCAGCACGTGCCGGCCCAGGTCGTCGAAGACGGCGCGGTCGCGGTAGAAGCGCGACACCGAGATGTGCAGGCACTCATCGAGGCGGCGCCATTCCTGCGGGTGCGCCTCCAGATACCGGCGGTAGGCCGGCGCGCCGGCGAGGCCGAGCTCGCTCACGCGGCGCGCCATCCGCCTGCACACCTGGCGGCGCACCCGGCGGAAGCCGGGCCAGCGCATGCGCAGCCTGGGCAAGGCCCAGCGCAGGAAGGCGACGCACTCCTCGTCCCTCATCGCCCGTCCTTTGTGAGCCCCGCGCCGGCGCGAGGCAAGGGGGCACGCGATCCCCGGGGCCGGGCCTTGCCGCTCTGGTTTGGGCCCGACCGAGGCGAAGGGCGCGCAGGCGTTAAAAAGCGTCAAAGACTGATTGGCGCTGCACGCAAGCGGCTAGGCCCG
>JAZGAE010000136.1:0-8280 GCA_036475545.1 Alphaproteobacteria bacterium
ACGGTTCCCATCTCCCTTAACCGATTCTTAACTTTTAACGTTCCCTTAACCTATTTGGGACGGGCGGCCTTCCGCAACAAAATGCGGCGCAAAATCTATACACCCCAGTGTGGGCCGTGTCGGATTTTAACGAAATTCGAGATAATTTGTTGACATCGGCCCGGCGAGGCGTCCCCGGCCGCCCCGATCGGGGCCCCGGGCCCTTTCGGCACGGCCGGCCAAGACGGTCTGGCCATCCAAGGCAGGCGAGGCGGCCCGGCCCACGCCCCACCCCCGCGCGGCGCTTCCTTTTTCCATCCGGCCGCGCTCTAATGCCGGCATGGACAAGGCGGCTTTCCGGGGTAAAAAGTCCGGCCGTTTTCGGCCCGGTCGCGCCGGCGGCGCGGCGCTGCTTGCTTTCCTCTTGTGGGCTCCGGTTGGTCTCGGCGCGGGCTGGGCGCTGGCCGGCGAGACGGACCGGAATCGGCCCGCCGCGCACCTGTTCTCGGTCCAGTTGACGGGCTCCCCGGGGGTCGCCTTCACCGGCGAGTGCTCGGTGGAAACGGCGGCCGCGAGCGAGGAGCATTCGCTCAATGGCGAGGTGCCCTTCTCGCGGGAGCTGACGGGCCGCGGCCTCGAGTGCCGGTTCGTGAACGGGGCCGGCGGGGGCGAGCTGACCGTGGAGATGCGCAAGAACGGCTACCTCCATTTCCGCTCGAGCACGGCGGAACCGCACGGGGAGGTGTCTTTCTCGATCCGCTAAGCCTCGTTCGGCCGGCGTTCAGGGGCGCCGGGATTGGCGGCCGCGGGCGCGGTTTCCTCCTCGATCAACTCGAAGCGGATGCGCATGTCCGGGTCCACCGCATCGAGCGGCGTGGCAGCCCGCTATGTCTCGGCGCCGGGATTGGCGGCTTAGCTGGCGGCCGCGGGCGCGGTTTCCTCCTCGATCAGCTCGAAGCGGATGCGCATGTCCGGGTCCACCGTGTAGACCGTGCCGTCGGGAACCTGGAGCCAGCGCTCGTCGGTGATCGGCTCGGAGGCCACCTCCACCGCGCGGTAGGCGGCGTCCCGGTGATGGTGCACGTGCGGCAGCCCGCAGATCTCGCACTCGTGGACCCCCTCACGCTCGAGGTACCAGAGCGAGCGGTGCCACTTCGAGCCCAGCAACTGCTCGCCATCGGTCCACAGGACGTTGAGGGAGGTTTTCGCTTTCGGCTCGACCTCGCGGGACCAATCGATGACGAGCCTGAGGCACAGGCGCAGGGTCTGGATGAGGGGACGACCCGGGTCCTGGTCGTGCAGCGACAGCAGCAGGCGAAAGATGTGCTCGCTGTCCGTGGTGCCATCGATCTCGTCGCGGTGGAGGGGGCTCATCGCCTCGAGCATCCGCATCCGCACTTGCTCGAAGTTGCGCACGGTGCCGTTGTGGGCGAAGGCCCAGCGCCCGTGCACGAACGGATGGGTGTTCTCGATGCCCGGCGAGCCGACGGTGGCGCGGCGCACGTGCGCCAGGACCGTGTCGGAATAGGCGCGCGCGGCCACCCGCCGGAAATGCTCGCCTTGGTAGGCCGCCCAGGCCTGCCTCTCCACGCGGGGCAGCTCGTCCGCATAGGTGACCACGCCCCAGCCGTGGCCGTGGGGCCGGCCCTCGGTCATGTCGGCGCGGCTCTGGGCCATGAGGGCGTTCTGCGCGTGAACCAGGCTGCATTCGACCTTGGTCGGTTCACTCGCCCGGAATCCGTAGAGTCGGCACATGAGCTGTCGTCAGTATACGGCGCGGAGCCCGGCGCCGGCGAGGCTTCGGTTTCCCGTGGTCCGAGACGCCAACCGCTGGCATTGTAGGCGCAACCAAAGATTAATAACCGCAGCCGATGATTGACGCGGGAAACGCTGACTGACGGGGGCTGATCTTCGGATGGCGAACTTCTTCATCGGCGGGGCGATGCGCAGCGGCACCACGTTGCTGCAGGGAATTCTTTGCAGCGACGAGGCGACCAACCCCATGATCGCAGAAGCCAACTATTTTTTCCACATGGTCCGCATCTACGAGCACGGGCGCGAGCACTTCGACGCCTTCGGCAAGCACTACTTCCGTGACCTGGCCGAGTACGAGCGGTTCAACCGGGAGAACGTGCGGCGTTTTCTGGAGATAACCCGCGAACGGTGGTCGCCGTGCGCCCACCTCGTGCTCAAGCACCCGGAGATGACGCGGGACTTTGGGGCGATCCACGTGCTGGTGCCGGACGCAAGGTTCATCGTCGTGGTCCGCGACCCGCGCGACACCATCGCCTCGATGATGGGAGTCGCAGAAAGGCAGGCAAAACAAGGCCGGCGCAGCAGGTTCGCGTCCATGGGCCGCGATATGAGGCGGCTCGCGCAGCTCTATAAATCGTTCTACGGTCCGTTCTTGAACCTCACCGACGACCGGCTGAAGGCGGTGACATTGATGCTCAAGTACGAGAACCTCGTGACGAACCCGGACAGGGTCGTGAAGGAGATCGCCGCCTTCACGGGCCTGAACCTTGCCGGCTTCGACCCCGGTCGGCCTTGGCCGCGGGCGGCCGACGACCTGGACACGAGGAAGGAAGGGTGGGTGGAGGCCCCGTGGGCGTCGGAGCAGTATGGCGAGGCCATCTCCCGAGAGCGGATCGGAAGCTACCGCGAGCGCCTGAGCGGGGACGAGGCGGCCACCATCGAGCGCGAGTGCGCGGATGTTTTCGAGACCTTCGGCTACCAGTAGACTCCGACCTTACGGCTCGAGACGCCACCGCCGACGGCGGCGGAACGTCGGCCCGCTATATCGCGCGGCGCGGCGCGGCGCAGCCAAGCGGGGGCGCGCTTGAAGATCCTGGTCACCATCGCGCATTTCTTCGACTCGCGGGGAGACCGGTTCTACGGCTCGACCGGCCCGAACGCGCAGCAGCGGATCCACGGGCTCACCCAGTGCGTGGCCTCCCTCCACCAGAGCCTCGGCAAGGCCCAGACCAAGCTGGTCGAGTTGAGCCGCCCGATTCTGACGCCCGTGACCAAGGTCCAGACGAACGACATCGATGTCGTCATCTGCACGACCGGGGGCAATCATCTGGTTGGGCAACTCCCCGTGCCGGAGGCCATGTACGAGCACCGCGAAGTCGAGGCCGAGCCCATGCTGCTCGGGTTCGCGTGCCACGAGGTGCTTCGCGACCGCCTCGGGGAGTACGATTACTATTGCTATCTCGAGGACGACCTGGCCATTCAGGACCCGTGGTTCTTCGCCAAGCTCAAGTGGTTCACCGACCGCGCCAGCGACGGGGCGCTGCTCCAGCCCAACCGCTTCGAGCTCTCGATAGCCGAGCCCATCCGCAAGCTCTACATCGATGGGCACATCTCCGTCGACTTCGCGAGCGAGTGGCAGGACATCCGCGACCGGCCCCGGCTGAACGCCACCGTCTTCGGAGTGCGCGTCACCTTCGAGCGCACCCCCAATCCCCATTCGGGATGCTTCTTCGTCAACAGCAATCAGATGGCGACCTGGGCCGAGCGGCCCTATTTCCTGGACCGGGACGTGAGCTTCGCGGGACAGCTCGAGAGCGCGGCCACCCTCGGCATCATGAAGACCTTCCGCATCTACAAGCCGGCCGTGGCCAACGCCGGCTTCCTTGAGATCCTTCACACCAACAACCGCTACCTCGGCCACCGGCTGAAGGTCGACCCGAAGCGCGGTTAGCCAGCGTCGCGGCGAAGCGGTGCCGGTTGACTGGCGCCGAGACCGCGGCAGGGGCCAACGCCGAGCCCTGGGACCGCGGCAGGGGCCAACGCCGAGCCCTGGGGTGGGCCCCGTTTCCGCCCTCGAACCCACCTCGAAGACGCCGTCCGTCGGGGAGCGCCGCTACTCGTCGCTCGGCATGACCGCGTCTGCGAGGATCGCGGCGGTGAAGTTGCTGTTCTCGATGTGCGCCTTCGTCAAATTGGCGCCCGTGAGGTTGGCTTTCTCCAGGTTGGCGCCCGTGAGGTTGGCCGCCATCAGGTTGGCGCCGCTCAAATCGGCGCTCATGAGGTCCGCCCCCGCCAGGTTTGCGGGCCACTGGCGGCCGGTCGGTTTGCCGGAGAGGTCCTTGAGCTCCGCCGGCCCGAGATTGGCGTTCTTGAGGTCCGCCCCCACGAGTGTCGTCTTGCTGAGATTGGCGCCGGCCAGGTCCGCCTCGGTCAAGTCGGCGCCCCCGAGATTGGACCCGGAAAAATCAATCATGGTGAGCAGGCTGTGGTCCAGCTTGGCGTTGGTCAGATCGCTCTGGCGCACGGTCGCGCCGCTCAGGTTCGCGCCGGAGAGGTTGACGTTGCTGAGGTCGATTTCGTCGAACTTGGCGCGGATGCCTTCGACGCCAAAGCTCCTGATCCAGTCCTCGTGCAGGCGGAGCGCGCGGCGGATGTCGTTGGGGAGGTTCTCGAGTTCGCGGACGAAGATACCCCGTTCGAAATCGGCCCCGGCCATGTCCACGTTGTCGAGCACCGCGCCGGTCAGCTCGGCACCGCGGAAGCACGCGTTGGTGACGAGGGCACTCGAGAGATTCGCCCCCACCAGTTTGGTGCCGACCAGCTTGGCCCCGGTGAGGTTGGCGTTGGAGAGGTCGGCGCCCGTCAGGTTCGACCCGCTGAGATCGGCATTTCTCAGGTTGGCATCGTGCAGTTTGGCGCCCCGCAGGTCGGTTTGCGCGATGACCGCGGACGACAGGCGGACACCGGTCAGGTTCACGCCCGCCATGTTGGCGCGGCGGATCTCGATGCCGGCGCTGTCTGGTCGCGCCACGGCGGAGCCGTCTTCGCAGGTCCGCATGAGGATGCCGTCCCTAAGATCCGCGTGGGACATGTCGACGGCGGTCATGTTGGCGCCGCGCAGGCGCACGCCCCGGAGGTCGGCGTGTTTGAACGTCGCCCCCGACAGGTCCGCTTCCAGCAGGTCGGCGCCGAAAAGGTCCGCCTTGTCGAAGCAGGCGTAAGCCAAAACGCTGCGGCGCATGATGGTGCCCACGAGTCTCGCCGACTTGAGGTTGGCGGAACTGAGGTCGAACCCGGTGAGGTCGCGCAGGCTGAGGTTCGCGCGAAGGCCGCCGTCCACGTGCTCGATCCAGTTCGCGTGGCGCTCGAGGATGTCCTGAACTTCGGCGGGGGTCATCGCGAATCCTTCACGAACGCTTCCGCTCGCGGAAGGCCGTCGCCGGCATCGAATCGATTCGTGCCGAAGCCACCCTATTCCGGCTTTGGTTTACGGAGGTTTAAGAACCATTTTTAGAAGGGTTCCATTTTACCGGGCCTCGCCGGCCAAGCGGCACGACCGCGACGCGCCCGTTCACGCCGCGAGGCGGGCCGATAGGTTGCCGGCCAAAGCGATATGCAAGGGGCGGGCGGCGTGGCTCACGATCGTGAAGGCGGCCGGGGAACCGGCGTGTATGACCCGCCCGACGGCGCGAGGGTCCACCAGGCGGGGCCGGGGCCTCGGGATGTTGGGGCGGCCGAGGCCGGCGCAGGCAACAAATCTATAACCCTACAATTGGTATGGGAAATGTATGGGAACTAGCGGCCGGTCGGTTATAATCCCCTGACGGTCAAGATCAGGTCATCGCGGTTTTCGGGGGGAGACGCGCGAAAATCCGGGTAGGCGCGAAAATCCGGGTAGGAACGGCTCGACCGGCGTGACTCTTCCCGCTTGAGCGGGTCTCTGTGACGAAATCGCGGTCTGTTGGCTTGGCGCTCCGCGCGTGGTCAGCCACGCAATGAACGTGGCGACACGCAAGGCTCGATCGCGGAGGGAGGGAGAGCCGCATCCCTCGACCGTCGGGGGGGGCGAGAGAGATGACCGAACAGAAAAGTCCCGCCGTTCTGGTCGGGCTTTCGATCGTACTGGCTGCCGGGATCTACTGGTTCGATGTGTCGTTGCCTCTCGGCGTCGCGGGAGGGGTGCCGTACGTGGCCGTCATCTTGCTCAGCGCCTGGTTCCCTTGGCGCTACGCCATCGTCGCCTCGGCCGGGGGGGCTACGGTGCTCACCATCCTAGGCTATCTGTTCTCCCAGCCTGCCGGCATTCCGTGGATGGTATTCAGCAATCGCGGTCTGGCCCTGTTTGCCATTTGGGTGACGGCAATCCTGCTGATGAGACGGAAAAAGGCCGAGGAGGCGCTTCAGAAAACCAAAGCCGAAGTTGAAGAACAGGTGGTGCGTCGTACCGCCGAGCTCTCGGAAGCGAACGCAGCACTCGGAAGGGAGATCGCCGAGCACCAGCGATCGGAGGCTGCCCTGCGGGAAAGCGTGGCGTTCAGCCGGGGCATCATGGCCAGCGTCGCGGACGGAATCATCACCATCGACGAGTCAGGCATCATCGGGTCCTTCAACCGCGCTGCCGAGAAGATCTTTGGATATTCGCCGCAGGAGGTCTGCGGCCAGAGTGTCGGGGTTCTGATGACCGAACCCGACCGCGGGAAGCATGGCGAGTACATCGGGCGGTACCTGGAAACAGGGCGAGGCCGGATCATCGGCATCGGCCCCCGGGAAGTCACCGCCTTGCACAAGGACGGGTCGACCTTCCCGTTGGAACTCGAAGTGAGCGAGATGCGTCTCGACGACACGCGGCTGTTCATCGGGATCGTGCGCGACATCACGGACCGCAAGGAGACCGAGAGACAACTGCAACAGGCGCATAAGATGGAAGCGGTCGGGCAGTTGACCGGCGGCGTCGCCCACGACTTCAACAACATACTGATGGTCGCCCTCGGCAATCTCGACATCATGCAGGAGATATCCGAAAGCGACCCATCCCTCCGAAAATATTTGGACACCGCCCTCAAGGCCCTTCACCGCGGCGCAGACCTGACGCAGCGGTTGCTGGCCTTCTCGCGCAAGCAGGCCCTGAGACCCGTGGTCACGGACGTGAACAGACTCGTTTCGGGAACGACGGAGCTGATGCGGCGGACCATCGGCGAGCCCATAGAAATCGAAACCGTCCTCGCGGGCGGCCTGTGGCAGGCAATGGTGGATCGAGGTCAACTGGAGACTGCTGTGCTCAACCTCGCCATCAACGCCCGCGATGCCATGCCGGGGGGCGGCAAGCTTACCATCGAGACGGCGAATACCCGTCTCAGTCAGGAATATGCGGAGAAGCACGATGAGGTGAGACCCGGCCAGTACGTCATGGTGGCGGTCAGTGACACCGGGACCGGCATGGTGCCGGAGGTGGTCGGGCGCGCGTTCGACCCGTTCTTCACCACCAAAGAGGTGGGAAAGGGCAGTGGCCTGGGCCTGAGCATGGTCTATGGCTTCACCAAGCAGTCCGGTGGCCACATCAAGATTTACAGCGAGGTCGGGCAGGGCACGACGGTCAAGCTCTACCTGCCGAAGGCCGCGGCCGGTGATCTCCGCGAAGTCGAGGAAGAGGGTCCCGCCGTCGCCATGCCCACGGGTGACGAAACCATCCTCGTTGTCGAAGACGACCCCGACGTCCGGGCCTTCGTTTCTACGTCTCTCGAGGTCCTCGGGTACCACGTTCTCGAGGCCGAGGACGGCCCCGCCGCCATCCGCCTGCTGGCCAAGGCACCACACGTCGATTTGCTGTTCACCGACGTGGTTCTGCCACATGGGGTAAACGGTCGAGAGCTCGCCGAGGAGGCGCACAAGAGACATCCACATATGAAGGTGCTGTTTACGTCTGGCTACACGGAGAATGCCGTCGTTCACCACGGCAGGCTGGAGGAAGAAGTCGAGCTCGTAGCCAAGCCGTACAAGAGGGAATTTCTCGCACGGAGAGTCCGCCAGGTGCTGAACGGCGCCAAAAACGATTAACAGAGCTTATCAGGTTTGGCCCGTTTCCAGAGGTAAAGGCCACCCAGGCGTTGCGGTCTCCCTGGGTCAGCCTCGACAAAGGACCACGACAACTGCCGTGCCGCCGACCCGCTCGTCAAGCAGCACAGCGAGACCGCGCCCCTTCACGCGGCGATCAGGGCTGGGGCGCTGGTGGCGGCCAAAGGCGACATGGAGGGGTAGGCGGCGGCGCCGGCGCCGGGCCCGACGTGGTGCGCCTCTCGGTCGGCATCGAGACCGTGGACGACATCATCGCCAACCTCGACCAGGCGCTTTCCGAGTTGTAGCGGAAGGCGCGCGTTATCGTTATGTCTTCGCGCGCGCGTCCGTTTCGCCGCGCGCCGCGGAAATAGGAAGGGCGTTGAACAGTACGTTGACCGACGAAACAGAGCAGACGGAAAAATTATTCAAGGAGGCTGTCCGGATCCAGCGAAGCGGGGCGGAGGAACGGGCGGCCGAACTGTATGTGAAAAT
>JAZGAE010000137.1:0-4758 GCA_036475545.1 Alphaproteobacteria bacterium
GCAGTTCGTCGGGATCCAGCGCCTCCCAATCGGCAGTGGTGACGTAGCCCACGTCGTGATAGCTGAAGGTGATTTGGCCGAGGGAGTCGGGGTTGGCCAGGATGGCCTCGGTCTCCGGGCGCTCCACGCCCTCGTTCAGGAACACGAACCGCTCGGCCGCCGCGCCGCGCAGAAGCAACAGGCCTTGCCGCAGCTTGATCCTGCTTCGCGACGCGAACAGCACGTATTCGCCCGCGTCGAATTCCCAGGGGAGGGCCTCGATCTCGGCCTCCCATGCTTGCTGTGAGTCCGGGAAGGCAGGCCCGGTCTCTTGAGCGGCCGCGGCGCCACCCAAGACCAGCGCCGTCAAAACCAGAATAGAGAGCCTCTTCATGCGCTTCCTTGCCGGATTGAAATCAAGTCGCTTCCTGCATCGTGCTGGCCGGTCTCGTTGGGAGGTACCCGTCCACTATCTGGCAGTCCCGGGCGCGTCCCGCGTCCCCGTCCGAGCCGGCCGCGGCGCGCAGATTACCATGAGTGTGGCGACAAAGTCCCTACGGGAATCCCGGCCTTTCTATGCTCGCTTGCGCTCCCGCGCCGCGGCGCGGCCGAGGTGGTCGGCCAAGTACTGGCCGGTGTAGCTGGCCGGCGCTCGAGCCACCTGTTCGGGCGTGCCTTGGGCGACGATCCGGCCGCCCGCGTCGCCCCCCTCGGGACCGAGATCGATGATCCAGTCGGCGGTCTTGATGACCTCCAGGTTGTGCTCGATCACCACCACGGTGTTGCCCTGGTCGACGAGTGCGTGGAGCACGTCGAGGAGCTTGCGCACGTCGTCGAAATGGAGCCCCGTGGTCGGCTCGTCGAGGATGTAGAGGGTCCGCCCCGTGGCGCGCCGCGATAGCTCCTTGGCGAGCTTTACCCGCTGGGCCTCGCCGCCCGAGAGCGTCGTGGCCTGCTGGCCAAGATGGATGTAGTCGAGGCCGACGCGGCGCAGCATCTCGAGCTTGCCACGGATCGCGGGAACGGCCTTGAAGAGGTCGGCGGCTTCCTCAACCGTCATGTCAAGAACGTCCGCTATCGACTTGCCCTTGAACTTAACCTCCAGGGTTTCGCGGTTGTAGCGCTTGGCCTTGCAGACGTCGCACCGGACGTAGACGTCGGGGAGGAAGTGCATCTCGATCTTGATCACCCCGTCGCCCTGGCAGGCCTCGCAGCGGCCACCCTTGACGTTGAACGAGAACCGCCCCGGCTTGTAGCCCCGCGCCTTGGATTCCGGCAGCCCCGCGAACCACTCGCGGATGGGCGCAAACGCGCCGGTGTAGGTGGCCGGATTGGAGCGCGGCGTGCGGCCGATGGGCGATTGGTCGATGTCCACCACCTTGTCGAGGTACTCGAGCCCTTCGATGCGGTCGTGCGGGCCCGCCGCGGCGCGCGCGGAATAGAGCCGCCGGGCGACGGCCCTGTAGAGCGTGTCGATGATGAGGGTCGACTTGCCGCCGCCGGAAACGCCGGTGATGCAGGTGAGCGTGCCGAGCGGGATGTCCACGTCCAGATCCTTCAGATTGTTGGCCCGGGCGCCGATGATGGAGAGGTTCTGGCCCTTGTGCCCCGGCCGCCGGGTCTCCGGCACCGGGATCTGGCGAAACCGGTTGAGATACTGGGCGGTAAGGCTCTCGGGGCAGCGCAGCACCACGGCCGGCTCGCCCGCGGCGATCACCTGGCCACCGTGAACGCCGGCGCCCGGGCCCATGTCGATGAGGTAGTCGGCGGCGCGGATCGCCTCTTCGTCGTGCTCCACGACGATCACCGTGTTGCCGAGGTCGCGCAGCCGCTCCAAGGTCACCAGCAGGCGCTTGTTGTCGCGCTGGTGAAGCCCGACGGAGGGCTCGTCGAGAACGTAAAGCACGCCCGTGAGCCCCGACCCGATCTGGGAGGCGAGGCGGATGCGCTGGCTCTCCCCGCCCGAGAGCGTGCGCGAGGCCCGCGACAGCGTCAGATACTCGAGACCGACGTTGACGAGAAAGCCGAGCCTCTCGCCGATCTCCTTGAGAATCCGCTGCGCGATCTCGCGTCGCTTCTCGTCCAGGTGCTGCTCGAGCTCGCCGAACCAGCGGGCCGACTCGAGGATGGACATGTCCGCCACCTCGGCGACGTTGAGGTCCCAGATCTTGACCGCCAGGGCCTCGGGCTTGAGGCGCTGGCCCTGGCACGCCTCGCAGGCGTGCGCGCTCTGGTAGCGCGAGAGCTCGTCCCTCAGCCACGAGGAATCGGCCTCGCGCCAGCGCCGCTCCAGGTTCGGGACCACGCCCTCGAAGGGCTTGGTGACGCGATAGGTCTTGAACCCGTCGTCATAGGCCATGGTCACCGGCTCGTCGCCGGAGCCGAACAGGACGATCCGCCTCGCCTTCTCGGGCAGATCCCGCCACGGCACGGTGGTCGAGAATTTATAGTGCCGCGCCAGGCTGTCGAGCGTCTGGGCGAAGTACTGGGTCGGGGACCTGGCCCAGGGGTGAACCGCCCCTTGGCGGAGCGAAAGGCCGTCATCCGGGACCACCAGGTCGGGGTCGACGTAATGTTTTGTGCCGAGCCCGTCGCACACCGGGCACGCTCCGAAGGGGTTGTTGAAGGAAAACAGCCGGGGCTCGATTTCCTCGATGGTGAAGCCGGAGACCGGGCAGGCGAAGCGCGACGAGAAGATGGTGCGCTCTCCCCCGTCGGCATGCTCCACCACGGCGAGACCGTCGGTAAGCGCGATCGCCGTCTCGAAGCTGTCGGCGAGCCGGCCCTCGAGCCCCTCGCGCACCACGAGCCGGTCCACCACCACCTCGATGTCGTGCTTGACCTTCTTGTTGAGGGCCGGGACCTCGTCGATCTCGTGGAGCTTGCCGTCGACCTTGACCCGTTGGAAGCCGCGCTTCTGCAGTTCCGCCAGATCACGTCGGTACTCCCCCTTGCGCCCGCGCACGACCGGCGCCAGCAGGTAGAGCCGGGCGCCCTCCGGCATCTCCATCACGCGGTCGACCATTTGGCTCACCGTCTGGCTTTCGATGGGGAGCCCGGTGGCCGGCGAGTAGGGGATGCCGACGCGCGCGAACAACAGCCGCATATAGTCGTAGATTTCGGTCACGGTGCCGACGGTGGAGCGGGGGTTCCGCGACGTCGTCTTCTGCTCGATGGAAATGGCCGGCGAGAGCCCCTCGATGGAATCTACGTCGGGCTTCTGCATCATCTCCAGGAACTGGCGGGCGTAGGCCGAGAGCGATTCGACGTAACGCCGCTGGCCCTCGGCGTAGATGGTGTCGAACGCGAGCGAGGACTTGCCCGAGCCCGACAGCCCGGTGATCACCACGAGGCTGTCGCGGGGAATCTCGACGTCTATGTTCTGCAGGTTGTGCTCGCGCGCGCCGCGCACGACGATCTTCTGTTTCATGCGCATCCAAACCATCGATGATGCCAGGGACGGGCGCCGCTGGGTGCATTCGGCCCCGACGTCACGCGCCTCATTATATAGCCTGGCGGCGCGGATTTGCGACCTCGGCCTGAGGCCGCAATGGCCGCCTCTCAGTTTGAAATCCTGCCGAACCAACGCCCTGAACGTCCGCTCTTAACGGATCATGTCTGCCTTACGCCCAACGGCAGACATTGGCGCAGGGTCATTGGCACTTCTGCTCCCGACCCAAAGCGGACGTCAGTGACAGCCGAATAAACCCTCCCCAGAAACCGTGGCAGTACTAATCCAGGACCCCTCCTGGATCAGGCGGCCTTCGTCGCGCGCTCCCGTAACGCGGCCAGGACCTCTTCCGCGACGAGCTCGGACGAGGGCGGGTTCTGTCCGGTCACCAGATTGCCGTCGCGAACCGCATAGGGTTGGAAGTTCTCGGTCCCTTCGAAATCCGCGCCGAGCTCGCGCAGGCGGCTCTCGAGCAGGAAGGGAACGGTCGCGGCGAGCCCGACGGCCTCTTCCTCCGCATCCGTGAACGAATTGATCCTGCGGCCCTTGACGACGGGTTCCCCGTCGGACCGCTTGGCCCCGATGAGACCCGCCGGTCCATGGCACACCGCACCGACCACGACCCCGCGCTCGAGAGCCCTCCCGACCACCGAGGCAAGCGCTTCGCTGTCGGGGAAATCCCACATGGTTCCATGTCCGCCTGGGAGGAACACGAGGTCATAATCAGCCTCGTTGACGGAAGCGATCGCGAGCGTGTTCTCGATTTTCCGCACCGCGTCCGCGTCGTCAAGAAACCGCTGAATCGAGGCCGCGCGTTTGCCCGGCTCGCCGACGCTCCCGGGATCCGCGGGCGCCTTGCCGCCCTTGATCGATGCGATGTCGACCTCGAGCCCGGCATCCACAAACGCCCAGTAGGGGGTGGCGAGTTCCCGATAAAAAAAGCCCGTCATCTTATCGGTGTCTCCCATGCAGTCATGCGAGGTCACCACGATCAACGCGCGCTGTTTGACGTCCGCCATGCGGCCTCCCCTTCGTTAATGTCGATTGAACTGACATTTCCCAGATAACCTTCAAATCCACGGCGATCGTACCAACATGGCACCGCCACTGAAATTGTTTTCCCTCCGCAGCCATCCGACAGCCTGATTTTGGTGATTTGGCCGTGTTCGGAAGCCCATTCGGCCAATTTTCTCGTCATCCAGACACACCTCTTCCGTCGTTTTTACCTCGCCGTGGATTTCCTCGGCCTACGCCGGAGCGGGTCTTCGTCGCAAATCATCAATCAGGCCCAAGATTTTCTGGAACAAGCTCCTCGGCACCGCCACCTC
>JAZGAE010000138.1:0-30738 GCA_036475545.1 Alphaproteobacteria bacterium
TGCTCAAGACGCCGACGGCCCAACCCGAGACGGCGACGCCCCAGCCGCCCAAGACGCCGACGGCCCAACCCGAGACGGCGACGCCCCAGCCGCCCAAGACGCCGACGGCCCAACCCGAGACGGCGACGTCTCAGCCGCCCAAGACGCCGACGGCCCAACCCGAGACGGCGACCCTCCCGCTGCGGCCGCCCGAGCCGGCGATGCCCCAACCCGAGCTGGCGATGGCCGAGCCGGAGCCGCCCGCGCCCCCGCCACCCTGGCAGGAGCACGAGCAAGCCGGCGAGGGGGCCTTGGCCCAAGGGGATTTCGAGGTGGCCGAGGAACACCTCCGGGCCGCCCTCGATATCAAGACGCAAGAGCTGGGCGGCGACGACCCGGAGGTGGCGTACACCCTGATGACCATCGCCAGGATGTACCAGGCCCAGGGCAGGCTCGAGGAGGCCGAGCCGGTTCTCAAACGCGCGCTCTCGATCCGGGAGAAGGCGCTCGGTCCGGATGATTGGTTGGTCGGCGCGACGCTGAACGAACTATCGCGACTCTACAAGAGCCAGGGCCGCTACCAGGAGGCGGCGGAGGCCGCCTGGCGCGATATCGAGATCTTCGAGAAGCACCTGGGTCCCGATCACCTCACCCTCGGCGGGCTGCTCTTAACGTACGCGGAGCTCCTGCGCAAACTGGGCCGCGACGACGAAGCCGACGAGGCGGAATTCCGCGGCCACGACATCTACGCGCGAACGCCGCCGGGACCTCCGCCCCCGGCCGAGCCCGAAACATCCGAATGACGGCGACGACGCCAAGTCTTCAGTGAATGTCCCCGAGCGCCGGGCCCGCTGCGGTCTGCCCGGACGGCGCGCACAAGCGCACCCCCTCCGCCCCGTAGTAGAAGCCGTTGGAGAAGGGCACGCCTCGAACCAGATCGCCCAGTGTCTGGAACGCGGCCTCGGGGTCCTTGCGGCCGTCCAGCACGTCGCGAAAGATCTGCGCCACCGACACCATGTCGATGTCGTGGGGAGACAGGCGGAACCGCCGAACCCCCATGCCGCGCAGGGCCTCGAGTTCGCGGACCAGGTTGCCGAAGGTGTAGGACAGGATCTGCGGCCCGCTGACGGCCAGGAAGGGGTCCCCGTCCAGGGTTTCGACGGGCATCCCGTCCGGGTCCTCCTCGCAGACGAACTGGCAGCTGTCCCTGTGAAGGTTGCGCGAGCGCGCGTGAAAGCAGCGTGCCGACATCGCCAGCGCCAGCCGGCCGAACACCTGGACCTCCATTTCCACCGCGTCCGTGCGCGCCAGGATGGAGATAGACTTCGCCGGGAGCTCGAGGGGCGGGCAGACGCGCGTCGCCCCGTGGCGCGCCAGAAACCTGAGCGTCTCCTCGTTGTAGACGTTCACGAACGGGCCGATGGCGTGGGCGCGGCCGCTGAGCAGGGCGACGGCCGCCACGTCGTTGGCCTCGACGAAGAAATTCGGCTCGCAACTGAGCGCCCGCACCCGCTCCATGTCGCGCTCGTTCGCGACGAGCGCCAGGGTCGAGAGGACGACCTCCTTGCCGGCGGCCTCCAGGCGCTCGATGACCTCGGGAAGGTAGGGCTCGAAGAACGGCGCCCGCTTCGCGCACACCACCTCGCCGAGACAGACGGTATCGACGGGCGCCTCGTCGGCCATGCGGAAGTGGAAATCGCGTTGCTTCTCGGCCGACCAGTGGAAGAGGAGCGGCCCGAGGGTGAGTTTCGCGGTCATGGGGGCCAAGGCGTCCTCCTCAGTGCCAGCTCTTATGGAAGCCGCCCGGGGTCTGCCGCCCGCCCTCGGTCACGTCGGCCAGGTCCACCGGGGGTATGGGCTCGCCCCGCGCCGCGGCGTCGACGACCCGGCGGATGGCGGCGACCACCTCCGAGACGTAGGCGCGGCCCCGCTGCCGCCCCTCGATCTTCAGCGCCGCGACGCCCGCCTTCGCGAGCTCCGGCACCATGTGAATCACGTTGAGGCTGGTGGGTTCCTCGAACAGGTAGGAGGCGCGACCCCGGGCGACGAAGCGGCCCCGGCAGAGCGTCGGATAGCCTGCCAGCTCGTCGCCGGGGAAGACGTTGACCGTGTACTCTCCCAGTTTGGAGACCAGCTCAAAGCCCCTGTCCAGGTATCTCACGTGGCTCGGCGGCGAGCACATGCCGCACAGGTTCGGCGAGCGTCCCGTCACGTAGGACGACATCGAGCAGCGTCCCTCCACCATGACGCCCATGGCGCCGAACACGAACACCTCGGTCTCGACGGAGGTTTGCCGGTTCAAGGCCGCGATCTCGGCCACGGTCAGCACGCGGGGCAGGATCACCCGCTTGATGCCGAACTCCCGGTGGTAGAAGAGGATCGCCTCGGCCGTGGACGCCGAGGCCTGCACCGACAGATGGCGCCGCAGCTCGGGATGGTTATTGGCGGCATACTCGGCCAGGCCGATGTCCGCGAGGATGACGGCGTCGGCTCCCAGCGCCGCCGCGTCGTCGACGGCGCGGCGCCAGGGGTCCGGATTGCCCGCCTCGGGAAAGGTGTTGACGGCGACGAACACCTTGCCGCCGTGGTCATGGGCGTAGGCCAGCCCCTCGTCGAGCTCGTCGAGGCTGAAGTTGAGGCCCGGGAAGTTGCGGGCGTTGGTGGCACCGCGGAAGCCCAGGTAAACGGCGTCTGCACCCGCATCGACGGCGACCCTGAGGGCCGCAGGGGTTCCCGCCGGGCACACCAGTTCCAGGCGCTTGCTCACGGCCGCCCCGCCTTTCCGCCCCGCGTCTGGCGCTCCAGCGCGGCCAGCCTCTCCTCCAGATCGCGCAGCATGGCGACCTGAGCCTCGAGGCGCCGCAGGAGGGGCGCCGTGAGGGCGGCCTGCACCGTGTTCAAATCCCGCGATGCGCGCGCGAGATGCGCGATCGAGGCGCGGGCGAGTCGCCCGGCCGGCCTGGAGAACGGCCCGAGCAACGAGAGCAGGTCGGAAACGACGTCGACGCCGGCGCCATCGACCGCATTGCGCAGCGCCACCACCGCCTCGGTGTCGCCTTCGATCACGAGTTCCCGGGAGAAGAACAGGGCGTCTCCGTCGAGGCGGCCCTCGAGCAGGTCGATGAGGACCAGGAGCGGGCCGCGGATCGACGCCGTGGGTTCGACGTCCCGCGCGTCGCGGACCACTTCAAGGCTGGGGGAGGTCGGATCGGGCCGCAGCAGGAACGCGAATGGCAGATCCACCGGATCGATCAGAAACAGGGGATCGCCGAACTCTGCCAGACGCTCGAACGCCGAGAAGTATCGGCGCCGCATGGTCGCCATGGCGATCGAAAACGCGGGTTGCAGCAGGGCTAGCGGGATCGGCCGCAGCGCCAATCCCGCCAGCAGGATGGGCGACAGCGGCGCTACCGCGCGATGATCGGAAGTCATGACCCGTCGGCACCGAGTAACCGCGGGCCAAGGTATCCAGTTCTTCTTCGCCGCGGCAAGGGTAAAATTGTCGCGGGTGCGGCCGGTCCGGGGAAATGTCGCCTTTCGCTTCCCGGATTTTCCCTGTCGCTTGCGACGTCCGCGCCGGAGCGGCGCCACAAGCGCTCCGTGTGCCACGCGCAAAGCGCAGTTGTGCTCGCCCCGTTTCCCGTTCGATCGGGAAGGCGCCGGAGCGGCGCCACAAGCGCCCGGGAGAAGGATTCGCACACCAAACGTGAGGCGCGGGCGCCCCTACCCCTCGGGCGCAGGCTTAAACCTGTCCATAAGTCGTGCTATCAGGTAAGCCATCGCATGAGGGCACAGCAAGGAGCGACGCGCGGCCGGGCCGCTTGGCGGCGCGGTGCGCCGGCCAGCGACACCTCGTCGCGGCGCGAGCCCAGGGGACGCAGGACCACCAGCGCGGAAGAATTGGCTCGGGAACGCAACCTGCTTCGGATTTTCCCACGGCCCGCCGGCTCCGGAGCCCGGTGGCGGTGGGCAGCCGTTGCCGTGGCGGCGGTCGTCTCCTGCCTCGCGGGGCAACCGGCCACGGCGCAGGAGCCCGAGATCACGTACTGGCGCATCGGCACCGGCGCCGCCAGCGGCACCTACTTTCCCGTGGGCAGCCTGATCGCCAACGCCATCAGCAACCCGCCCGGCTCGCGCCCCTGCGAGAAGGGCGGGGGCTGCGGTGTGCCCGGGCTGATCGCGGTGGCCCAGTCGACCCATGGGTCGGTCGAGAATGTGGATTCGATCGGCGCCGGCAAGCTGGAGTCGGGCCTGAGCCAGGCCGACGTGGCGTATTGGGCCTACACCGGGCAGTGGGTGTACGCCAGGAAGGAGCCGGTGACGTCCTTGCGGGCCATCGCCAACCTGTATCCCGAAAGCCTCCACGTCGTCGTGCGCCGCGATGCCGGGATCAAGAGCATCGCCGACCTCCGCGGCAAGCGGGTCTCACTGGGCGAGAAGGAGTCGGGCACCGAGGTGGGCGCCAAGGTGATCCTGGGGGCCTACGGCCTGACCGAGGCCGACGTCGAGGCCTACCACCTCACGCCCGGCCAGGCCGCGGACCGCCTGCGCGACGGCGGGATCGAGGCCTTCATCCTGGTGGCCGGCGCGCCGGTCACGGCCATCGCAGACCTTGCCGTTGCCATGGCGGCCGAGGGCGGGCCGGGCATCGACCTGGTACCGATTGCCGGCCCGGCGGCGAATCTGATCCGGGAGAACTACGCCTTCTTCACCCGCACGCGCATCCCCGGGGGCGTGTACCGGGGCATCGGTTCGACCCCCACCTTCAGCGTCGGGGCGCAGTGGGTGGTCTCGGCGGACGTGGACGAGGAGCTGGTCTACGGCATCACCCGGGCGCTTTGGCACGAGACCTCGCGCGTGCTCCTGGACTCCGGCCACCCCAAGGGCCGGGAGATCCGGCTGGAGAACGCCCTCGACGGGATCGCCATCCCCCTTCACGCCGGAGCCCAACGCTACTACCGCGAGGTCGGGCTCATCGACTAGAGCATAATCCGGTCAGGTGGAATCGGCCGAGCGGCGCAACGCCGCGGGCGCCCGCCCCGGCGCAGTCAGTTCAACCTGGCCGGATTATGCTCTAGAGAGGCGCGCGGAGACGCTCCGGGTGCGGCTGGCCCGGTGCCAGCGCCGGGCGGCCTAGAACTCGAACTCGGGGATGATCCAGGGCTCGTCGCCGGCCGCCGCGGCCCACTCCTGCATTTCCGGGCATTCCCAGACCGCGGCGACGTAGTCGCGGGAGACCTCGTCGAGTTCGACGCCGTAGGTGCGCAAGCGGCTCACCACGGGGGCGAACATGGCGTCGGCGATGGTAAACGCGCCGAACAGGAAGGCGCCGCCCGCGCCCGCGCCCGCGCGCTGGCGGCAATCCCGCCAGATGGCGGTGATGCGATTGATGTCCGCCTGGGCTTCGGGAGTCATGCCCCGGCCGGGAAAGGAGCTGCGGATGTTCATGGGCATGTTGCGACGCAGCGCCTCGAACCCCGAATGCATTTCGGCGCTGACCGCCCGTGCCGCGGCGCGGCGTTCCGCTTCGCTCGGCCACAGGGCCGCTTCGGGGAAGGATTCGGCGAGGTATTCCATTATCGCCAGCGAGTCCCAGACCGTGATCTCGCCGTACTTGAGCGCGGGCACCAGTCCCGACGGCGAATAACGGAGGATGGTCTCGTGGGTGTCCGGCTCGCGCAGCGGGATGACGACCTCTTCGAAAGGCTGGCCGGTGCGTTTGAGCGCCAGCCAGGCCCGGAGCGACCAGGACGAATAATTCTTGTTGCCGAGATAGATGGTGATCTCCGCCATGGCGGCTCGGGAGCGGCGTGCCGGCCTTACGGACGCCGTCCCTTCCCCTTTTCAGGTTCCATGCTTCCTGCCATTCTAATCGGGCCGGAGAAGCCCTCCAAAGGGAGATTTCCGTTGCCCGCTCACCTCACCGCGCGGGCCGGCGTCGGCGCCGTGCCCCTCACGCCCCTCACCGGCAAGGGCCTCGAAGATTGGTTGGCGGGCGCGAGGGAGGCCGAGCGGGCCTGGGTAACGGTCTGCGGCTTCGCCGCCAAAGGCCGACGAGGTCTGTCTCATTCCCGGCGCCAAGGGCCGTATCGCGCGGGATGTCCCGGCGTCGGCGAGGCCAACGGCCTGCGCGCGCTGTTCGCCACCGTTCAAGCCCACGCCGCCCCGAGGCGGCCGCAGGCGGCGAGGCGCAAGGCGGCCAGGCGGCGGTAGGCCTTGCCCCCGCTTCGGCGGGCGGTTATTTTGATTCGCATCCGGAACGACTTCGGGCGTGACGACCCATGCCGGTTTCCGCGCGCGATGCCCTCAACCTGTGGCGGGGCGTGCTGGTCGAGACGGTGCGCCGCGAGGGGCCCGACCTCTCCGCCCGGCAGATGGCGGTGTTGCTGAGCGTGTATCTGACGCCCGCGCCGCACACGGTGCGCGGGCTTGCCGCCGAGCTCGGTGTCTCCAAGCCGGCCATTACCCGGGCCGTCGACAGACTGAGCGCGCTTGACCTGGTGCGCCGCCGCCAGGACCCCGCCGATCGGCGCAGCGTCCTGATTCAGCGCACCGTCCGGGGCTCCGTCTTCTTGAGCGACTTCGGCGATCTCATCGCCGGCGCCGCGGGCGCCCGCCCCGGCGCAACGCAGCCGACTCCACCTGACCGGATTATGCTCTAGGGCGCGCGGCGGACCGGTCTACGGCACGGGCCATGACGAACCGCGCGGGGTGACCCATGAAGGCGGCGGCGCGCACAGGGTGGATGCCGCCGCGCGCGCGGGCGCGGTTCGATCATGGGAGTTCGAAGATCGGAAACTTGCTTTCGCGGACCGGCCGCGCCGGCAACGAGCGGTATCGGGCCCGTCAGCGCAGCTGTTTGCGCCAGCGTTCGACGGTCTCCGCGACGAAGCCCTCGAATTCGCTGTCATTCTGCCAGGCGAGGGAGAAAGTCGCGGTGCCGCTCCTCGGCCGATGGTCGGGATCCAAATCGCTGAAGCGCAACCGCATCGGCACCGCGACCCCTTCACCCACCACGACGGCCTCCTGGCTGCGCAGCGCCGGCAGCGCGTTCAAGAGCCCGAGCGCGCTGTCCGGCAGGGCGTTGCGCACGTACATGTGGTCGCGCTCGTTGCTCATGCGAAGCGCAAACAGGGTGTTGCACTGGGACAGGATGCTCGTCGCAAGCTCGGACGGCCGCTGGCTGACCAGGCACAGCGACACCCCATACTTGCGGCCTTCGCGGGCGATGCGCGAGATGGCCTTCTTGGTCGGGCTGAACCCCGCGGCGCCGTCCTGCGGGATGTAGCGGTGCGCCTCCTCGCAGACCAGCAACACGGGCGGGGCCTTCGAGCGGTCACTCCAGATGGCAAAATCGAAGATCATGTGGCAAAGCACCGAGACGACCACGTCGATGATTTCCGCGGGAACCCCGGAAATGTCGATGATCGTGATCGGCTTGTTCGAGACCGGGATGCGCAGGATCTGCGAGAGGATGTCGACGAGGTTGTCGCGGAGGAACAGGCCGGAAAACATGAATGCGAGGCGCTTGTCGGCCGTGAGGCCGTCTATCCTGGACTTCAGGCGCATGTAAGGAGCGGAGTTCTCCGCCTTGTCCAACGTGCCCATGCCGGCTTCGATGAGTCGGATCAGTTCCCCCATCCGATAAGGCGTCGGCGTGTCCACGGTGACGAAGTCCGTGTCGGACTCGCCCTCCAGGTACTTCTTCTTCGCCTCGAGGATGGCCCCCTTCAGTATTTCGGTTTCGACGTCCGCCGATTCGCTCTCCTGGCTCACTATCACGGACGCGATTTCCTCGAAGTTCAATAGCCAGTAGGGAAGCTGGAGATTCCCCGGATTGATGGTCTCGGCCATGTCGCCGAAGCCGTGGGAATATTCATTGTGGGGATCGAGCAGGATGACGTGACCGTTCGGGTGCTCCTCCAGAATGGAGCGCAGGATAAGGGCCACGGCGCAGGACTTCCCCGATCCCGTGGTCCCCAGCACCGCGAAGTGCTTGCCCAGGAGGTCGTCGGTCATGATGAAGGCCGGCAACGTCCTGTCCTGATGAATCGTTCCGATCCGCACATTCGAGGCCCTCGGCCGGGCGTAGACGAGCTCCAGCTCGGCGCGGGTGGCGCCGTAGATCTCGCAGTCCAGGCCCGGATGGATGGATACGCCTCGCTCGAAAACCGGTTCCGGGCCGTCCGGATCGTTATTCAGGATCTCGCCGAGCAGTTGAACATCCACGATCTTCCGCTGGGCGGACGACCGGTCGGTGGAGGCGTTTTCGACCCTCATGCCGTTGATGATGCCGAACACGTTGGACACGGCGGTCGGCAATCTGACCAGAGCCCCGATTTGGATTACATTGGACGGCGCGGTCCCGGGATCGCTGCTCTCGAGGATCCCGGAAACATCCGACCCGGAAACCGAGATGACGTGACCCACGCTTTGGGACATTTGGTCCCCTTGGGCGAGGAAATATACGTCGTCCATCAAAGCGAATCTCCCTTCACGGCGCGGCCTTGATTGGGAATCCCTCGAATGTCTTTCGCATCGCCTGCGCCCCGGGGCGGACGGCGTCGGTGGCCCCATCGGTGCCCAATTGCCGCGCGTGCCGCGGTTCTGCCGCATGCCCCGTCCAGTGGCAGCCGGGGCGACCGTCAGGGTGGTATTAAACCCGCAAAGGTATTGCCAAGAGGTGAATGGGCTGTGGATTGCGCGAGGCCGCCTCTGGCGAGTTCGGCCAGTGGAACCGGCCTGTGGCCCGAACCTTTTGATTTCCGGGGCATTGCGGCGCAACGCGGCGAACGCCCGGCGACGCCGCCTCGAGCCGATTTCACACGTTCCTCGGCGGCAATGGCGCCGCAGGGAAGGCGGGGGAACCGGATGCAGCCGCCCCGATCGCGAGATGGGGCCGACCGGCAAAGCCGGCCGCGCTCAGGCGGCGACGCCCCCTTCGACGGCCTCGAGGTCGAAAGCGGCGGCGATGAGGGCCTTCGTGTAGGCGTGCCGCGGGCTCTCGAAGATCGCCTCGGCCGGCCCCTGTTCGACGACGTTTCCCTCCTTCATCACGATGATCTCGTGGGCAAGGGCCCGCACCACCCGCAAGTCGTGGCTGATGAACATGTAGGCGAGGTGATGGCGCGCCTGCAGCTCGCGCAGGAGGTCCACGATCTGCGCCTGCACCGACATATCCAGTGCCGATGTCGGCTCGTCGAGCACCACCAGGCGCGGTTTGAGCACGATCGCGCGGGCAATGGCGATGCGCTGGCGCTGGCCGCCGGAGAACTCGTGGGGGTAACGGTCGCTGTCCTTGGGGTCGAGGCCGACCTCCCTCAAAACGTGGTCGATCAGCGCCCGGCGCTCCGCCTCGTCCCGGGCGAGCCCGTGGACCTGAAGACCCTCCTGGATGATCTGGCTGACGGACAACCGGGGGCTGAGGCTGGCGAAGGGATCCTGGAACACGATCTGCATCTCGCGCCGAAGGGGCCGCAGCTTCCTCGCCGGCCAGCGCTGGATGCTGCGGCCTTGGAAGACGATCTCGCCCTCGCTTCTCTCCAGCCGTAGAAGCCCGAGCGCCAGGGTCGTCTTGCCGCAGCCGGACTCGCCCACCACCCCGACCGTCTGTCCCTCGCGCACGGCGAGCGAGACGCCGTTCACCGCCTTCACGTGACCGACCGTACGCTTGAGCACGCCCCTCTTGATGGGGAACCACACCCGGAGGTCACGGGTGGCCAGGACTTCCGGCGCACCGGGCCGCGGCTTCGGCGGGCCCCCCTTGGGCGCGGCGGCCATCAGATGGCGCGTGTACGGGTGCTGGGGACTGGAGAAGATGTCCCGCGTCGGGCCGCTCTCCACGATCCGGCCCTCGGTCATCACGCAGACCCGGTCGGCGGTCCTCTCGACGATGCCGAGGTCGTGGGTAATGAGCAGGATCGCCATGCCGAACCGCGCCTGGAGGTCCTTCAGCAGCTTCAGGATCTGCGCCTGTATGGTCACGTCCAGCGCCGTCGTCGGCTCGTCGGCGATAAGCAAGTCCGGCTCGTTGGCAAGGGCCATGGCGATCATCACCCGCTGGCGCTGTCCGCCCGAAAGCTGGTGGGGGTAGGACTTGAGCCGCTCTTCGGCGTCCGCGAGCCCGACGAGGCGCAGCAGCTCGACGGTCCGCGCGCGCGCCGCCTCCCGGTCCAACCCCTTGTGCAGGACCAGCGTCTCCATGACCTGCTTCTCGACCGTGTGAAGCGGATTGAGCGAGGTCATCGGCTCTTGGTAGATCATGGCGATGCGATCGCCTCTGACGCGGTAGAGGGTCCTTACGTCCGCCCCCATCAGCTCCTGGCTGCGGAAACGGATGCTCCCCGACGGATGACTGGCCTTGGGATAGGGCAGGAGCTGCAGGATGGAGAGCGCCGTCACCGACTTGCCCGAGCCGGACTCGCCCACCAGCGCGACCGTCTCGCCCTTGGCGATGGCGAAGGAGATGTTGCGCACCGCTCTCACCTCTTCGCCCGCCACGGCGAAGGAGGTCGAGAGGTCGCTGACCTCCAGAAGCGGCTCCCCTCTATTGCCGGCCTTCGGCGCCCGGACGGCCATCATTTGAACGTCTTGCGCGGGTCGAAGGCGTCGCGCACCGCCTCGCCGACGAAGATGAGCAAGCTCAGCATCACCGCGAGCGCCAGGAAGGCGGTGATCCCGAGCCAAGGGGCCTGGAGGTTCGCCTTGCCCTGGGCCAGCATCTCGCCCAGCGATGGTGAGCCGGGCGGAAGGCCGAACCCCAGGAAGTCGAGCCCGGTGAGAGTGGTGATGGAACCGCTGAGAATGAACGGCACGAAGGTCAGCGTCGCCACCATCGCGTTGGGGAGCACGTGGCGCCACATGATGGTGAGGTCGCCGACCCCCAGCGCGCGGGCGGCGCGGACGTATTCGAAGTTGCGCGCGCGCAGGAACTCCGCCCGCACCACGGCCACCAGGCTCGTCCAGGCGAAGAGCAGCATCAGCCCCAGCAGCCACCAGAAGTTGGGCTCGACGATGCTGGCGAGAATTATGAGCAGGAAGAGGACCGGCAGCCCCTCCCAAACCTCGATGAAGCGCTGGAACACGAGGTCGAGGAGCCCCCCGAAGTAGCCTTGCAAGGCGCCGGCGGTCACCCCGATCACCGAGCTGAACAGGGTGAGCGTGAGGCCGAAGAGGACCGAGATGCGGAAGCCGTAGATGAGCCGCGCCGCCACGTCGCGGCCCTGGTCGTCGGTGCCCAGCCAGTTCTCGGCCGACGGCGGCGCCGGGGCCGGCACCGGCAGGTCGTAATTGATCGTGTCGTACGAGTACGGGATGGGCGGCCAGACCATCCAGCCCTTCTCGGTGATGAGATCGGCGACGAAGGGGTCGCGGTAGTCGGTCTCGGTCTCGAACTCGCCGCCGAAGAGGGTCTCCGGATAGGTCTTCAGGACCGGGACGTAATAGGCCCCGTCGAAACGTATGAGGATCGGGCGGTCGTTGGCGATGACCTCCGCGAACAAGGTCATCGCGAAAAGGGCCAGGAAGATCCACAGCGACCAATACCCGCGGCGGTTGGCCTTGAAGTTCTCGATCCGCCGCCGGGTGAGGGGAGTGATCCGGAGCCCGAAAAAGGTGTCTTCCCGCGCGCTCACGCCGCCGCCTCGAAGGTGATGCGCGGGTCGATGAAGACGTAGGTGAAATCGCGCACCAGGGCCATGATCAGGCCGAGAAGGGTGTAGAAGTAGAGCGTTCCGAACAGCACCGGATAGTCGCGCCCGATCGCCGCCTCGAAGCCCATGAGCCCGAGTCCGTCGAGCGAGAAGATGATCTCGATGAACAAGGCGCCCGTGAAAAGGATGTTGATCAAGGCGCTGGGGAAGCCGGCGATCACGATCAGCATCGCGTTGCGGAAGACGTGGCCGTAGAGGACCCGCCGCTCGGTCAGGCCCTTGGCGTGGGCGGTCACCACGTACTGCTTGTTGATCTCCTCCAGGAACGAGTTCTTGGTCAGCATGGTGAGCGTGGCGAAGCCACCGATGACCAGGGCCAGGACCGGCAGCGTGATGTGCCAGAGATAGTCCAGGATGCGGTCCGGCCAGGCGAGCTGTTCCCAGCCGGGGGAGGTGAGCCCTCTCAGGGGGAACCAATCGAGGTAGCTGCCGCCCGCGAACAGCACGATCAACAGGATGGCGAACGTGAACGAGGGAACGGCGTAGCCCACGATCACGACGCCGCTGGTCCAGACGTCGAACGGCGTGCCGTCACGCACCGCCTTGGCGATGCCGAGCGGGATGGAGATCAGGTACGCGAACAGCGTCGTCCACAGCCCCAGCGAGATCGACACCGGCATCTTCTCGATCACCAGCCCGATGACCGAGCGATCGCGGAAGAAGCTGTCCCCGAAGTCGAAGACGAGGTAGTTGCGCATCATCCCGAAGAAGCGCTCGTGCGCCGGCTTGTCGAAGCCGTACATGCGCTCGAGCTCCTTGATGAACTCGGGATCGAGGCCCCGGGCCCCGCGGTACCTGCTGACGTCGGCTGCGGCGCCTGCCGTGCGCGCCGCGTCCGTCATCGCCCCCACGGCGAGTTCGGCGCGGCTGACCCCGCCGACCCGCGCCGTGGCCGAGACCGCCGTGCCCTTGATCTGCGCGATCGCTTGTTCGACGGGGCCTCCAGGCGCCGTCTGCACGATCACGAAGTTGATGACCATGATCCCGAACAGGGTCGGGACGATCAGCAGCAGGCGGCGGATGAGGTAGGCGAGCATGGCGGCCCCTTAGAGCGGTTCTAGGTAGATAGGAACCATTTGACCGGGATGATTTTGCGCGCCGGCTAGGCACCCGTCGCATTGCGATGCGGGGATATCGGAAAAGACGGGCAACGACGCCAGCGCGCAAAAGAACCCGGCCTGCGGTGGGGCAAATCGGCCCCCCGGGCGGCGTTGCGGCGCTTGCCCGATGCCCCGCATCGCGCGGCGCGCCGCGCCTGGCCGAATGAGCCGATTTGCTCCCATCGAATTGACTCCTATCTACCTAGACCCGCTCTAGTACCCTCTCTCACCCCAGGCGATCACAGGTACGGTCCTATTATAATAGTAAGGTACGGGGCGTCGTCGCGATCACGTTACATATGCCGTGAGGGTGCGAAAATAAACCCGCAAGATTTCAGGGGATTTGCGTTCCCCGGTCTGGGCCCTTTGCCTTGCCCCGGCGAGGGAGCGAGACGATATTTAGGGCCATGGCGGAGTTTCGCGTTCGTCCCGACCCCAACGACCCCCGTCTCGTGCAGCGGGTCAAGGGCGTCGACCACGAGGGCAAGGCGGTCGAGACCTCGGTGGTGACCGAGCGGCCGCTGACGCTGTACCTCAACGACCGCGAGATCGTCACCATGATGACGATCGGCGACTATCCCGATTTTCTGGCCGTGGGCTACCTCCTCAACCAGAACATGCTGCGGCCCGAGGACGAGGTGACGGGCATCGAGTTTGACGACGAGCTGGACGTCGTGGTCGTGCGCACTCAGGCGCAGACCGACTTCGAGGAAAAGCTCAAGAAGAAGACGCTCACCTCGGGCTGCGCCCAGGGCACCGTCTTCGGCGACGTCATGGAGAAGTTCGACGAGGTCGAGCTGGCCAAGGACGCGGTGCTGAAGACCTCCTGGCTCTATGCCCTGACCAAGAAGATCAACACCTGCCCGAGCCTGTACCTGGAGGCCGGCGCCATCCACGGCTGCGTCCTGTGCGAGGAGGACCGGCCGCTGGTGTACATGGAGGACGTGGGCCGCCACAACGCGGTCGATAAGATCGCCGGCTACATGCACCTCAACGGCCTCACTTCCGACGGCAAGATCTTCTACACCACCGGCCGGCTCACCAGCGAGATGGTGATCAAGGCCGTGCAGATGGGCGTCCCGATACTCATCTCGCGCTCGGGCTTCACCGCCTGGGGCGTGGACCTGGCGCGCCGCGCCGGGCTCACGCTGATCGGCCGCGCCAGGGGCAAGCGCTTCGTCGCGCTCTCGGGCGCCGAGCGCATCGTCTTCGACGCCGACGCCGCCCGGGTGGGCGAAGAGCCTCTCGAGATCCAGCGCAAGGCGAGCCTGGAGGAAGATGTCGCCTGAGCGGCCCCGGGGCGCCGGGCGTGGCGTCGTCGGCGTGTTGCTCGCAGGCGGTCTCGCGCGGCGCATGGGGGGCGGGGACAAGGCGTTGCGCCGCTTGGGCGGCGAGACCCTGCTCGCCCGGGCGATCGCGCGGGTCGCGCCCCAGGTGCGGGTGCTGCTGTTGAACGCCAACGGCGATCCCGCCCGCTTCGCGGCTTACGGCCTGCCTGTGGCCGGCGACGTGGTGGAAGGGTTCGCGGGGCCGCTGGCGGGGGTGCTCACCGGCCTCGAATGGGCCAAGGCGCACGCGCCCGATTGCCCCTGGGTGGCGACCTTCGCCACCGACGCCCCGTTCGTGCCGTCGGACCTCGTCGCCCGCATGCTCGAGGCGGTCGAGGGCGAAGGGGCGGACATGGCCTCGGCGGCGAGCGCCGGGCGGCCGCACCCGGTGTTCGGGCTGTGGCCGGTGCGCCTGGCCGGCGATCTGCGGCGGGCCATGGTCGAGCGGCACGTGCGCAAGGTCGACGTCTGGACCGGCGGCTACCGCCTCGCCGTCGTCGACTATCCGGATCGACCCTTCGACCCCTTCTTCAACGCCAATACGCCCGAGGACCTCGAGGAGGCCGAGCGGTTGATCGCGGCGGGCGGGCCGCCATGATCGCGACCCGGCGGTGAGCGTCTCAGGGGCCCTGACCGGGCCCCGTTAACACACCTCAACCAAAAGTGATGCCGGTTCGAGCCACCGGCTTATGGACACGGGGCCCCTGTTTTGCCATTCTCCCCGGCGGACTACGCCGGGCCTGGCCGTCTTGCAAGGGTTAGGAAACAAGGCGAACAATCCGAAAACGGGGGGGGATCTCGTGCTCGATATACTGTCCAAGAAGCACATCGTTGCCAAGCCGGGCTTCAACCGTTGGAAAGTGCCGCCGGCGTCCATCGCCATCCACCTTTGCATCGGCTCCGTCTACGCCTGGAGCATCTTCAACCCGGCGCTCGTCAAGGTCTTCGGCGTCGCCACCAGCGCCGCCGGCGACTGGACGCTTTCAGACGTGCTTTGGGTCTTCAGCGTCGCCATCGTGTTCCTGGGCCTGGCGGCCGCCTTCGCCGGCCACTGGCTGGAAGACGTCGGCCCGCGCATGGTGGGCACCGTGGCGGCTTTCTGCTGGGGGGGCGGCTTCATCATCGGTGGGGTCGGGATCCTGTTCCACCAGCTCTGGCTCATCTATCTCGGCTACGGCGTACTGGGGGGGTGCGGGCTGGGGCTGGGCTACGTCTCGCCGGTGAGCACGCTCATTCGCTGGTTCCCCGACCACCGGGGCATGGCCGGCGGCATGGCGATCATGGGGTTCGGCGGCGGCGCCATATTCGGGACCCTGCTGAAGGAGTACTTCATTAAATACTTTTACAAGGCGCCCGACTACCTGGGGGCGGTCGCCGACGTGGAGCTCATCACCGAAGCCGGCAGACGGTACGCCCAGATCGCGGGCGAGAAACTGGAGGTGGTGATCATCGGCGTCAACGACGTCGCAAAGATGATCATCCCCGGCCCGGAAGGGGTCTATGTCGTGGGCACGGGAAGCGTCGGCGTGGCGGAGGCCTTCTTCAGTCTCGGCGTCATCTACTTCACCGTGATGATCATCGCCGCCTTCTCCTACCGGATTCCGGCGGAGGGATGGAAGCCCGAGGGCTGGACGCCGCCGGACGAGGCCCACCGGGCCAAGAGGATGATCAGTTCCCACCACGTCCATATCGACCAGGCGCTCAAGACCCGGCAGTTCTACCAGCTTTGGATCGTGCTGTGCTTCAACGTCACCGCCGGCATCGGCGTCCTGGGCGTGGCCAAGACCATGATGACCGAGATCTTCGGCACCACGCTTCCCCTCATCGCGACGGCCACTTTTGCCGCCACCTTCGTGCTGATGATCAGCGTGTTCAACTTGGTGGGCCGGTTCTTCTGGGCCAGCACGTCCGACTTCATCGGGCGCAAGAACACGTATTACACGTTCTTCATCCTGGGGATCGTGCTCTACCTCTCGATCCCGTTCTGGGCGCAGCGGGTGAGCGTCGATCCCTCGCTCGTGTGGTTGGCCGGCTTCTACGCCGCCATACTGATCATCTTCACCATGTACGGCGGCGGCTTCGCCACGATCCCCGCCTATCTCGCGGACGTGTTCGGCACCCATCACGTGGGCGGCATCCACGGGCGGTTACTCACCGCCTGGAGCACGGCCGGCGTACTCGGGCCGTTCGCCATCGCCAAGCTGCGCGAACGCTCGGTCGACCTGGCGATCGACGATCTGACGTCCAGGGTCGACCCGTCGGCGTTCGAGGCCAAGTTCGGGGCGGGACTGGACCAAATCGCCGTGCTGGTCGAGAGCAAGACCGTGACCATCTCGAAGCTCATGGAGATCGCGCCGCCCGGCACCATCGACCCCTCAAGCGGCCTTTACAACACCACCATGTTCGCCATGGCGGCGCTGCTGGCGATCGCGCTGGTGTCCAACGCGCTGATGAAGCCGGTGCACGAGAAGCACCACATGACCAAGGAGCAGCTGGCCGAGGAAGCCACCTGAGGGCAGGGCAGGGCCCGCGTCCGCGGGCCCCGGAAGCGGCGGGGAATCGAGTCCGAAGGCGCCGCTAGTGGGCCGCGGCGCGGGCGGAGGCGGGCGGTTCGATCCGCGCCGCGCAGTACTTGAGCTCCGGAATCTTGGCGACCGGGTCGAGCGCCGGGTTGGTCAGCATGTTGGCGGGCGCCTCCGAGTAGCAGAACGGCAGGAAGATGACGCCCGGCGGCACCTGGCGGTCCTGGCGGACCGTGAGCTCGACGGAGCCGCGCCGCGTGGTCACGGTCACCCGCCCGCCCGAGGCAAGCCCGTAGCGCTCGATGTCGGCGGGCGCAAGGTGGGCGACGGCCGTCGGCTCGATGGCATCGAGCACAGTTGAGCGTCGGGTCATGGACCCGGTGTGCCAGTGCTCGAGCAGCCGCCCCGTCGAGAGGATCATCGGGTACTCGTCGTCGGGTTCCTCGTCCGGGGGCACCAGGCCCACGGGCACGAACCGGCCGCGGCCGCTCTTGGTCGGGAAGCCGTCGGCGAAGAGGATCTCCTCGCCGGGCAGGGACTCGACCTCCACCGGGTAGGTCACCGCGTCTTCGCGCTCCAGCCGCCGCCACGTGATTCCGGTGATGGAGTGGGTGCACAAGCGCAGCTCGGCGAAGACGTCGCGGGGATGCCCGTAGCTCCACTCGAGCCCCATGCGCCGCGCGATCTCCTGGATCAGCCACAAGTCCTGACGCGCGTCCCCGGGCGGCTCGAGCGCCTGGCGGCCGATCTGCACCTGGCGGTTGGTGTTGGTGAACGTCCCGGTCTTCTCGGGAAACGCCGAGGCCGGCAGCACCACGTCGGCCAGATAGGCGGTCTCGGTCAGGAAGATGTCCTGGACCACGAGGTGCTCGAGCTTGGCGAACGCGGCGCGGGCGTGGGCCGCGTCGGGATCGGACATGGCCGGGTTTTCCCCCATGACGTACATGCCCTTGATCTCGCCCGCGTACATCGCGTTCAGGATCTCCACCACGGTGAGCCCCCTGTTGGGATCGAGCTCGGCGCCCCAGAAGTCCTCGAAGGAGGCGCGCACCTCGGGGTCGTCGACCGGCTGGTAGTCGGTGTACACCATGGGGATGAGGCCGACGTCGGAGGCGCCCTGGACGTTGTTCTGGCCCCGCAATGGATGCAGGCCGGTCCCGGGGCGGCCGATGTGCCCGCAGAGCAGGGCCAGCGAGATCAGGCAGCGGGCGTTGTCGGTGCCGTGGACGTGCTGGGAGATCCCCATGCCCCAGAAGATCATCGCCGCCTTGGCCTTGGCGTAAGTGCGCGCGACCGTGCGGATCCGCTCCGGCTCGATGCCGCAGATGGGCGCCATCGCCTCGGGCGTGAAGTCCTTGATCTCATCCTTGAGGGCCTCGTAGTTCTCCGTGAACTTCCGGATGTAGTCCTCGTTCGCCAGGCCCTCGTCGATGATCGTGTTGATCATGGCATTGAGGAGCGCGACGTCGGTGCCCGTCTTGAAGCGGAGCTCGTAGGTCGCATGCCGGCTCATCGCCTGGCCGCGCGGGTCCAAGACGATCAGCGTGGCGCCGCGCTTGGTCGCGTTCTTGAGGAAGGTGGCGGCCACGGGATGGTTCTGCGCCGGCCGCGCGCCGATCAGCAGGATGACGTCCGAGTTCTCGCATTCCGTGAAGGGGGCGGTGACCGCGCCGGTGCCGATGGTCTCCATCATCGCCGCCACGGACGAGGCGTGGCACAACCTGGTGCAGTGGTCGACGTTGTTGGTCCCGAAGCCGACGCGCACCAGCTTCTGGAAGAGATAGGCCTCCTCGTTCGAGCCCTTGGCCGAGCCGAACCCGGCGAGCGCCTGGGGGCCATGCCGGTCGCGGATGCGCCTGAGCCCGCCGCCGGCGAAGTCCAGCGCCTCTTCCCAGGTGGCCTCGCGGAAGTGGGTGTAGGGGTTGGCGGGATCGAGCCGCTCTTGCGGGTCCTTCGGCACGCCCTCCTTGCGGATGAGCGGCTTCGTGAGCCGCTCGGGGTGGTGGATGTAGTCGAACCCGAACCGCCCCTTGACGCACAGCCGGTTGCGGTTGGCCGGGCCGTCGCGGCCCGTCACCGAGACGAGCCTGTCGTTTTGGATGTTGAAGGTAAGCTGGCAGCCCACGCCGCAGTAAGGGCAGAGGCTGTCCACGGTGCGGTCGATCTCGATGGAGCCGACGCCCTCGTCGTCCACCATGGTGGCCGGCATCAAGGCACCGGTGGGGCAGGCCTGCACGCACTCGCCGCAGGCGACGCAGGTGCTCTCGCCCATGGGGTCGTCGAAATCGAACACGATCTTGGAGCCCGCCCCGCGCCAGGCCATGCCGATGACGTCGTTGACCTGCACCTCGCGGCAGGCGCGCACGCACAGGGTGCAGTGGATGCAGGCATCGAGATTCACCGCCATCGCGGTGTGGCTGGTGTCCGGCGCCGGGGCCTCGCGCCTGGGGAGGCGGCTGGTGGTGACGCCCACGTAGTCCGCCATGTTCCAGAAGTGGGAGCGGGGGTCATGGGCGGACTCGCGCGCCGGCTGATCGGCGAGAAGGAGCTCCATGACCATCTTGCGGGACGCTTTCGCGCGCTCGGATTCCGTGGTTACCTTCATGCCGGCCGTCGGCCTGCGGATGCAGGAAGCGGCCAGCACCCGCTCGCCCTCGATCTCGACCATGCAGGCGCGGCAGTTGCCGTCGTCGCGGTAGCCGGGCTGGTCGGCGTAGCAGAGATGGGGCAGATAGGTGCCCTCGCGCTTGGCCACCTGCCAGATGGTCTCGCCCGGCTTGGCCTCGACCTCGTTGCCGTCCAGGGTAAAGGGGACGATCTCGGCTCTGGCGGTCGCTTCGGGGCTCATGCGAGCTCCCCCCGGAAATACTTGAACGCGCTCAAGATAGGATTGGGCGCTGCCTGGCCCAGGCCGCAAATGGAGGCGTCCGCCATGGCCGCGCACAGCTCCTCGAGCAGGGGCTCGTCCCAGGCGGGCCGTTCGAGCAGCTTGACCGCCTTCTCGGTGCCGACGCGGCAGGGCGTGCACTGGCCGCAGCTCTCGTCCTCGAAGAACCTGAGCAGGTTGAGGACCACGTTGCGGATGTCGTCCTTGTCCGAGATCACGATGATGGCGGCCGAGCCGATGAAGCAGCCGTATTCCTCGAGGGTCCCGAAGTCGAGGGGGATGTCCGCCATCGAGGCCGGGAGAATCCCGCCCGAGGCCCCGCCCGGAAGATACCCCTTGAAGGCGTGGCCCTCGGCCATGCCGCCGCAGTAGTCCTCCAGAAGCTCGTTCATGGTGGTTCCGGCGGGCGCCACCTTGACGCCCGGGTCCTTGACCCGGCCGGTGACGGAGTAGCTGCGCAGGCCCTTGCGCCCGTTCCGGCCCTGGCCGGCGAACCATTCGGCGCCGCGCTCGACGATCTCGCGGACCCAGTAGACGGTCTCCACGTTCTGATTGAGGGTGGGCCGGCCGAACAGGCCCACGGTGGAGACGTAGGGCGGGCGGTGGCGCGGCAGCCCGCGCTTGCCCTCGATGCTCTCGATCATCGCGGACTCCTCGCCGCAGATGTAGGCGCCGGCGCCCCGGCGCAGATGGACCTTGATGGTGGCGGTGAGGCCCGCCTGCTCGATCTTGGGAGTCTCGGTGAGCAGGATTTCCCTGATCCCCGGGTACTCGTCCCGCAAATAGATATAGGCGTCGGTGGCTTCCACGACCCAGGCGGCGACGAGCATGCCCTCGAGGACCCGGTGGGGGTCCGTCTCCATGTAGTAGCCGTCCTTGATGGTGCCGGGCTCGCCCTCGTCGGCGTTCAGGGTCATGAGCCGCGGCTTCGGCTCCTTGCGCACGAACTTCCACTTGAGGCCGACCGGGAAGCCGGCGCCGCCGAGCCCGCGAAGGTCGGCGGTCTCCATGATGGAGATGAGCTCGTCCCGCGTCCGCTTGCCGTCGAGGCACTCCCGCAAGAGCTCGTAGCCGCCGTCCGCCACGTATGCCTCGAAGTCAATGTAGGGCGGCACGTCCGGCTCGGTCTTCTCGTCGTCGACGGCGCCCTCGACCAGGTCCGCGGTGGCGTGATCGACGTGATAGTGGCCGACCTCCGCCACCGGCGCCCTGTGGCAGCGCCCCATGCACGGCGCGCGCACCACCCGGAACGCGCCATTGGCGCGGCCGCGCAAGGTCTCGTGCAGGTCTTGCGCGCCCATCATCTCGCAGGGGAGGCCGTCGCAGACCCGCACCGTCAAGGGCGGGGGCGGGGTCTCCCCCTCCATCACGATGTCGAAATGGGCGTAAAAGGACGCGACCTCGTAGACCTCGGTCTGCGACAGGCGCATGGCCTCGGCCAACGCCGCGAGATGCGCCGCCCTTAGACAGTGATACTTGTCGTGGATGAGATGCAGATACTCGAGCAACAGGTCGCGCCGAAGGGGCCCGGCGCCGAGAAGCTCGCCGATCTCGGCGAGCGCCTTGGGGACTACCTGACGGCCTTTGAGGTGGGGAACCGCTTTTCGGCGGCCGGATCCGGGGGTGACTCGCCGCTTTGATTCCATGGTGGCCTGTGGCATAGCGCCGGATGTTCCCCCGTGCTAACGGTTCAGGTCTTGGTTTTGGTCCGCCAGAGCCCCCGCGGGTGAGCATAAGGTGGGCGGGCGGGCAACCATGGCCCTCTCAGGCGGCGTCATTGCTATCACCTATGGTAATGAGGTCGACAACGTCACTATTGATCAGGACCTTGCCGGTGTTTTCGAAATTGACCGTGACGCGGTTGCCGATGACCGACTGGACCTGCCCCACGCCCCATTCGGACTCGGTGGGGTGGCGGACCAGGACACCCGGGACGATGTGGCTGGGCATGGCGGGCAGGATATGTGATACCGGGTCGGCCACTGTATTCGGCCACTGTATTCGGCCACTGTATATAGGGCGCGAGCATCCAGTGGGGAAGCCTCCGGGTTGAGAATTTTTTTACCTGCTCCGGGGATCATACCGGTCCCGGCCGATAATTCACGATGACTGGATGAGCGACGATGAACGCTGAACCCGACTTCAGGCTGGTCGAACTATTGTGCTCCCATCTGTGCCACGAGGTGATCAGCCCGGTGGCGGCGGTGAACAACGGGCTGGAACTCGTCGGCGACGGCGACCCGGACATCATCGAGGAGGCCATCGGCCTGATCCGCCAGTCGGCGGAGCAAGCGTCCCGGCGCCTGCAGTTCTATCGCGTCGCCTACGGCCGGGCGGCCGGAGTCGACGCCGGAGGCGGGCTCGCCATCGCGTGCGAGCTCGCCCACGCCCTCCTCCAGGACAGCAAGATCGGGCTCGACTGGCCCGAGGGCGAGTTGGAACGGACTCTGCCGGTCACCAAACAGTCGGTCCGGCTGATACTGAACATGATCGCGCTCGCCGCCGAGGCGCTCCCGCGGGGCGGCCGGCTTTCCGTGCGCATCACCGGCGATCCCGACGCGCCGCAGGCGGACGTGACCGCCACCGGCACCGACGCGGGGCTCAAGGAGGAGGTGCGGGCGGCGATGGCGGAGACGGCGCAAGTGGAGTCCATCGATCCCCGCACCATCCAGGCCTACTTCACCGCGCGCCTCGCCGAAGGCCTCGGGGCCGGGCTCGCGGTCGACCAGACCGAGAGCGACACCGCCCGCCTATCCGCACGGTTGTATACCATCGCATAAGGGCCGTCGGCCCTCCGCAAACCCCAGCTTTTTACAGGTTTTTAAACATTTTCTGCGACGGTCGCCAAGTCCGGCGAAGACGGTGTCAAACCTCGCCCGTCGCCGGTCCACTCGTAGTTGGAGCCGCAGCCCGGGGAAGCCGACCATGGACGATCTCCTGAACGAATTTCTCACCGAAACCACCGAGAGCCTCTCCATGCTCGATGTCGAGCTGGTGAGACTCGAGCAGAACCCCAACGATCCCAAATTGCTAGGGAACATCTTCCGCTTGGTACACACGATCAAAGGAACCTGCGGGTTCCTCGGCCTTCCGCGCCTGGAGATGGTCGCCCACGCCGGCGAGAATGTTCTCGGCAAGATTCGCGACGGCGAGCTCGAGGTAACGCCCGTCGCCGTGTCGCTGATCCTGGAGGCCCTTGACCAGATCAAGGCGATTCTCACGGCCCTCGAGGAGACGGAAACCGAACCCGAGGGGAATGACCAGTCGCTCATCGACCGGCTGAACGCGTTCGCGAATTCGGCGGGCGGGGCCGAGTACTCAGGCGACGAGCCCGCTGACGGGGGCAGCCTCTACGAACGGCTCGGCGGCGCGGAGGCGGTCGAGGCCGTGGTGGACCTCTTCTATCGCAAGATCTTGGCCGACGAGCGCGTCAGCCATTTCTTCGAAGATACCGACATGGAGGTCCAGCATCTCAGACAGAAGGCGTTCCTGACCATGGCCTTCGGCGGGCCCAGTGCCTACACCGGCAAGGACCTGCGCGCCGCCCATGCGCATTTGGCGGAGAAGGGGCTAAACGACTCCCACTTCGACGTCGTGGCGGGGCACCTCCAGGCGACTCTGGACGAGCTCCAGGTGCCTGAGGAACTTTCGCGCCAAGTGATGGAGATCGTCGCCAGCACCCGCGACGATGTGCTCGGGGGCTCGGCACCGGTCGACGAAGCCGTTACCGGCGAGAAGGCGGCGCCCAGCCCGGAGGGAGATTCGGGCGAGGCCCAGCCTGCCGCCGGCAAGACCGAGAGCGCCTCCACGGGGCCGGGATCGGGCAGCAAGGAAAGCTCGGTCGCCGCGCAAAACATCCGGGTGAACGTGTCTCTGCTCGAGAACCTGATGACCATGGTCAGCGAACTCGTGCTGACCCGCAATCAGCTTCTCCAGATCCTCCGCAGCCAGCACGAAAGCGAGTTCGGCGGGCCGTTGCAGCGCCTCAACCACATCACCTCTGAGCTGCAGGAAGGCGTCATGAAGACGCGCATGCAGCCCATCGGTAACGCCTGGGCCAAGCTGCCGCGCATAGTGCGGGATCTCGCGCTGGAGCTCGACAAGAAGATCCAACTGGAGATGGTCGGCGCCGACACCGAACTCGACCGTCAGGTCCTCGAGCTCATCAAGGACCCGCTCACGCACATGGTGCGCAATTCCGGCGATCACGGGATCGAAGACCCCGCGGCGCGGACGGCTGCGGGCAAACCGGCGGTGGGGACGATCACGCTCAACGCCTATCACGAGGGCGGCCACATCATCATCGAGGTCAAGGACGACGGCCGCGGCCTACCGATCGAAAAACTCAAGGCCAAGGCGCTCTCCACCGGTCTCGTCAGCGAGGCGGAGCTCGAGTCGCTCTCGGTTCAGCAGATCAACCAGTTCATCTTCAAGCCGGGCTTTTCGACCGCCGAGAAGGTGACCAGCGTTTCCGGCCGCGGCGTCGGCATGGACGTGGTGTGCACCAACATCGAAAAGATCGGCGGGACCGTGGAGTTGAAGTCGGAAGAGGGCACCGGCACAACGTTCATCATCAAGATCCCGCTGACCCTTGCCATCGTCTCGGCATTGATCGTCGAGAGCGCCGGCGAGCGTTTCGCCATTCCCCAGATCAGCGTCCTCGAGCTGGTCCGCGCCTCTTCGAATACCGATCTATCCATCGAGACCATAAATGAAACCCCGGTGCTCAGGTTGCGGAACCGGCTACTGCCGCTGGTGTCCCTGCGCAACCTGCTCGCGCTGACCAGGGCGGAGGGCCCGGACGGCGAGGTCGCGGCGGAGGCCGAGGCCGAGGAAAACTTCATCGTCGTTACGCAGGTCGGCAACTACAGCTTCGGCATCATCGTCGACCGGGTGTTCGATACCGAGGAGATCGTTGTAAAGCCGGTGGCGCCGATCCTTCGCGACATCTCCATCTTCTCGGGCAACACCATCCTTGGCGACGGCAGCGTGATCATGATCCTCGATCCCAACGGCTTCGCCGCCGCCTCGGGCGAGGCGACAACCACCGATACGCTGGCGGAGAGCACCGAGGCCGCCCGGGGGACCGTCAGCGACGATCGCGTGGCCCTGCTGCTGTTCCACGCCGGCGACGCCTCGCCGAAGGCGGTGCCGCTGGCGCTCGTCGCCCGGCTCGAGGAGATCCAGCTCGACAAAATCGAGTACTCCGGATCGGTGCCCATGGTTCAGTATCGCGGTCATCTCATGCCGCTGATCATGATCGACGACAACTACGAGCTCAAGTCCAGCGGGCGGCAGCCGATCCTGGTGTTCTCCGACCGTGGCCGCACCATGGGACTGGTCGTCGACGAAATCATGGACATCGTCGAAGAGACCCTCACCGTCGAGCTCAAGTCCACCCAGTCCGGCATGATCGGAAGCAGCATCGTCGAGGGCCATGCGACGGAAGTCATCGACGCGGCTTACTACTTGACCCGTGCCTTCGGCGACTGGTTCGAGGCGAGGGGCAGCGCGCCCGGCGACGAGGCCAGTCGGACGAAAAGGGTCCTGTTGGTGGATGACAGCCCCTTCTTCCTCAACCTCTTGACACCGTTGCTCTCGGTCGCGGGCTACGACGTTACTACCGCGGAGAACGCGGGCGAGGCGATGGCCATGTGCGAACAAGGGCGCGATTTCGACGTCATCATCAGCGACATCGAGATGCCCGGCATGAGCGGGTTCGAATTCGCCCAGGCGGTGAGGAACAACACGCGCTGGCGGGACACGCCAATTGTTGCGCTCTCTTCGTACACCACCGAGGCCGATCTGGATCGTGGCCGCAAGGTTGGGTTCAGCGACTACGTTCCCAAGTTCGACCGTGACGCCCTGTTGCAGACACTTTCGGAAACCATAGCCATGTCAGGAGGCGCGGCATGAGCGCGGATCAGGCCATGAAACCGGTGACGTCCGGTAACATGGGTCACGAGGACTCCCAGGAGTTCGTGACCATGACCATTCAAGACCAACTGTTCGGAATCCCGGTTCTGAGCGTTCAGGACGTGCTCGGGCCCCAAGCGATCACCAAGATCCCCTTGGCGTCGCCAGAGGTCGCGGGGGCGCTGAATTTGCGCGGGCGCATCGTCACCGCCATCGACGTGCGCAAGTGCCTCGGCCTGTCGGAGCGAGACGAGGGCGACCGGGGGATGAGCGTCGTCGTCGACCTGAGCGGGGAGCTGTACAGCCTGATCATCGATTCCGTGGGCGAGGTCCTGAGACTTCCGAGCAAAAGTTTCGAGCGTAATCCGGCGACGCTGGATCCGCTGTGGCGGGAGGTCTCCATGGGCGTCTACCGCCTCGAAGAGCGACTCATGGTCGTGTTCGACGTCGCGCGGCTGCTGAATTTGAAAAAAGCCGAAGCGGCCTGATCTTTCGGGATCAGAAGGATCGAGCGAGTCGGACCTGTGCTAGGGCGAACGGAGTAACGGCATGAAGTGCTGTTTGGTCGTCGACGATTCCAAGGTTATCCGCACGGTTGCGCGGAGAATCCTCGAAAAACTCAATTTCGAGATCGAGGAGGCGTGCGATGGCAAGGCGGCCCTGGAGGTCTGCAAACGCCGCATGCCGGACGCGATTCTCTTGGACTGGAACATGCCGGTCATGAGCGGCATCGACTTTCTTCGCGAGCTGCGGACCAAGCTCGAAGGGGGGCAGGAGCCCGTGGTCGTGTTCTGCACAACGGAGAACGACATGGACCGCATTCAAGAAGCGATCTGTGCCGGCGCCAACGAATACATCATGAAGCCCTTCGACAGCGACATACTGGAAACGAAGTTCGCGCAGACGGGCCTCCTTTAACAGAAGGGCCGCTCAAAGATGAATAACGGGACAGGCGTAAAAACCGACGGACCCGAGAATCCCCCGAACGAACCGTTCAACGTTCTGCTCGTCGACGACTCGGCGGTCGTTCGGGGGATGCTCTGCCGCATTCTTGAATGCGACCCGGGGATCAAGGTCGTCGCCACCGTCGCCAACGGCGAGATGGCGATCAAGGCACTCGCGCGCCATCCCGTCGACGTCGTGGTCCTGGACATAGAGATGCCGGTGATGGACGGCCTCACTGCCTTGCCCAAGCTCATCGAGGTGGACCCTAACGTCAAGGTCATCATGGCCTCGACGCTGACGATGAGGAACGCCGACATCAGCCTGAAGGCGCTCCAGCTGGGCGCCGCCGACTACGTCGCGAAGCCGACCGCGGCGGGCGTAATTGCCAGCGGCTACGACTTCAGGCACGAGTTTCTGAGCAAGGTAAAGGCCCTGGGCGCCGCCCGCCGCCGAGGCAAGGGCTTCGCCGGCCCCACTACCGAGGCCGGTGCCGGACGCGCGACGAGAGGAGCCCAGCCGGCCAAAGCACGGAAAGCCCACAAGTCCGCCGAGATCTCCTTGCGCAGGGCCCTCGTGCCCGTGCCCGAGGTTGTTGCGATCGGGAGCTCTACTGGTGGTCCCCAGGCCCTTTTCACCCTGTTCCCCGGGCTCGTCGAGAAAATCACTCAGCCGATCCTGCTCACGCAGCATATGCCGGTGACCTTTACCACGATCCTTGCCGAACACATCGGGAAGGTGTGCGGCCGCCCGTGCGCCGAGGCCGTCAACGGCGAGTCCATTCTTGAGGGCCGCATCTACGTCGCGCCCGGCAATTACCACATGATGGTCGAGGAGGCGGACGGGAAGCGCATCCGATTGAGCCAGCACCCGCCGGAGAACTTCTGCCGGCCGTCCGTCGACCCGATGCTGCGGAGCCTGGCGCGCGTTTACGGGCGCCGTGTCCTAAGCGTGATCCTGACCGGAATGGGACAGGACGGGCTGAAAGGAGGCGAGGCCGTAACCGAGGCCGGCGGCGCCGTGATCGCCCAGGACGAGGAGACCAGCGTGGTCTGGGGAATGCCCGGGGCGGTGGCCATGGCCGGACTGTGCAGCGCGGTCCTGCCCCTCGATAGTATCGTGCCGTACGTCTCCAAGATCGTGATGAGGCCGGCGGCATGAAACCCGAGAATTTCAACTACTTGAGCGCGCTCTTGAAGAACGAGTCGGGCCTCGTCCTTACCGAGGAAAAGGTGTACCTGGTCGAGTCTCGGCTCATGCCCGTGGCGCGCCGAAACGGTATCGACGGTCTCGACGCACTGGTCGAGACGCTGATTTCGAGCGACCGAACGGTCGCCTTGGTTACCGAAGTGACGGACGCGATGACGACGAACGAGTCGTTTTTCTTCCGCGACTCCAAGCCGTTCGAGCAATTCCGCGAACTCGTCCTGCCGCAACTGCTGGTGAACCGGGCGGTCACCAAGAGCATTCGCATTTGGAGCGCGGCTTGTTCGAGCGGGCAGGAGGCTTACTCTCTCACCATGATCCTACGCGAGGAGTCGGCCAAGCTGGCGGGCTGGCGGATCGAAATATTGGCTACGGACATCTCCCAGGAGATGCTGGAGAAGGCCAAGTCAGGGCTGTACTCGCAGTTCGAGGTTCAGCGCGGCCTGCCGATACAGATGCTCGTGAAGTACTTCACGAAGACGGGCGAAAAGTGGCGGATCGACCCGTCGCTACGCGAGATGGTCACTTTCCGGCCGTTCAATTTGCTCGATGACGCGACGCCGCTCGGCATTTTCGACGTCGTCTTCTGCCGCAACGTCCTGATCTACTTCGATCAGGACACCAAAAGCGCGGTGCTCGGCAACATCGCCCGGCTGTTGCCGCACGACGGGTTCCTCTACCTCGGCGGCGCCGAGACGGTGCTTGGAATTTCCGACAGTTTCCAGCCGATCCCCGGCCAGCGCGGCATCTACAACCCCGTCGACGAAAGCACCGCAGCGCGCCAAGCCGTCTCCTGAGCCCGGCGAGCAGCGATCACACGAAACCCGTCCGCGGCGACGCCTTGGCGGCGTGGAGGAAGGGACGTCTCCGGCCTCGTCCTATTGTGACAGAGGGTACTAGGGTCGCGAAATCAGGCCTTCATCGCTTGCTTTGCCGGCAGCTCGGCTTCGCCGGACGCCGGGTCGCGCAGCACGTACCCCCGACCCCACACCGTTTCGATGTAGTTTTCGCCGCTCGTCGCAGCCGCGAGCTTCTTGCGCAGCTTGCAAACGAAGACGTCGATGATCTTTAGCTCCGGCTCGTCCATGCCGCCGTAAAGATGGTTGAGGAACATCTCCTTGGTGAGGGTCGTTCCCTTGCGAAGCGACAGGAGCTCCAGGATTCCGTACTCCTTGCCCGTCAGATGCAAAGGCTGGCCGCCGACCTCTACCGTCCGGGTGTTGAGGTTGACGACGAGCTTGCCGGTCCGAATCACAGAGTCGGGATGCCCGCGCGAGCGCCGCACGATTGCCTGCAGCCGCGCGATCAGCTCGTCCTTGTAGAAGGGCTTCGTGAGGTAGTCGTCGGCACCGAACCCGAGTCCCTTCACCTTGTTGTCGGGCTCCTTCAGGCCCGAGAGGATCAGGATCGGGGTTTCGACGCGCGCACTCCGCAGCCGCCGCAACACCTCGTAACCGTCGATGTCGGGCAGCATGAGGTCGAGTATGATAATGTCGTAATCGTATAGCTTGCCGATCTCGAGGCCGTCTTCCCCCAGATCCGTCGTGTCGCAGATAAAGCCCTCTGACTTCAACATCAGTTCGATGCTTTTGGCCAGCGACGTGTCGTCTTCAACTAGAAGCACCCGCATGCTCTACTCCCCCAGATAAGCATCCCCCTATGGTTAATTAAGATTAATTAAGATATTGTTTACGCGGTCTCAATGAAAGCCAATTATTGTCGCCGGATGCGGGGCGGCGCGCTGGGGCCGTTCCGCGTCGGGCCCTGCGGCTTTAACCCTCCCTAAAGTCTTTCCCCCCATACTCGGCCGGTCAGGGACAGGTCGCCTCGTTTTATATAGCCATTCCAAGGGCTTGCGTTGGCCTCGCCACTTCACACTCTGCTCGCCGACCTCGCCCGGGTTTCCGAGCACCGGAGCTATGGCCGCGTCACCGCCGTCCAAGGCCTGTTGGTCGAGGTCGGCGGGGTGCAGGGCGATCTTGCCATCGGCAGCCGCTGCTACGTGCTCGCGGCCGGCGACCGGCGACTGACTTGTGAGGTCATCGGCTTTCGCGACAATCGGGCCATCCTCATGCCGTTCCAGTCGGTGGAAGGGGTGGGGATGGGTTGCAAGGTCGAGGTCACCGACACGGAATCGGTGGTCTATCCGTCGTCGGCATGGTTGGGCCGCGTCGTCAACGCGATGGGCGAACCCATCGACGGGCGCGGGCCGCTCGCATGCGGCAGCATTCCCTGTCCCCTGCGCAACGCGCCGCCGCCCGCCCACGAGAGGCGGCGCGTCGGCGCCAAGATCGACCTCGGCGTCAGGGCCATCAACACTTTCCTTACCTGCTGCCGCGGCCAGCGCATGGGCATCTTCTCGGGATCCGGGATCGGCAAGTCCATACTGCTTTCGATGCTGACGCGCTTTACGGCCTCCGACGTCAACGTGATCGGCCTCGTCGGCGAACGGGGCCGCGAGGTACAGGAATTCATCACGGACAATTTGGGGCCCGAGGGCATGGCGCGCAGCGTGGTCGTCGTCGCCACCTCGGACGAATCGCCGTTGCTGCGCCGGCAAGCCGCGTACCTGACGCTAAGCGTCGCGGAGTATTTCCGCGACCGCGGCAAGCATGTGCTCTGCCTGATCGACAGCGTCACGCGCTTTGCCGTGGCCCAGCGCGAAATCGGGCTGTCGGCCGGCGAGCCGCCCACCACCAAGGGATATACCCCCACCGTCTTCGCGGAGCTCCCGAAACTCTTGGAGCGGGCCGGCACCGGCACCGGGGAAGGGACGATCACGGGGCTGTTCACGGTTCTGGTAGAGGGCGACGACCACAATGAGCCCATCGCCGATGCGCTGCGCGCCATTCTCGACGGCCACGTCGTGCTCAGCCGCAGCATCGCCGAGCGCGGCCGGTATCCTGCGATCGACGTTCTCAAGAGCGTTTCGCGCACCATGCCCGACTGCAACACGGCCCAGGAGAACGAGCTGGTGAACCGGGTGCGGACACTCCTTTCCACTTACGAGGACATGGCCGAGATGATCCGTCTCGGCGCCTATCGCGCAGGCAGCGACGCCCAGACAGACGAGGCCATCCATTACAACCCGTCCCTCGAGGCGTTCCTGAGGCAGGAGAAGGACGAACGCAGCGACCTGGCGAGCGG